>DATJZQ010000057.1:0-14729 GCA_035499005.1 Burkholderiales bacterium | reverse complement strand
CGGGGGGCGTCACCACAAGGAGATGCGATGCGCCACTACGAAATCGTCTTCATCGTTCACCCCGATCAGAGCGAGCAGGTCCCCGCGATGATCGAGCGCTACAAGGGCATGGTCACTGCCCGCAACGGCCGGATCCACCGGTTGGAGGATTGGGGCCGCCGCCAGATGTCGTACCCGATCCAGAAGATGCACAAGGCGCACTACGTTCTCATGAACGTGGAGTGCGACAAAGAGAGCCTGGGTGAGCTCGAGCACGCGTTCCGTTTCAACGATGCAGTCCTTCGGCACCTCACGGTCAGCATGGACGCGGCGGTGACGGATCCCTCGCCCATGATGCGCCAAGAGAGGTCGCGCGCGGCCTCGGCGGGAGTCGATCAGCCGCGGCAGCCGCAGGAGCAGCAGCCGCCCGCGGCCCAGCCCACCCCGGCCTAATCTTTGGACGACAACGAGGTGCGGTTGAGCGGCGAGGTGGTCGGACGGGAGGCGCTGAGGCACACGCCCGCCGGAATTCCGATCCTGGCCTTCGCGCTCAAGCACCACTCGACGCAGAACGAAGCCGGGACGCCGAGGCAGCTCGACTTCGAGATGGACGCGATGGCGGTAGGAGAGACGGCGCAGAGGATGAACGCGATGCAGGCTGGCCAGAAGATCCGCCTGCGCGGCTTCCTGGCGAGCCGCGGCCGGCTCAGCACACGCGTCGTGCTGCACGTGACGCAGTTCGAATTCGAGTAGAGGAGCGATCATGGCATTCAGAGGCAGAAGCGGAAGCAAGGCGAAGGACAAGCGTAAAGAGAACGAGCGCGGCTCGCGCCCGCTGTTCAAGCGCCGCAAGTTCTGCCGCTTTACGGCAGAAGGCATCAAGCAGATCGACTACAAGGACGTCGAGCTGCTGAAGGACTTCATCAACGAGAACGGCAGAGTTATCCCGGCCCGCATCACGGGCACCAAGTCGCATTACCAGCGGCAACTGTCGACGGCGATCAAGCGGGCACGCTTTCTCGCTTTGCTCCCGTACACCGACCTGCACTGACGAGGCCGACCATGCAAGTGATCCTGATGGAACGGGTGGCTAACCTGGGACAGCTCGGCGACATCGTCAAGGTGAAGCCCGGCTACGCCCGCAATTATCTGATCCCCAAAGGCAAAGCCAAGCGGGCGACGGACGCCAACGTGGCCGAGTTCGAGCGGCGGCGCGGCGAGCTGGAGAAGATTCAGAACGAGGTGCTCGTCGCAGCACAGGGCCATGCCGCGAAGCTGGAAGGGCTGCTCATCCAAGTCACGCAGAAGGCAGGTGTAGACGGCCGGCTGTTTGGCTCGGTGACGAACTACGATATCTCCGAAGCGCTTAAAGCGCTCGGGCACGACGTGCCGAAGTCGGCGGTTCGTCTCCCGCATGGGCCGCTCAAGCAGGTGGGCGACTACGAGATCATGCTCGACCTGCACAGCGACGCGAAGGCGCACATCAAGGTGTCGGTGCTGGGCGAGCAGTAAGTCGCCGCAGGGCAACGCAACGGAAAAAGGGCCGGCATGCGCCGGCCCTTTTTTGTTTGTGCGAGACACACGAAGCTGGCGGTACAATGGCCCGCTTCGCGTCCTGCGATAGAACTGACCCGACTTCCGAAGCCAGCGTGCCGTGGCCCAATCCGTCTCCCACATCGCTCAGGACGCGCAGGTCGACATCCTGAAGCTGCCGCCCCACTCGCTGGAGGCGGAGCAGGCAGTGCTGGGCGGGCTCATGCTCGACAACACGGCTTGGGATCGCATCGCCGACCTGATCGCTGAGAGCGATTTCTATCGAGCCGATCACCGTGTCATCTATCGCCACATCTCGCGGCTGATCGAGCACAACAAGCCGGCGGACGTTGTCACCGTCGCCGAAGTGCTGGAGTCGACGCGAGAGCTGGCCACGGTGGGCGGTCTGCCTTATCTCAGCGCCCTGGCCGGCAACACGCCTTCCGCAGCGAACATCCGCCGCTACGCCGAGATCGTGCGCGAGCGCGCGATTCTACGGCGTCTCGCTCAGGTCGGCACGGAGATCGCCGACACCGCGTACAACACGATGGGGCGCGAGGCGCACCAGATCCTCGACGAGGCCGAGTCCAAAGTGTTCGAGATCGCGGAGCAGGGCGCGCGCGGGCGGCAGGGGTTTCAGGAGATGCCGCCCCTCCTCACGCGCGTCGTGGAGCGCATCGATCTGCTGTACAACCGTCAGAGCGACAGCGACGTGACCGGCCTTGCGACCGGATTCATCGACCTCGACCGCATGACGTCCGGTCTGCAGGCAGGAGATCTGATCATCATCGCCGGTCGACCGAGTATGGGGAAAGCTCAACCGCTGGATGCGAAAGTCAAGACGGTCGACGGCTGGAAGCGCATGGGCGAGCTGCGCTTAGGTGATGAGTTGGCTTCGACTGATGGCAGTCGCTCTCGCGTGAGCGGTGTCTTCCCTCAAGGGCGCAAGCAGGTTTACCGCGTGACTTTCTCGGACGGTCGCTCCACAGAGTGCTGCGGCGAGCACCTTTGGAAGGTGTACTACCGCGACTGGCCCGAGGCGCGAGTGCTGTCGACGGAGCGCGTGATCACGATGTTGAAGGCTAAGCGCTATCAGCATCGACTCTGGATTGACACAGCCAGCGGCAACTTTGGTCAATCGAAGGAGCTACCGCTCGCCCCGTGGCTGCTGGGGGCTTTACTTGGTGATGGAAGAATATCAGGCCACCTTGTCTTCTCGACGGCTGATGAAGAGATGCTCAGCAGGTTGCGCGAGAGCGTTGGGGAAGAGTTTGTCCTGCGTGCTGCCGGCGGATACGACTGGCGGATTGTCCAGGCTGATGGATCGCGTCGCAAAGGCTTCTGGGGGGTACACCCCAACGGCATCAAAGAGGCGCTAAGGGAACTGGGGCTGTGGGGTCTCAAGAGCGAAGAGAAATTCATACCGCCGGTCTACTTGGCTGCCCGACGGCAGGACCGGCTTGACCTCCTGCGAGGCTTGCTCGATACCGACGGCTGGGTTGAACGGTGGGGGAGCATGCGGTTTTGCTCGAGCAGCGAGCGGCTCGCTAAAGATGTCGTCGAACTGGTCCGCTCCCTCGGCGGATGGTGCACTCTCCGCTCGAAGCGCACCACCTACTCGTATCTCGGTGAGAAGCGAGAAGGTCTGCCGGCCTTCGTCTGCAACATCCACCACGACGAGCCGAGGTCTCTTTTTCTGCTCACGCATAAGCGCGATCGGGCGCTTTCGAAACCAGAAAGGAGTTGGCGTCCCGTTTTCGTCTCGATCGAGCCCACGCGAGTAGCAGATACTCAGTGCATCGCCGTTACACATCCCAGCCGCCTGTATATCACCGACGATTACGTCGTTACTCACAATACGTCGCTGGCGCTCAATATCGCCGAGCATGCAGCACTGAGCGGAGGGCTTCCTGTTGGTGTGTTCAGTATGGAAATGGCGGCGACGCAGCTCGTCATGCGCATGATCGGCTCGGTCGGAAAGCTCGATCAGCACAAGCTGCGGACGGGACGCCTGCACGACGATGACTGGGCGAGGCTCACCACCACCGTGGGCAAGCTCAACGACGCGCCGATCCACATCGACGAAACGGCTGCGCTGAACCCGCTCGAGCTTCGCGCCCGCGCGCGGCGGCTCCATCGACAGTACAAGAAGCTCGGGATGATCGTGGTCGACTATCTGCAGCTCATGTCGGCTTCGACCACGGGTGAGAATCGCGCTACCGAGCTGTCCGAGATTTCGCGCTCGATGAAATCACTGGCGAAAGAGCTGGAGTGCCCGGTGGTGGCGCTGTCTCAGCTCAATCGCAGCCTCGAACAGCGTCCGAATCGGCGCCCAGTGATGTCGGATCTACGCGAATCTGGTGCGCTTGAACAGGATGCAGATGTCATCCTGTTCATCTATCGAGACGAAGTCTACAACCCGGACACCGACGACAAAGGCATTGCCGAGGTCATCATCGGGAAGCAGCGCAACGGCCCCATCGGCACGGTCAAGCTTGCCTTCCTCGGTGAATACACACGCTTCGAGAACCTAGCCGACCCGACGCGCTACTGAAGTTACTCCTCGGACATCAGATAGAAAGGCCGCGGCTGCTTGTCCTCGGCGGCAGGCTTGCTTTCCTGCGCCAGCCTTGCCTCAACAAAACAGCCTTGCCGGCGCATCCCGTCGATCTCTCCGGGCGTGTAGACGCCGGGCAGATTCTCCCAGGACGAGTTGACCGTATCTTTGATTTGCCAGCGGGAGCGGCGGTGTTCATTCATGCCTGGACTGGGAGCAAGGAGCGGGCCGTGCGAAAACAGACCGCCAAGGGACTCGTGCTCCCGACGTTCCGCGGCGAAGAAGCAAACCTAGAAACGAGATGAATGTATATTATCTAGTTATTGATTATAAGCAATAAGTTTCCAAGAACAGCGGTGTCTACGTGGCCCACCGGCCCTGCAGCCACCTGACCGGTGAGACCGTCGGAAGAGGACTGCTGGCGGCGTTCCAGCCTAGAGAATCTCTGCGGCGCGGTCGGCAAGCCGCGAGCGCTCGCCGCGCATCAGCGTCACGTGTCCGCTGTGCGTCCAGCCCTTGAAGCGATCCACCACGTAGGTGAGCCCAGAGCTGCCCTCGGTCAGGTACGGCGTATCGATCTGCGAGATGTTGCCCAGGCACACGACCTTGGTGCCCGGCCCCGCGCGCGTAATCAGCGTCTTCATCTGCTTGGGCGTGAGGTTCTGCGCTTCGTCGATGATCAGGAACTTGTTGATGAAGGTGCGCCCGCGCATGAAGTTCAGCGACTTGACCTTGATGCGCGAGCGGATGAGGTCGCGCGTGGCGGCCCGGCCCCACTCGCCGGCATCCTCGTCGCTGTTGTTGAGCACGTCCAGGTTGTCCTCCAGCGCGCCCATCCACGGCGTCATCTTCTCTTCCTCGGTGCCGGGAAGGAAGCCGATATCCTCGCCTACCGGAACCGTGACGCGGGTCATGATGATTTCGGAATAGGTCTTGTCCTCCAGAGTCTGCATCAATCCCGCGGCGAGCGTGAGCAGCGTCTTTCCCGTGCCCGCCTGGCCGAGGAGGGTCACGAAGTCGATGTCGGGATTCATCAGTAGATTGAGCGCGAAATTCTGTTCGCGGTTGCGCGCGACGATGCCCCACACGCTGTTGCGCTGGTGCGCGTAATCGATCAGCGTCTGCAGGATCGCTGTCTTGCCCGATTGCTCCTTCACCTGCGCGTAGAAGGGCCGCTCCGATTCCTGATAGACGAATTCGTTGACCAGCAGGCTGGAGCACATCGGCCCGTGCACCCGGTAGAAGGTGCGTCCGCCCTGCTGCCACGATTCCATATCGCGCCCGTGACTGTCCCAGAAATCCGCCGGCAGCTCGGTCGCGCCCGTGTACAGCAGGTCGGTATCCTCGAGCACCTTGTCGTTGTAGTAGTCCTCCGCGGGCAGGCCGAGCGCGCGCGCCTTGATGCGCATGTTGATGTCTTTGCTGACGAGGATCACCTGGCGCTTGGGCTGCCCTTCGGCGAGGTGGCGCACTACCCCGAGGATCTGGTTGTCGGCCTTGCTCGTGGCGAGGCTCAACGGCAGCTCACCGTTGATGGCGTTGGTCTGCAGGAACAGGCGCCCGGTCGCTTCCTTGGCGCCGTGCAGCTCGAGCGCGATGCCGGGCTCGATGTCGTGGCCGGTGCGGTTGAGCAGCTCGTCGAGGAAGCGGCTGGCCTGGCGCGCGTTTCGCGCCACTTCCGACATCCCCTTCTTATTGGCGTCCAGCTCCTCCAGTGTGGCCATGGGGAGATAGACGTCGTGCTCCTGGAAGCGGAACAGGCTGGTGGGATCGTGCATCAGCACGTTGGTGTCGAGGACGAACAGCTTGCTGCCGGGATGCAAGCGGGTGACAGCCGCGGGCTTGCGCTGCGACATCGGAGCTCGGGTGTCTCGGGTCATAGGAAGCAGCCGCGCGTCAGCTCCGCAGGCCCTTGACGGCATCGAGCACGGCTCGCGCGTGCTCCGGCACCTTGACGCCGCGCCACTCCTTGCGCAGATACCCGTCCTTGTCGATCAGGAAAGTGCTGCGCTCGATCCCGCGCACCTGCTTGCCGTACATGTTCTTCATTTTCATCACCCCGAACATTTCGCACACGCGCTCGTCAGGGTCCGAAAGCAGCTCGAACGGAAAGCTCATCTTCTCCTTGAAGTTGTCGTGGGACTTCAGGCTGTCGCGCGACACGCCGTAGATCGCGCAGCCGAGGCGCTGGTATTCGGGATAGAGGTCGCGGAACTGGCGACCCTCGTCGGTGCATCCGGGTGTGTTGTCTTTGGGATAGAAGTAGAGCACCAGCGGCGCTCCACGCGCGTCGCGCAGCCGAAAGGTCTTGCCGCCAGTGGCGGGCGCCTCGAAGTCGGGGACGGCGAGATTCTCGAGCATGGACGGGCCTCCTGTGATGCGTCGATTGTTCTATGCAATGGTAGCAGCCAGAAATTCAGGCCCCTGCAGCGCGAGCGTTCCAGAGCGGCCCGGGACCTGTCCGACCGCTGTCTCGTGCCGCGGCAGATTCTTGTCGGGCAGCGACTCGAAGTATTCGCGCAGCGACGTAAGCCGGTAGCCCATCGCGCGCCAACCCTCGAGCAGGCGCTCGAGCACGGGCGCGAGCTTCATCCCCTCCAGCTCCGCGTGCAGCGTAAAGACATGGCCGCTCGGCGGCGGATCCCGGCTCAGGTCGAGCACTCGCTCCGCTACGTTGGAGACCGTCACGCCATCGAGCCCGATCAGCTCGTCCAGCGTGGGCAGAGTCGTCGGCAGCTGCGGGCAAGCGACGATCTCGGCCTCGTACACCGGTACGTAGGGCCGGGTGCCGCGCGTGTCCGAGCAGTAGCCGAAACCCAGAAGCTGCGTGAGCCGGTACGCGTGGCGGTTCATGCACCAGCCGGCGGCGCCATGGACCTTCGGATCCGTGCCGAAGATGTCGCGGAAGCGGTTGCACGCGAGCTCCATCTGTCGGCGGGTCCAGGCCTGGCCCTCCTCGCCGACGTGATCTTGCCAGCGCACGTGGTCGTAGGTGTGGATACCGACCTCGAAGCCCTCGTCACGTACCCGGCGCATGATCTCGGCGCAGCGCCGCCCGATGTCCGGCCCGGGCAGCACGGTCCCGTACATGAGGGTCAGCAATCCGTAGTGCGACAGCACCGAGGTGCGGCGCACCTTGCCCAGAAAGCCGCGACGGAACACGCGCTTGATGGCGCGGCCGGTGTTGTCCGAGCCCAGACTGAACAGGAAAGTCGCTTCTGCGGCGTGCTTCTTGAACAGCTCGACGAGCTTGGGGACGCCGCGGCGCGTGCCGCGGTAGGTGTCGACATCGACCTTTAATGCCAGGTTCACGGGACTGTCACGCAACCAAAAGCAAACTCATCCACCAGGAAGGACACGAAGGAACACGAGGAACTGCGAACCAATACTGTATTTTGCCCATGCGAGATGGCGTGTCCCGTTGCGGCCGCATGAATGATCCTAGGCCCTCTCCTCTTCGTGTACCTTCGTGTCCTTCGTGGTTCATGAGGTGTATTAGTCCACCAGCCCGCGGGCCTCGGCCACCGACCCGCGGTAAGCATCGAAGATGTACCGCAGCGCGCTCTGCATGTCGACCTTCGGCTCCCAGTCAAGCTCGCGGCGCGTGTTGTCGATTTTCGGCACGCGATTCTGCACGTCCTGATATCCTGCGCCGTAATAGGCGGCCGCGCCGATCTCCACCATCTTGACCCGCTTCGCCGAATCGCGGTACTCCGGATATTCGAGCGCGAGGTCGATCATCATCTGCGCCAGCTCGCGCACCGAGTAATTGTTGCGCGGGTTGCCCACGTTGTAGATTTTCCCGCTCGCGACGCCGGCCGGATTCTCGATGATCTTCATCAGCGCGCCGATGCCGTCGTCGACGTAGGTGAACGCCCGTTTCTGCGTACCGCCGTCCACCAGCTTGATCTGCTCGCCGCGCACGATGTGGCCGAAGAACTGCGTGATGACGCGCGAGCTGCCCTCCTTGGGCGTGTGGATGTTGTCCAATCCCGAGCCGATCCAGTTGAACGGCCGGAACAGGGTGAAGTCCAGGCGCTGTTCCGAACCGTAGGCCCATATCACGCGGTCCATGAGCTGCTTCGAGCAGGCGTAGATCCAGCGCTGCTTGCTGATCGGCCCCATCACCAGCTCGGAGGATTCGGGATCGAACTCGGCGTCGCGGCACATCCCGTACACCTCGGAGGTCGAGGGAAAGACGACACGCTTGCCGTATTTCACGCAGGATCTCACGAGCGCGAGGTTGGCCTCGAAGTCCAGCTCGAACACCTTGAGCGGCTCCTTGACATAAGTCGCGGGGAGGGCGATCGCCACCAGCGGCAGCACGGTGTCGCATTTGCGGATGTGATACTCGATCCACTCCCGGTTGATCGTGATGTCGCCCTCGAAGAAGTGGAAGCGGGGATGGCTCATGAGGTCGGCCACGCGCTCGTTCTGCATGTCCATGCCGTACACGTCCCAATCGGTCGTGTCGATGATGCGCTTGGACAGGTGATGGCCGATGAAGCCGTTGACGCCGAGGATGCAGATCTTTTTCATGGCTTGGATATTGGCAGCGGCACCGGCGCGGTGGTGCCGGCCCGCTGGAAGCTTCGCTCGTCGAGCATTGTACCGTCCACCTCCAGAGACAGGATGCGCAGGCAGCGGCCATCGCCACATTCCGCGTAGCAGCGGCCAGCGTGGCAAAAGAGAGCGGGATACCCTACGCGAGGTAACGTCTCGTTCGCCAGCATCGTGCGCAGCACGCGCACCCGCTTGCCGGCCGCCATGCAGAACGCCCCCGGATACGGGGGCGCGACTCCGCGCACCAGGTTGTGAATATCCGCGGCACTGCAACGCCACTCGATCAATCCATCTTCGGGTCGGCGCCCGCCGAAATAAGAGCCGCGCGCCAGGTCCTGCGCCGCGCGGGGTGCACCGCCGGCGAGGAGGGCAGGCAGTATTCGATCCAGCGTCAGCTCCGCCGCCAAGGTGACCTTCCCGAACACGTCGAAGGCGGTGTCGTCGGGCAGAATGGGCACGGGCTGCTGGTCCACGATGTCGCCGGCGTCCGGCTTCTCGACCATGTAATGCAGCGTGGCGCCGGTTTCGCGTTCACCCCTGATTACCGCCCAGTTGACCGGAGCGCGGCCGCGGTAGCGGGGGAGCAGCGACCCGTGCATGTTGAGCGCGCCGCGCTGCGGAAGCGCGAGCAGGGCGGGAGAGAGCATCAATCGATAATAGAAAGAGAACAGGAAATCCGGGCGCAGCGACGCGATCCGCTGCACCAGCTGCGGCTCGTTCGGGTCGCGCGGTTTCGCGATGGGAAGATCGTGCGACCGGGCCAGCGCCTCGACGCTGCCGAACCAGACATTTTCCTTGGGATCGTCATCGTGCGTTACGACCAACCTCACGTCGACGTCGTGCGCCAAGAGCACGGACAGGCAGCGCACCCCGACGTTGTGGTAGGCGAACGCGACCGCGCTAGCTTGCCTGGCCATCAGGCGCGAGGCGCCACTCGAACCTCGGCCAGCTGCGTCTCCTCGGGCCGGCTCCTGACCTCGGCGTCCTCGGCTTCGAGCACGGCCTGGATGAGATAGCGTGGTCGGTCGCGGACTTGCTGGTAGATGCGGCCCACATACTCGCCGAGCAGACCGATGCCGAATAGAGCGACGCCAAGGAGCAGGAACGCGATAGCGAACAGAGTGAACAGCCCCTCCGCCTCGGATCCGTACGCGAACCGGCGATAGATGATGACCGCGAAGAACCCGACCGATACGAGCGACACCAGAAAGCCCAGAATCGAGTAGAGCTGCAGCGGGACCACGGAAAAGCCGGTGATCAGATCGAAGTTCAGCCGCACCAGCTGGTACCAGGAGTACTTGGATTCCCCCGCCGCGCGCTCGCCATGCGTCACCTCGATCTCGGTCGGGTTCGCGGCATAGGTATAGGCGAGCGCGGGAATGTAGGTGTTGACCTCGCGAGAGCTCACCATCGCATCGACGATATCGCGGCTGTACGCGCGCAGCATGCAGCCCTGGTCGGTCATCTTGACCCGCGTGATGTGCTCCCGCACCTTGTTCATCGCACGCGACGCGTAACGCCGCAGCACGCTAGCCTGCCGCTTGCGGCGGATGGTGCCGACGTAATCGTGGCCGCGGTCCATCTCCACCATCAGATTGCCGATTTCCTCCGGCGGGTCCTGGAGGTCCGCGTCCAGCGTGACGACACGGCGCCCGCGAGCATGCGCGAACCCCGCCATGATCGCCATGTGCTGGCCGAAGTTACCGTTGAGCAGGACGACTCGGGTGACGTTGGGACGCTTCTGGAACTGCTGGCGCAGCAGCACCGCGGAGCGGTCTGAGCTCCCGTCGTTGATGAACACGATCTCGTAGCTGAGCGGCAGAGCGTCGAGGGCCGCGTAGATCCGTGCGAAGAGCGCCGGCAGCCCCTCTTCTTCGTTGTAGACCGGAATGATGACGGACAGGTCCGGCGTCTGCATGCGGCTATTGTAACCTCAGAACCTATCTCATCATCGTTCGCGCGGTTTTAGCGATGCGCTTTCTTCGCTCCGCGCAGGAGCTCGCCAACCGCGTCGCATACGCGGTCGACATCGGACAGGCTCATCGCGGGAAACAAAGGCAGCGTCACGGTCTCGCGTCCGATGCGTTCGGCGTTGGGGAAATCCCCCTCTTTATGACCCTGCTGGCGATAGACACTCAAGAGGTGCATGGCGGGATAGTGGACTCCCACTCCGATGCCGCGCTCGTGCATGGCTTTGATGAACCCGCTGCGGCCGAGCGTGACGCGGTCCAGCGGCAGCAGGGGAGCGAAGATGTGCCAGCTATGGCCCTCGCCGCCGCGTGCGGGCAGCAGGCATGGCGGATCGGTCGCCAGACGCTCGAAATAGCGCGCCACCAGCGCTCGCCGCTTGTCGTTGAACTCCGGCAGGCGCGCGAGCTGGGCAATCCCGATACACGCGGAAACGTCGCTCAGGTTGTACTTGCCGCCCGGCAACAGCACGTCGGCATTGCCGTCCGCGTCCCGCGTGAGACCGTGGAAGCGCTGCAGCTCGACGGTTTCCAGCTCGGCATCCGAGGCGAGGCTCAAGGCGCCGCCCTCGATGGTGGTCATGTTCTTGTTGGGATGGAAGCTGAAGCACACCATGTCGCCGAAGCTCCCGATCAGGCGGCCGTTCCAGCGCGTCCCGATGGCGTGCGCTGCGTCCTCGATGACGCGCAGCTTGTGCCGTGTCGCCACGGCGTAGACGCGGTCCATGTCTGCCGCCAGCCCGGCGAAATGCACCGGCATGATGGCTCGTGTGCGCGGCGTGATGGCGGCCTCGACCAGCGCCGGATCGATATTTCGGCTCGCGAGCTCGACATCCACGAATACCGGGCGTGCGCCCACGCGCAGCACCACGTTCGCCGTGGCGGCGAAGCTCATCGCCGGAACGATCACTTCGTCGCCCGGCCCGATCCCGCACGCGAGCAGCGCCACTTCCAGCGCGCCGGTCGCAGAGGTGAACGTGCGCACCGTGCGTCCGCCGAGGTACTGCGACAAGGCGCGCTCGAACTCCTGCACCTTCGGGCCGGTGGTGATCCAGCCGGAGCGCAGGACGTCGGCGACGCCGGCGATGGTCTGCTCGTCGATGGTCGGCCTGGCGAACGGGAGGTAGTCCATCACGATCTCGCGACGATGTACACGCCCAGGATGATGATGCCGATCCCGACCAGCCTTTGCACCCCCACCGCTTCCCCGAACAGGAAGTAAGCGGCGACAGCATTGACGACGTACCCGACGGACAGCATCGGATAGGCGATGCTCACTTCGACGCGCGAGAGGGCCAGGATCCACACAACGACGCTGACGGCGTAGCACGCGAGACCGCCCAGGATGAAAGGCTGCGTCGCCACTTTCCACCCTATCGGCGCGAGATTGGCCGTACTGAATTGAAAAGCTCCGATCGCGTTGGTGCCGGCTTTGAGCATCAGCTGCGCCACGGCGTTGAGCAGCACGCCGATCAGCACAAGGGCAAGACTCAATGCGCTCATCGCGCTCGGAAGGTCACGGCGTGCGGATGTAGTAGCGGCTGTGGTCGTTGGCGATCAGACGCATGGGAAACCCTTCGCTCTCGAGTTGACGGTACAGGCCCTTCTCGACCAGCGCCAAGGCGTAGGGCTGCTGCTTCCAGATCCGTTTCCATTCGTCGATCGTCGCAATCGCGAGCTGCGGTTCCTGCTGCAGGCCGTAATCCATCTCGTCGCGGTACTGTACCAGAGTCACCGTGCGCCCGAGGTAGAAGTCCAGCGTCTGGTCGTAGGTGCTCACGCTGTAAAACGGGACTCCAGGCTTCAGATAAGGCTTCACCTCCTGCGCCGTACGGTAGGCCGACATCGAAGGCGATACCGATTCGTGGCCACTGATGATCAGTTGTGCGCTGACCAGACCGGAGAGGCCAATGACCACCACGGCTCGTGTCACGTTGCCACGGCGCGCAACCCAGGTCGCGTAGCTCGCCGTCCCTATCGACAGCACCGCCGCGGCGGCGAGCCAACGCTTGTAGGCCTCGATCACCTCCACCGGTGTCGTGCCTGAGGTTTTGACGAACTGCAGGGCAACGATCGCGAGCGCCGCGAGCAGGATCAACGGCGCGATCTGCCACGCCAATGTCGTGCCGCGCATCGACGTCAGCCGCCAGCCCATGAGCAGCGCTGCCGCAGGGAGGAGCGGCAGCAGATAGGACGGCATCTTGGATCCGGAGATGCTGAAGAACACGAACACGAACGCGCACCAGATCACGAGGAAGCGCCGCACTTGGAAACGCACAACGGGCTCCGGCTTCCAGGCGCGCCAGACGGCCTCGAGCATCACGAGCGTCCAGGGCAGGGCGCCGGCGGCAAGCACCGGAATGAAGTAGTACCAGGGCTCGATGCGATGGTGGATCGTCGTCGTGTAGCGCAGCCAGTGCTCGTGTACGAAGAAGAACCAGGCGAACTCCGGGTTGCGCATGGAGACCACCACGAACCACGGCACAGCGATGACAAGAAAAAGAGGCAGCCCGGCGATCGGATGCAGCCGGCGCCACGGACGCCAGTCGCGCTGGATCAGGGAATACAGCAGCAGCGTAGCGACGGGGATGAGAACGCCGACGATCCCTTTGCTCAGAACAGCGCCGCCAGCAGCAGCCCAGGCGGCATACATCCACAGCGCGTTTTCTCGAGGCGTCGCCTGGTCGCGCTGCGCCCGCAGGAAGGCGATCAGCGCCGTGAACAGGAACAGGTTGAGCCCCATGTCCAGGGTGTTGAGATGGCCCAACACCACGTACATGAGGCTGCTGGCGAGCACGATCGCGGCGTATGCGCCGGCAAGTGGGCCGAACAGCCGCCGCCCTGCCCACCACGTCAACGCGATGCCGAGCAGGCCGGTGAGCGCGCTCCACAAGCGCGCCGTCCACTCGTGCTGCCCGAACAGCATGTATGCGGCGGCGGTGGCCCAATACTGCAGGGGCGGTTTTTCGAAGTACTTGATGCCGTTCAGCCGCGGCGTGACCCAGTCGCCGGTCACGGCCATTTCGCGTGCGATCTCGGCATAGCGGCCTTCGTCCGACTTGATCAGCTTGCGGTAGCCGAGGCTTCCGAACCACAGGACCAGCAGCGCTACTGCGAGCACGAGCAGCGTTCTGCTGTCGAGCGAGGGCACCGGGTTATGAGAGGGTGGTCATAGCGCGGGCCGCAGTATAGCGCGTCACGCAACTCGCCCGGCCCAGGGACGCCTCAGCAGGTCTCGCGAACCAGATGAAATGCTTCCGCGGCGGCTTTCCCCATCTGCTGCCCGCGCCAGCGCGCCAGCGTCTCGATGCCCGCCAGCGAGCGGGGATGCGGGGGCGCCCGCAATTCACTCACGTAGCATTGCATTGCGCGCAGCTTCACCTCCAGGTGCCCTTCGATGTCGACATAGACGGACGGCTGGAAAGTGGAGAGCGCAGGATCCTGCCACGCGCTCGAGCCTGGGACCTCGAACGCCCAGATCCGCATCGGATTGCGGCCGGGCAACGGCCGAAAGGCGGTGATCGCGGCCTGGTGCGCGATGCGGTGGTCGATGTTGAGATCCGTCGGGTCGTGCGTGAGGATCAAGTCCGGCTGCCAGGCGAGACCGGCACGCTCGATCGACTGAATGAGATCGAGCAACGGCACAGTGTCCAGGCGGTTGTCCGGTTGCTCGAAACGCTCGATACCGGAGATGCCGAGCACCGCAAGCGCGCATTCCGACTCCCCCAGGCGATCGCTTCGACCCGGTGCTTCGACGTCCCTTCGCGAAGTCGTCGCGCCGCAGAGAATGATGATGCGCACACGCGCGCCCTCCGCGACGAGGCGCGCAATCAGCCCCCCGCAACCGAGCACCTCGTCGTCGGGGTGCGCCCCGATCACAAGGGCACGCTCGACGCCTAAGCGTCTCGAGCTTGGCATTGGCCCACTCTACGTGATTCCGGGGACTGAACCGGGCACCCGGAATCCGGCAGAGAAAGTCGTCACGCGTTGACGGCGCGCAGGCGAGGGCGTCCGCCGTGCTCGACCAGACCTTCGTCTGCGAGAACGGCGATCAGACCCTGGTCCAACGAGATCTGAGCGCGGAAATCCAGCATGCGATGCGCCTGGCTCACGTCCGGAATACGGCTGAA
>DATJZQ010000056.1:0-4100 GCA_035499005.1 Burkholderiales bacterium | reverse complement strand
CTTGTCCTCCAGCGCCGGCACGCCCAGCGGGCGCTTGCTACCGTCGGCCTTGTCGATGTACACGCGTCTGACAGGCTGGGGCCGGTAGGCCCCT
The DNA here is from genome assembly GCA_035499005.1 of Burkholderiales bacterium. Lineage (GTDB taxonomy): Bacteria > Pseudomonadota > Gammaproteobacteria > Burkholderiales > SHXO01 > SHXO01. The sequence continues at coordinate 4,006 of DATJZQ010000056.1, read as the reverse complement.
CGGGCCAGCCGGTCGGACAGGTCCAGAAGTCGCGCTTCCAGGCCCAGTCCGTACGACTGCCACGTCTCGCCGTCCACCCCGGCCGCTGCCTTGCGCTCAAGCGCAAAGTAGGCTGCCCGCAGGCGGTCGACCGCGTAGATGTGATGCATCAGGGTGGTGAACTTCGCACCCGGTCGGCCTCTGGCCGTCTGTCGTATGCCGTCGAGCGCCGTTCCCATGTCATATTCCCGCCCCAATCTGCGGGACATGCGCGCTGCGACTGCATTGCCCTTGGCCTGCCGCCTTCCCTCCACCGCTTCCGCCGCCGCAGGAGTTTCACCCGCAGCCTTGTTCGGCAGTTTCTCCGGTACTACGCAGCAGTCCGACTTCCCGCGCCCGTAACTCATCGTCGTGCGCCCTCAGGCTTCACGATGCGCACTGCGCCCGACGCTTCCCAGCGTGACGCAGTAGGACGCGGGACCTCCCGGTTCCCGAGCAGAGTGTTTCCGCACGTGCGCGGGGTCTCTGACCGCGCGGGGTCCGATGCTGCCTCGCCAATGCGGCAGCACCAATGTGGCCTTCGGCGTATTCCTAGCGCCTCGGCACCCCGATCATCCCGCAGCTTCCGCCACGGGGCATTTATTTCGCGGCTCAATACCCGGCCCATGCGTACCCCTGTCAACGCTTCGCCTGCACCCTCGCGGGTACACACGCATGACTCGGGGCCGCCGTAGCTGGCTAGGCCTTCAACGTATGACTCTTTCATTCACAACACTCTGCCGGTTTTGACCGGCGCACAGGAATCGACATGAATCCTCTCGACGAACCCACGCGCCTTGGGCGCTACACCCTGCGCAATCGCCTCGTCATGGCGCCGATGACGCGATCGCGCGCTGACGATGCATCGGGCGTGCCTTCTCCCCTCGCCGCGCAGTACTACGCCCAGCGCGCGGAGGCGGGCCTGATCATTACCGAAGGCACGTTTCCGTCGCCGATGGGCAAAGGTTATGTGCGCACACCCGGCATCCATTCTTCCGCGCAAATCGAGGGATGGAAGCGCGTGACGGAAGCGGTCCACGCCAAAGGCGGGCTGATCTTCCTGCAACTGATGCATTGCGGACGCATCTCGCATCCGAGCCTGCTGCCGGCTCACGCGAGCCCGGTCGCGCCCTCGGCGATTGCAGCCAACGGCAAGGTGTTCACCGCCGCCGGACCGCAGGATTTCGTCGTGCCGCGCGCGCTTGAGACTGTAGAGATTCCGCAGATCGTCGAGGCACATCGGCGCGCCACACGCGATGCCCTCGATGCAGGCTTTGACGGGGTCGAACTGCACGCCGCTTCCGGCTACCTGGCGGAACAGTTTCTGTCTTCCGGGACCAATCAGCGAACGGACCGCTACGGCGGCTCGCTCGTGAACCGTGCGCGCTTCGTTCTGGAAGTGCTCGGCGCCATGGCCGATGAGGCGGGCGGCGATCGTGTCGGCGTCAAGATCGCGCCGGAGATGGGCTTTAACAGCGTGAGCGACGACGCGCCGCAAGAGACCTACCGCTACCTCGTTGAGCAACTCGCGCCACTCGGGCTCGCCTACCTGCATCTTTCGCGCACTGCAAGCAACGTCGACTACCGGGCGCTTTTGCGGCCGTTGTTCGACGGCGCTTTGCTCTACGGAGGCGGCCTCGACAAGGCCCGTGCGCAAGCGGTGATTACGCAAGGCGAAGCCGATGCGACCGTATTCGGCAGTCTGTATCTCGCCAATCCGGATCTCGTACAACGCTTCTTGACCGACGACGCACCGCTCAATACGCCGGAACGCGACACCTTCTACTCGGCGGGTCCGAACGGCTACGTCGACTACCCCACACTGGAGAACGCATGATGAACCGGGCGCTTCGCATCCACGCTTATGGCGGCGCCGACGCCGTCTCGATCGATCAGGTTGACACGCCGGCCGTCGCGCCCGGTGAAGTGCTGGTCCGCGTTCACGCTGCCGGTATCAACCCATTGGACTGGAAGATACGCGAGGGCATGCTGCAACAGGCTTTCCCGCTGCCGCTCCCGGCAACATTGGGCGTCGAGCTTGCCGGTGAAGTGATCGGGATCGGTTCCGACGTCAAAGGCTTCGTCGTTGGCGACCGGGTGATGGGCACGCTGGGCGGCCTCGGCGCCTACGCCGACTACGTCGCCATCGCGGCCGATAAATTGACGCGAACACCGGCCGGGCTCAGCGATACCGTCGCCGCGGCGATCCCCGTCGCGGCGCTGACGGCGTGGCAGGCATTGTTCGAGGCGGGCGAGCTGAAGCGTGCGCAAACCGTCCTGATTCACGGGGCCGCGGGTGGGGTGGGCAGTTTCGCCGTGCAGTTGGCCCGACGCGCCGGAGCGCGGGTCCTCGCCACGGCGCGGGGCATCCACACCGATTACCTTCGCGGATTGGGCGCCGATGAAGTCATCGACTACCAACGCTCCGCCTTCACCCGACTCGTGGACGATGTCGACCTCGTGCTCGATCTCGTAGGCGGTGCCACGTTGGCCCAGTCCTGGCAGATCCTTTCGAGCAACGGCACAGTCGTGAGCACGGCCGGGCCGGAAATTGCGACGCAGACACCGCAAGGCAAACGCGGTGTCTGGTTGCAGATGCGGCCGGATGCGGAAAAGCTGGCGGAGATCGCGAAAGCCGTTGCGCAGGGCGAACTGAAAGTGGAGATATCGGAGGTGGTCGAGTTAGCCGATGCTCCCGACGCGATCGAACGAAACAAGACCGGACATGGCCCGGGTAAGGCGGTCATCCGGTTCAGGTAGTTTCAGCCCGCCAGGGCTGCGAATCGCAGAGGCCTTGACGGTGTCCGGCGGATCGCAGCCTCTGTAACGGCATGCAAACGACTACGCGTTCACAGCGTGGTCGTGAATCTAAGCCAATACCGACGCGTACAGCGATCTCCAATGCCCCGGTGACACGCCATAGGCCTTTCTGAATTGCCGCGTCATGTGGCTTTGATCGGCAAAGCCGGCCGTAAGCGCCGCATCCGCAAGCGTTTCGCCCTGACGGATGGCGGCGCGGACCCGATCGAGCCGGCGCATCAGCAGGTAGCGATGGGGACTCGTACCGAGCCGCGCGCGGAAATGCCGGGCCAGTGAAAACCGGTCCAGACCCGTCAACTGCTCGAGCTGATCGGACGCGATGGTTTCGTCGGCGTACGCGTCCAGATACTGCCTTGCCGCTTCGACCGCAACGGCACACGACGGCGCGGCGCGCCCGCAAGCCGCGGAAGGATCCAGCGCCAGCAGCGCCTCCGCTACGGTCACGACGACATCGTCGATCTCGAGCGGATCGAGCGGGCGTCCGAGATCGTCGAGGGCGGGCCGTAGCGCCTGCAAAAGCTCAGGGTGTGGCGTGACGGCCGTAGGCACGAACGGCAGGCTGCTTGCCCTGTCGCCAAGCGCATCGCGAATGAGGCGCGGCTCCAGATAGAGCATGCGATAGAGAAACCCGCCGCTCGCTCCCGCCCGTCCGTTATGTTTCTCGTCAGGGTGAAGCACGATGACGTTGCCAGGCTGGCTATCCGCGCGTGCGCCGCGGTAGTCGAACGACTGCACGCCTGCAAACGTAATGCCGAGCGCGTAGCAATCGTGCTGATGGGAATCGTAGGCATGTCCCGAGAAAAACGCTTCGAGCCGCTCGATTCCGGGCTGGGAAGGCGCGAGCCTGATCCAGTCGTGCGATGCCGTCTTGCACGATCGTTCAAGACCTGGCTGGCTGAGTCCGGTCAGGATAGGGTCCATAGGTTCAAGTCATGCTTTCGCCAATACAACAGGAAACTTGCCGTGTTCGATACAAAGATCGCCATTGTTCTGCGTGAGGATCTGCAAACCTGGCAGAAGCTCAACGTTACCGCCTTTCTGATGAGCGGGATCGTCGGCGCTGCACCGGAAATCATCGGAGAACAGTACATCGATTCGGCCGGAAATGCTTACCACAGCTTGAGCGTCCAGCCTGTCATCGTGCTGGCTGCCGCAAACGACACGATCG
>DATJZQ010000055.1:0-26077 GCA_035499005.1 Burkholderiales bacterium | reverse complement strand
GCTACGTCAAGGCGGAAAATCTGGACTTGCCTGCCGTGCTCGCCCGCAGCCGCATAGGCGAGCGCGCCCGCAACCGCGAGCGGATAAGTCTTCACCGGAAACTGCCAAGAACCGCCGAACGCAAGGTTGCCGGGATCGCGTAGGTCGAGGCGGTACACGCGGCCGCTGCCGATTTCGCCCGCGAGAATCAAGCTTCCCCCGGGCCCGATGCCGAGGCGCTCGCAATGCTTGCTGCCGTCATGTGTCAGTGTGGCGATGCGAGGGATATCTGCCTTTGGTGCATAGACGCCAAGGCGGGGAACGCGGGTGTCTTCCACGACAACGTGCCCGCTCTCGAGAATGGCCGCGATGCAATCGTATCTGGAGTACCCGGTATATCCTTGCTCGTACAAGGCCGAAGGTGTTTCCCGGAGGTCGAGGATCCGGAGTTGATTATTAAATTGCATAGAGACGAGAAAACGGGCGCCCTCGGAAAATTTCATGTCAGGTTGCAACCATCCCGCCTCCTCCATCACCGCGTCCGGTCGCTCACCATTCGCCCAGGTGATAACCGTCTGCCAGTGTCCCTCTTCAGTCTTAGAGCGCTGAGACGCCGCGTATGCGCTGGCATCGTCCGCCAGGACCACCCTGCGCGCGAGAATCTCGCGGCGCCAGCTCGGCTTCGGCGCATCGGGGTTGGATAAGTCGATGGCGACAATCTCGTGACGGGTTTCGGTGTCGAACGTTTCTTTCTCGAGCTCTGTCAGAAGCAGAGCCTGGCGACCGTCCGGCGCCAGGACCAAGCGGCCCGGCGACGCCGCGCCAATGAAGCCCCTCAGGACCGGTTTTTCGGGAACAGAGGTGTCGATGACTCTGATCCCCCACGGCAGATCCCCGGACGGCTGGAGGAATGCAACCGCCAGCTTGCCATCTGCACTGATGCGCAGCTGCGTAATGGGGGCGCCCGCATCGATCTGCCCCACCATCGCGGGCGCTGCAGCGGAGCAGAGTCCGGGCAGCGCAAGAGCACAGACAAAAGCGATCCGGTGTTTCATCGAACCTCGGGCTAAAACAGGATGTCGGTGCGAGCTAGACGGCCCGCAGCTTGCGCTGGGCCGGCTGCGCGCTTCTGGTGCTGGCCTGGAGGTGCCGGATGACGAACGGCTCGAGGTCCGAAGCCGGGGACGGACGGGCGATCAGGAAGCCCTGAATCTCCCTGCAGCCGTAACGCGCGAGCAGCGCCCGCTGCTGCTCGGTTTCCACACCCTCGGCAATGACTTTCAACCCCAGGCTCTTGGCAAGCGCGATCACCGCGCGTGTGATGGCCGCATCGTTGCGATCCGAGGTGACATTGCGCACGAACGACTTGTCGATCTTGAGGCGGTGCACCGGCAGGCGCTTGAGGTACGCGAGCGACGAATGGCCGGTGCCGAAGTCGTCGATGGCCATGCGAACTCCGATCCTCTTCAGCTCGGCAAGCGTGTCGACGGTCTGCTCGGCGTCTATCATGGCCACGCTTTCCGTGACCTCGAGCTCGAGATAGCCCGGATCGAGCCCGGTATCGCGCACGACGCGCTGAACGCGCTGGGCCAAGTCACCGGCGGCGAACTGGCGGCCCGAGACATTTGCGCCGATGGTGAATCCGCGCAGCCCCTGGTCCAGCCAAGCGCGCGCCTGCACGCACGCGGTGTGCAGCACCCATTCTCCGATGTCGACGATGAGCCCGGTGCTCTCGGCCAGGGGGATGAAGGAGTTGGGCGGGATCATGCCCTGCTCGGGATGATTCCAGCGCAGCAGGGCTTCGAACCCGATCAGCGCGCCAGTGCGTATGTTGACCTGCGGCTGAAAGTGCAGGGTGAGCTCGCCGCGCTCCTGCGCCAGCCTCAGCTCGGTCTCGAGCTCGAGCTGCTCCGTGTACTCGGCGTCGAGCTCGGTGCTGTAGCGGCGGTAACCGTTGCCGCCCTGCTTGCGCACGCTCTGCATCGCCCGGTCGGCGCCTCTCAGCACCGTCTCCGCATCGTTGCCGTCCACCGGGAACAGACTGCCTCCCACGCTGAAGCTCAGCAGCAGCTGCCGGTCGCGCACGCGAAGCGGCTCGACCGCAGATTCCTGCATCCGCGCCGCCAGCGCGTCGAGCGTGGCGGGCGAGCGCACGCCAGGCGCGAACACAGCGAAGCGCGCGCCGTCCATACGGAACAGCCGGGCGGCGAGAAACTCGGACCACGAGCCCTGCAGTATCTGATGGAGGCGGGTGGCGACGGCCTTCAGCACTTCGTCTCCGACGTTGTGGCCGAAGCTGTCCACCATGAGGCGGAAGCGATCGAGGTTGAGCAGCAGGATGGCACCGCGGGCCTGCGCACTGATGGCCTGCGAGAGCCGCTCCTGGAACTCGTTGCGGTTCGGCAGATCCGTCAGCGTGTCGTGATAAGCCTGATACATCAGCTTCTGCTCGGCCCGCTTGTGCTCGGTGATGTCGGAAAGATAGACGTGATAGAGATCCTGATCGGGCAAGGGATGGATCTCGCATGCCAGCTGGCGGCCGCAGGCTTCGTACTCGAAGCGGTCACGGTCGCGGCGCGAGCGCCGTAAGGCATCCATGCGCTCGACCAGGTCCGCCGGCAGCAGCGCCGAGGCGTCGGTGGCCGAAGTGCCGCAATCGCGCAGCATCTGCACTGCACCGCGGTTGGCGTACAGGGGTTTGCCCTCGCTCGACACGCTCAGGATCGGATGCGGGTTGCGTTCTGGGAACAGCGCCAGCTGCCTGCGCTTGGTCGATTCACGGATGTAGGCGCGCAGGGAGTAGCCGGTCAGGACCAGCAGGATGAGCGTGGCCAGGCTGAACGCCACCACCATGCTCACGATGGTGGCCACCTCCTCCTGCACGACCTTGCCGCGTTTCGCGACGTCGCCGCTCACTACGGCCAGCATCTTGTCCACGCCGGTGTTGATGTCCGCCGCGTGGCGGCTGATGCTGGTGAGCAGCGCTCCGGCTCTTGCGGGGTCGTGGGCTGCGCTGCTCAGGGTGGCGTCGAGCTCTGCCGCAAGCCGGTTCAATTCCCGAAAGTGGCCGTCGATCCCGAGCGTGAGATCGGGGCTGACATCGCTGTGCCTGAGCTGAACGAGGGTACGTTCGATTCTGCGCGCGTTCGCGCCATGGCTCGCCCGGAATCGGGCTCTGTCCCCGGTCGCGTAGTAGTCGTACAGGATCGGCTCCTCGCTCACCACGGCAAGCTTGAGGTCGAACAGGATTGAGACGCTGGGCAGATCGTGATCGACGAATCCGGTCGTGGTGAGGTTCACCGACCGGCCGTGCATGTAGGTGAAGAGTGACAACAGCACGGCGAGCGTGAGGATGGCGCTCGAGATGACCACCACCTGCCGCCTGAAGCGGTCTGCGCGGGGGGTCTGTCGCTGTGCGGCGACTGGTAAATCCTCGGGCGCCATGGCTGTCTTGAGCGGAGTCTGGATCTGCGGGCGTGGCGTAGATACGCGCGCAAACCCAGGCAAGTCCCGCGCCCGCGAGAGGCACAGGCTGCAGTCGAACGGCGGCCGGTCCGACGGCGTCAGGCCGTCAGGCGCATGTAAAGCAGGGGAAGCTTTTCGGGAAGCCGGCGCAGGTGGTCCAGGACCAGATAGTTGCGTGACCCGAAGATACGCGCGACGTACTCGTCGGCCCCGGGGTCGAGGCTGATGCAGAAGGTTGCAACGCCATGATGCGTCTGCTCTTCGACTGCGTGTTTGGCGTCGAAGACCAGGTACTTGCGGTCGTGAACGTCGATGTCGTGCGGTTCGCCGTCGGTCACCACCAGGATCAGCTTGCGCGCCGCCCGGCGCTGACGGAGAAAGTGCCCCGCATGCCGCACCGCCGTGCCCATGCGGGTCGAAAGCTGAGCGGTCATCCCCGCGAGCCGTGCGCGCTCCGCATCGGAATACGGGCCGTCGAAATCCTTGAAGCGGTAATACTCGACCTCGTGCCGCCCATTGGAATGGAAACCGTGGATCGCAAAGCTGTCGCCGATCTTGTCCATCGCGTCCGCCACCAGGGCGGTGGCCTCGCGCGCAAGATTGAGCACCGTGGTCCCGGCGCTCGGCACGTAGTCGTTGGTCGACTGAGACAGGTCCAGAAGCAGCAGGACGGCGAGATCCCGGCTGCGCCTGCCGCGCCGCTCGTGGATGCGCGGGTCGGGACTGCGCCCGGAGCGCATGTCTACCGTCGCCCGGATGCTCGCATCGAGATCGAGCTTGTCGCCTTCGAGTTGCTTGCGCAGTCTGAGCGGCCGCTCCACCTGAGCGGCCCGTATCAGGGTGGTGAGGCGGTTTACCGTCTCCTGGTTGCGCCGGAGCACCTGGTCGATATCGCCCGCGAGGCCCAAGCGCACCCGCTTCTCGAGCACGGTGCACCAGAGCGGGCGTTTCATGCCGCTCGCGTAATCCCATTCGTCGTAGCGATAGGGCTGTGGCGGCGCCAGCTCGAACGCTTCCACCTCCTGCGCGGACGCCGCCTCGCGCTGGGCACCCTCCTCGGTCGGGTCGGGCCGCCCGTCGCGCTGGCTGCGAGCTTCCCCCCGTTTCCCATCCTCGGCCACGCTCGAACTCACTTCCTCGTGGATGTCCTGATCGTCCGCCCGTGATTGTCCGGGCGACCCGAAGTCCCACAGAAACACGTTGTCGTCGCGGTAAAGCGGCTCGACGAGATAGGTTTTCAAGTTGAAGCGCACCTGTATCTGGCCCAGGTTGCTGCCGAGAAGGCCGCCGATGCTGCGCGAAACGGCCGGGTCGGACAGGCCGCCCGCCGCTGCCTGCGCGAACATCGCGCGGCCCTTTTGCACGAAAGCATTGTCGTCCTCATAAGCGGGATCGATCAGCGCGCGAGTCAGCCGCGCGAGCAAGGAGACGGCACTCACGGCGGAGCTCGGCAGCGCCACGTGAAACGGAAGCCAAAGCTTCAGCAAGCCTGGCAATTCGGCCATTGCCAGGCGCTCGACGCGAGCGTCCTCGATCAGCGAAACGATCGCGACCTGGATCGGGCGCAGCTCACGCAGCGGGAAGCGCTGCGTCGAGTGAAGGAGGTGCGCCGCGGCGTGCGCGACCGCAGCCCGGTACAGCGTGGGACCGTCCTGGCCGGGGAAGACGTCGAAGACCTGGGGCATGCGCACAGCCCCGTCGACGATGGAGACGCGTCGGTTCCGCCTGCTGTCACCCGGCGCAACCGCGGTCGCGGCGTGTAATTCGGCGCCTAAGCCCCACAACGCACGCAAATAGAAACCGAGCCTGCGCTCCACATCCGTGAATGGAGTGCCCTCGGCAGAGGAGCGCAGCACCGCCCGGGCGTCACTCCTCTCGAGGCGAAACCAGGCGTTCTGATCGCCGGCATCGCTCGAGTGCGCCTGGACGCCGAGCAGCGCCCAGCGGCGCAGCCCGTCGACTGACAGCTGCTCGAGCAGCGGGCCGAGGCGCTCGAGCATCGGCACCAGCCCGCCCGGCGCAAGCGCCGCGATCTCATCGACGACATCGAGGAAGGCGGCCAGCGAGTCAGGCGTGTAGAGATGGCGCGCGGCGATCGGCAGCGCGGAGAGAAATGCATCGACCGCGTGACCGTGCGCCTGCGCCGCAACGGTGAGGGCCGTGGCGATAATGCGCGTCAGGGCTGCGTCGCCGCCTTGTCTGGCAACGGCGGGCACGACGCGAAGGTAGGTTCCCACCGGTTCCAGCCCGCCACACGCGTCCGCCAAGCGGCGTGCCCCGTCCAGCCAGACTTCGATCTGTTCGGGCGCAAGCCAACGCCGCGCTTCCGCCAGCGCGGCCGACAGCAACGCCTCGAACTCGGGTGAACGTTCGGTCAACGCGTTCTACACGCGGCGCGCTTCGTCGGCGACGTACACCACCGCGTCCACTGCGCAGCAGCCTTGCCCCACGTCGCCCACGATCACCGGATTGAGATCGAGGCTCGCCACAGCGGAATTTTCGTCCGAGATGGCACGGCTGACGGCCACGGCGGCGGCACTGAGCGCCTCGATGTCCATCGGCGCCTCGCCGCGCACACCCGCCAGCAGCGGTGCGATGCGCAATCGCGACAGCGCGCGGCCCACCGCCGCCGCATCGAACGGCGGCAACAGCAGCGCGACGTCGGGGATCGCCTCCACATACTTCCCGCCGTCGCCGATCAAAACCACGGGTCCGAACACCGGATCGATGCGCGCCCCGATCATCAGCTCGCGCCGGGCGCTGACCATCTTCGCCACCAGCACGCCGTCGAAGCGCAGTCCCTGTCCACGCGTCCTGCGCTCGATGTCGGCAAAAACGTCGCGCACGTCCTGCTCGGTGCTGAGTTTCAGATGCACCAAGCCGAGCTCCGACTTGTGTACCACATCGGGCGAGCATCCCTTTGCCGCGACGGGCGCCCCGAGCGCTGCCAGCGCTTGCACGGCTTCCTCCGCGCTGCCGCACAACCTGCGCTCGACGACCGGCACGCCATATTTCTCCAGCAGCGAGAGGCTCTCCGCTTCGTTCAGCATTCTCGCCGGGTTGCTCGCCCGCGCGAGGAGCGTATGGCTCGGCGCGTCGAAGTGCTTCGTCGCGCGCATCAGCTCGAGATGCGACAGAAACTGGTTCAGCGCCGCCACCGCTTCGCTCTCGGTGGCGAACACCGGAAGGCCGGCGTCCCGGAACCTGGCGGCGATGCTGGGCTGCGGCGCGGCGGCCACCAACGGTTTGCCAGTCTGCACGGCCACGGCAGCGGAATCGCGAGCGAACGCTTCTACGTCATAACCCTGCCCGGCTACCGGGATGCCGATCAGAAAGGCGTCTGCCGCCGGGTCGCGCGCCAGAGCCGGGAGGATGTCGCTCAACAGGCGGCTGTTGGAGAGCAGCGCAGCGGTCACATCGACTGGATTGGTGGTCGTCGCGAAGCTGGGAAGAATGCTCGCCAGCGCCCCACGCGTTTCCGCGCTGAGGCGCGCCATGGGCATGCCCACCGTGGTCGCGGCATCGGCCGTCATCACACACACCGCACCGGAATTGCTCACGGCGACCAGGCGTCGTCCCCCGGGCCGCCAGCCTTTCAGGTACAGGTCGGTCGCATGCACCAGCTCGCTCATGTCGCGGGCACGCCAGATCCCGTGCTGCGCGAAGAATGCATCCACGACGCGATCCTCGTTCGCGAGCGCGCCGGTGTGCGAGCGCGCGGCCTCCTGGCCGGCTGGGGTGCGTCCCGCTTTGAGCGCCACGATCGGCAGTCCGCGCTCACACGCAACGCGCGCGAGCTGCGCCAGCGCCGCTGCATCGCTGATGCTCTCCAGATACAGCAGCAGCAGCTTCAGACCCTCTTCCGCGGCTACTTCCGAAGCCAGCTCGGCGGCGGTGACATCGCTATCGTTACCCGTGGCATGCACATGGCGCACGCCGATCCCACGGCCACGCAGCAGGCCGTACGGCACCACGCTCATACCTCCGCTCTGGCTGACGATCGCCACTGGACCATCCTGCGGCGGCGCCTCGAGAAACATGGTGGAGAAGCTCAGCACCGCGCCGGAGGCGAAGTTGGCGAGTCCCTGCGAATTCGGGCCGATGATCCGCATGCCGCTGGCGTGCGCGAGCTCGACCATGCGCTGCTGCTGACCGCGCGCGACGGGGTCGCTGGTTTCGCCGAAGCCAGAGGCCATCACAATCGCGACCCGCACCCCGGCCGCGGCGCACTCCTCCACCGCCTCGAGCGCGAGGTCTCCCGGTACCACGATGAGCGCGACCTCCGGTGCCTCGGGCAGGGCCGCCAGCTTCGGATACGCCTTCAGGCCCTGTGCTTCGCTGCGCTTGGGATTGATCGGATAGACCTTGCCCTTGAAGCCGAAGCGTGACAGAAAGAGCAGCGGACGGCCGCCGATCTTGTTGGGGTTCTCCGATGCGCCGATTACCGCGACCGAGCGCGGAGCCAGCACTGTGCGCAAGGGCGCCCGTGCCGGCTTCATGCGGGGTCGAAGAACGGAATCAGCCGGTCGCCGAACGGGACGAAGCGGCAGAGCACACGCGCGCCGATGCGCAAATCATGCGCACCGTGCGCCATCAGGCGGAATCCCTCGTCGGCGTCGACCAGCACGATCAGATATGGGGCGTGCGCCCGCAGCTCCTCGCTCGGCGCGCGTGTGACAAGAGTAGCGGCGTGCACCGTGCCCAGCCCCGATGCCTGGTGCTCAGCCGGGGGGTTCGCGCCGCAGCGCGGGCAGAAGCCGCGCCTGAAGTACCAGGTATGCGAACACGCCCGGCAACTCTGGAATGCAATCCCCGCGCCTCCGGCCGTCCAATCCAGCACCGCGCCCTGCGTCATCGTGCCTCCAGAACCAAGCTGGCATGAGAGGAGAGCACGCCGCCGTCGCCGTGCAGCAGCACGACGGAAGCGTCCTTGACCTGGCGCGCGCCGGCGCGGCCGGTCATCTGCAGCTGCGCTTCTGCCAGGTGGGCCATCGCACCGCCCGCGCCGCAGTGACCATAGGACAGCAGCCCGCCGTGAGTGTTGAGCGGCAGCCGCCCGGTACGGTCGAAATAACCGTCCCGGGCGCGTGCCCCGGCCTCGCCCCGAGGCGCCAGTCCGATCTCTTCCAGAAGGATGGTGAGCGTGATGGTGAAGCTGTCGTAGATCGCGGCATAGCGCACGTCGGACAGTTCGACGCCCGCGTGGCTGCGCGCGCGCTCGACGCTCGCCCTGGCGCCGAACTCGGTGAGACTGGGTGCGCCGCTGACGTACTGGTGCGTATGCGCTTGCCCCGCGCCGAGGATGCGTACGCGCGACGCGCTGGTAGGCTCCCGTCCCACGACGAAAGCGACACCGCCGTCCGACACCGGACAGCAGTCGAGCAGCTTGAGCGGGGAGGCAATCGGCTTCGACGCGAGCACGTCCTCGACCGTAATCGCCTCGCGAAACTGGGCTCCCGGGTGAGCGAGCGCGTTGCGGCGCATGAGCACGGCGAGTTGCGCGAGGTCCGCCTCGGTAATTCCGTGCTCGTGCATGTAGCGCGAAGCCACCAGCGCGTAGTAGGCAGGGATGGTCGCGCCCAACGGAACTTCGTATTCGGAGTGCCCGACCTGGGCCAGTGTCTGCACCGCTGCATCGCGGCTCTGAGCAGTGAGGCGGTTCTCGCCAGCGACGACGAGGATGTTACGCGCCACGCGCGCCTCGACCAGCGTGTGCGCCAGCATCGCCATGGCGAAGCCGGTGGCGCCGCCAACCAGGAGGGAATGCGCGTAAGTGGGCGCGAGCCCGAAGTGCTCGACGAACGTGGTCGACAGCATCAAGTGCGGAAAGGTCGTCGAGTACGCGCACAGCAGGCCATCCACGTCGGCGCGCTCGAGGTGGGCATCGGCCAGTGCTGCGGCGGCAGCCTCGCTCATGAGATCGAGCGTCGCACGCCCAGGCAGCTTGCCGAACGGCGTCAGCCCGACACCGGTGACGTAGCTCATGCTGGCAGCATCAGACCGTGGCCACGGGCGTAACGGGCGAACCGACCGCGCCCGGCAGCCGCAGCGGCGGCGCCGTGAGCAGAAAGCGGTTGCGCGCGTGGGCGCGCAGCCAGCCGGCGAGCTCCGTCAGGTACCAGATTTCTCCCAGGTTCACCCCGAGCTTGAACAGGCAATGCTCGTGCAGGGGAAGCGCGGCGCAGCGGCCCGGATGTGACACGGCGGGATGCGCCTCTACCGCGTAGTTGTCGGCGATCAACGCCGCGAGCCCGCTGTCGGTGATCCACTGCAGCAGCCTGCGGTCGCGCCCATCCAGCGCAGCGCAGGCATGTTCGAGGACATTGGCGTCCGGCCGCCGGTTCATCTCCAGGAGCAGCTGCGAGAAGCCAGTGTGCAGGCACACCAGGTCGCCCGCCTCCACCGTCACCCGGTCCGCATCCATGATTCGCATGAGCTGATCGTAGCCGACCGCCGCGCGCGCGCGGCCCACGTGAGCGTGCAGGTCGATCATCACGCCACGCCCCTGCACGCACCTGACCGCCATGTTCTCTATACCCAAGGCGCCGGCGCGAGACGTGGACTTGGCCGGCACGGTGCCGATGCCGCCGGCGTCGGACACGGAGGTCGGCCCGACGATTTCAACGCCGGGGCGATAGCCGTTGTAGAAGACGGGCTCGGCCACGCCGTCGCCGTCTGCGTCGAACAGCTGCCCGACGTGCGCGAGGCTGTCCCACTGGGTCGAATACTGCAGGTGCAGGATCGCCACGTCGTCGTTGACGACATCGGTGGCGTCGGCGTTGTCGCGGCGCACCTCATAGGCAAAATTCGGCCGGTCGCCGCGCACGGTCGGGCGCAACACCGGCGGATGCCGGCGCGGATTGAGCACGTTCCCGCCGGGGTAGTCGAGCGGCAGGCTCAAGCAGAAGCTGAGCCCCTCCTTCACCTCCGCTACCGCCCGCTTGACCTTGTCCGGGGTGATGAGATTGAGACGACCCAACTGGTCGTCAGATCCCCAGTCGCCCCATGTGGAGCCCTCCGGACGGCGTTTCCAACGCGGCGCTGCACTCATGTGGCGTTCCGACAGATGAATGGTCTCCGCGCCATGGTGTGTGGCCGGATGTGGCTTGTCAAGAACACGCCTGATGCGGTGGAATACGAGTTCCAACTCCCACTCAAGCCACTATGCATCGAAGCTCTCTCAGCCGCCACGTGCACAGCCTCGGCGACATGCGGCGCCTCGCGCAGCGGCGCCTGCCGCGGGTGGTATTCGATTTCGTCGACGGCGCTGCGGAGGATGAACTGGCGATGCGGCGCAACGAAGCGGGGTTCGCGCAAACACGCCTGCTGCCGCGTCCGCTCGCGGGCACCGAGGTGCGCGATCAGTCCGTCGAGCTGTTTGGCGAGCGGCTGGCGAGCCCGGTGCTGGTCGGACCCACTGGGCTTGCTGGCCTGCTCTATCCGCGCGCCGAGGTCGCCACTGCGCGCGCGGCGCTCGCGGCTGGAACCGTGTACACCATGAGCCACGCCTCGACTGTCTCCATCGAGGACCTGGCGCGCGAGGTGACGGGGAATCTCTGGATGCAGGTGTTCGTGTATCGCGACCGGGACCTCACGCGCACGCTCGCCGAGCGGGCGCACGCGAGCGGCTATCGCGCGCTGGTGTTGACCATCGACAACCAGGTACCCGGTTGGCGCGAGCGCGACATGCGCAACGGATTCACCGTCCCCTTGACGCTGGGCCTCGCCAATATCCTCGACATGGGCCTGCACACACGCTGGCTGTTACGTATGGCTCGAGGACCCCGCTTCACGCTCGCCAACTACAGCCGCGAAGGCGATTCCGACATCATGTCGCTCGCCGCCAAGATGAGCAGCCTGCTCGATCCTGCCGCCAGCTGGAAGGACGTGGAATGGCTGAGGCGCGTGTGGGACCGCCCGCTGCTGCTGAAGGGCGTTCTGCATCCGGACGAGGCGCGCCGGGCCGTCGCCCTGGGCATCGACGGCATCATCGTGTCCAATCACGGCGGCCGTCAGCTCGACGCCGCCCCGGGGTCGGTGGAAGCGCTGCCAGCCGTAGTCGATGCGGTTGCCGGGAAGGTGCCGGTGTTGCTCGACGGTGGTGTGCGGCGCGGCTCAGATGTGCTCAAGGCGCTGGCACTCGGTGCCCGCGCATGCCTCATCGGTCGGCCTCACCTGTGGGGCGTGAGCGTTGCCGGTGAGGCAGGGGTAGCTTGTGTGCTCCAGCTGCTGCGGACCGAGATCGACCGCGTGATGGCAATGTGCGGTTGGGACCGGCTGAGCGACGCAGACCGCTCCGCCGTGCTGACAGCGCCACCGCACTACGCGCTGCCTGCCGCCCCGCGTAGTCGGGTCTCCTGAGCGGCTGCGCCGCCCGGCGCCTCAGCCGGGCCGCCCCCGCGCCAGCTTGCCTAGAGATGCGGAAACGAGCCGCTGGCGGCGCGCCCGATAGTCCCCACTTCCGACACTGATCGACACGCACCCGCGCGAACCGGGCGCGAGCCCGGCCGCGCCAAGGCGCCAGCGGCCACGCTGACGCCTGGATGCGAGACGATTACTTCAGGTGCGCGTTGACCAGCTTGGTCATCTCGAACATGGACACCTGTCTCTTGCCGCCGAACACAGCCTTTAGCTTTTCGTCGGCGTTGATCATCCGTTTGTTGATGGCGTCCTGCAGCTTGTTCTTCTTGATGTAGTCCCAGATCTTCTTGGTAACCTCGGTGCGGGGGATGGCCTTCTCGCCGACAACTGCTGCCAGGATGGCGGTCGGGGTCATCGCCCTCATGAACGCTGCGTTCGGCTTGCGCTTCACGGCGCTCTTCTTCTTTGGTGCCGCTTTCTTTGCCGGCTTGCGGGCCGGGGCTTTCTTCGCCGGCTTCTTGGCTTTCTTCGCCGCCGATTTCTTCGGAGCTTTCTTCGCCTTCTTTGTGGCCATGTGCTTATACCTCCACTCAAGTCGAATTGCCGCTGTGCGTGTTTCTCGAGCCGCCGCGCCATTCGGCTCTAGCGCGGCAGCGACAGAATGCCGAGGGGTGCATGCCCTGTCAACAGTTAAATGCCGTCCCCGCCCCGAGGGAGAGGTGTCATAGGCCCGGCGTCGCGCACCAGCTACACGCGCGAGACGGCGTGCAAGGGAGCGGCGTGATCACGGCAATCTCCGCGCGGGACGCGGCTTTCCAGCCGCTCGCCGCGCTATCCCGCGCGCATAGGGCGGGCTTGCGACAGGCGGACATGCCCACCGAATGTCCGCGCGCGGGGTCCGCGGTATCGTAGCGGCATGAAGCAGGGCGCCCACGCATGACTTCGGAGACGGTCCGAGCATTCCTGTTCGGGGCCGCGATCGCAGCGCCGGTCGGCCCCATCGCGCTGCTGCTGATTCACGTCGGTCTCAACCATCGGCTGGCCGCGGCGCTTCGGGCAGCGTTAGGCGTGGCGCTGGCCGACCTGACTTACGCATTGCTGGCGCTCGCAGCAGGAGCGGAGCTGGCACGTCGGCTGGAAGCCCATCAGTACGCCTTCCGCGCCGCCTCCTCCGGTCTGCTGATCGTGCTAGGGGTGTGGCTCGCCGCGAGCTCGGTGCTGCGCGCAGACACCGCGGCGAGCACGAGCGCTCCACGCGCCCCGGGGCCGCTCCAGCTCTATCTTCTGACCCTGGCCAATCCGCTCACGATCGTGTTGTTCGCAGCCTTCTCGGGACAGCTGTCGATCCAGCGCGATTTCGGTGCGGTGCTTTACGGCTCACTGTGGCTCTTTCTCGGAAGCCTGTCGGTGCAGACGGCCTATGCCGGGTTTGGAGCGGCGCTGCGGCGTTGGATTGCGGCGCCCGAGGCCGTGCGCAAGATCAATGCGCTGAGCGGCATTGCCATTGCCGTCTTCGGCGCCTGGGGAATCGGTCTTGCGCTGGGCTAGGGAAGCCCTGATCCGGTCTCGCATGCGCGACCGAGGCGAACCGCCAGGCGGCAGCGTCAACTCTTGAGGCGGTCCAGGAAGCTCTTGCGGAACTTCGCCACCTTGGGCGCCACCACGAACTGGCAATAGGGCTGGCGCGGGTTGCGCTGAAAGTACTCCTGGTGGTAGTCCTCTGCCGGGTAAAAGACGCCGGCCGGGGCTATCTCGGTGACGATCGGATCGTCATACAGCTTGCGCGCAGAGAGCTCTTCCATGACCTGCCCGGCCACGCGTTTCTGCTCTGGCGAGTGATAGAAGATGACCGAGCGGTATTGCGTCCCCTCGTCGTTGCCCTGACGATTCAGCGTGGTCGGGTCATGGATGACGAAGAACACATTGAGCAGGTCGGCGTAGCTCGCCAACTTGGGGTCGAACGTGACGCGCACGACCTCGGCGTGACCGGTCTCGCCGGAGCACACGTCGGCGTAGGTCGGGTTGGCGATGTGTCCGCCCATGTAACCCGATTCGACGCTCTGCACGCCCTTCATCTGGTCGTAGACGGCTTCCAGGCACCAGAAGCATCCGCCGCCGAGCGTGGCGACTTCCACCGCGCCGGGGGCCTCGGACTTACCGCTATCCTGCATCGTCGGTCTCCTTCGGAACAGGCAGTTTATCAGTCCCCCAAGCAGGTGCGCCGAGCATAGTGTGCTCGACATCGACCGCGCGCCGGCGGTTAGGGAAGCTCTGATCAAGTCTCACAACGCGCGTTGCGTCAGGTGCGGATGACTGCAAGGCGTCGCGACGCAGCTAAGGTAGGTACCTTTGCAAGGAGCGCAACGCAGCAGGCGCCGCACCTGATGCAACCCGATAATATGTCGTCAGAGCTTCCCTAGAATCCGCGCAGGAGGCCCTCCCATCCCCAAGCCAGCCCAAGCGCGACCAGCTCGCCGCGCCATCTCATGATCGGCCTGCTCCAGCGCGTGACGGAAGCTCGAGTGCTGATCGAGGGGCAGACGGTCGGCGCCATCGGCCGCGGCATCATGGTGCTCGTGTGTGCGGAGCGCGGTGACCGCGCCGACGAGGCCGACCGCCTGGTCGAACGAATCCTCAACTGCCGCGTGTTCGACGATGCCGGGGGAAAGATGAATCTCGGTCTGCGCGCAGTCGGAGGCGGATTGCTGCTGGTGCCGCAATTCACTCTCGCTGCCGATACGAGCCGGGGCAACCGCCCGAGCTTTGCGCCCGCTGCACCTCCAGAGCAAGGGCGCGCCCTGTTCGACTACATGCTGACGCGCGCGGCTGAGCTGCACGCCCCGGTTGCGGCCGGACGGTTCGGTGCGCACATGCAGGTCGTGCTGACCAACGACGGGCCGGTCACGATCTGGCTGCGCGTGCCTGCGCCGGGCTGACACTCAGCTTTAGGCCTGCCTCACGCCAGGGCCGCCTGCACCGGCGCAGCCCGGCGCAACGCGCGGCGCCTCTTGTCCATGAGCCGCAGGATCATCGGCGTGAAGATGAGCTGCATGGCGAGCTCCATCTTACCGCCCGGCACGACGATGATGTTCGGCCGCGACATGAACGAGTCGTGCAGCATGGCGAGCAGGTAGGGAAAGTCGATCCCGCGAGGATCGGCAAAGCGGATCACGACGAAGCTCTCTTCTGCGCTGGGGATGTCGCGGGCGACGAACGGGTTGGAAGTGTCCACCGTCGGCACGCGCTGGAAGTTCACGTGCGTGCGCGCAAATTGCGGGCAGATGTAGTTTACGTAGTCCGGCATGCGCCGCAGGATGGTGTTCACCACCGCGTCCGTCGAGTAGCCGCGCAGCGATTGGTCCCGCTGCAGCTTCTGGATCCACTCCAGGTTGATGATGGGCACCACCCCGACCAGCAGGTCGACGTGCTGTGCGACGTTCACGCGCTCGGTGACGACTCCGCCGTGCAGCCCTTCGTAGAACAGCAGATCGCTCGGCTGGGGAACATCGCTCCAGGGCGTAAACGTGCCCGGCGTGAGGCGCAGCAGCGACGCTTGTGCTTCGTCATGCAGATACCTGCGCACCCGTCCGCGCCCGCTCGCGCCGTACTCGCAGAACAGAGTTTCGAGCTCCTCGAACAGATTCGCCTCCGGACCGAAGTGGCTGAAGTGCGTATTACCGCGCCGCGCCGCCTCTTCCATCGCCGCACTCATCTCGGCGCGATCGTAGCGGTGGAATGAGTCGCCTTCGACCAAGGCGGCGGCGATCTTCTCGCGGCGGAAAATGTGCTGGAACGTTCTAGTCACCGAAGTTGTGCCGGCGCCGGATGAGCCGGTGACCGCGATGATCGGATGCGCAACGGACATGGGCTGCTCCTCGATGGACGTGGTGCGCACATTCTGACACGCGGCAACCGAGGGAAGCTCCCACACCAGCCCGACTGTTCCAGCCGCGGATTTTTCTCCATAATCCGGGCCATAATGACAACCGCTGGGCCGTGATCTCACGGCGACCCTTCCAGCGAAGACACAGGGATGAGACTGCGGAGCCTGCTTTCGCGCGCTCCTGGCGAGCGCTTCCTCGATGCCTGGTTCCGGCAACGGAGGCTCGCGGGCCGAGGGCTCGCCAAGAAACTGCTCAAGGTCGCGCTGTGGGTAGTTGGCATCCTGGCGCTGCTGTCATTGCTCGGGTTCTTCGCAGTGCCGCCGATCGCCAAGCACTTGCTGGTCAAGAACCTGACCGAGCTGCTGGGACGCCAGGTCGCGATCCGCGAAATCAAGTTCAACCCCTTCACGCTCGCCGTAACCCTGCGCGGCTTCTCCGTCGCGGAGCCCGGCGGCCGCGAGGTGTTCGTTT
Source organism: Burkholderiales bacterium (assembly GCA_035499005.1). Taxonomy (GTDB): domain Bacteria; phylum Pseudomonadota; class Gammaproteobacteria; order Burkholderiales; family SHXO01; genus SHXO01. The sequence goes on along the minus strand of DATJZQ010000055.1, from coordinate 9,917 downwards.
CCTTCGAGGAGCTGTTCGTCGACCTGCAGGCCGAATCGGTCATCCGCCGCGGGCCGATCCTGCGCGAAATCCGCCTGGAGCAGCCCTACGTTCACATCGTCCACCGCGGCAGCGGCGGCTATAACTTCTCCGACCTGGTGACGAAGTTTCAAGGCACAGACCAGAAGGCCGCGCTGGCACAACCACCCAAGAAGTCCGAGCCGCTGCGTTTCTCGCTCAACAATATCCAGGTGACGGGGGGGAAGGTCGTTTTCGACGATCAGCCCAAACGGGCGCAGCACGCATTGACCGACATGAACATCGCTGTGCCGTTCATTTCCAACCTGCCATACCGGCTGCAGCAGTATGTAGTGCCGTCGTTCTCGGCCAAATTCAACGGCACGCCGATCGCCCTCGACGGCCGCAGCAAGCCGTTCGCCAATGCTCCCGAGGCGCAGCTCGATCTGAATATCTACGCCCTCAACATTCCTCAATATCTCGAGTATGTCCCCGTACCGCTCCCGGTAAAGATCCCGTCGGCGACGCTCGACGTACGGCTCACCGCCAGCTTCACTCAGTACCCGGACAAACCTCCAGTGCTGGTGCTGTCCGGCAGGACGGCATTGAGCAACCTGGCCGTGACGCAGCTTGACGGGCGGGCGCTGCTCAACCTCGCGCGCCTCGAAGTGGGTGTGGAGTCGGCCACCGTGTTTGCGCGCGACGTAAGACTCGGCAACATTCTGGTGCGCAGTCCCGAGGTGTTCATTCGGCGCGACCGCGATGGCAGCCTCAACTGGATGCAGGTTGTCCAGAAGGGAGCGCGCGAGGCGCAGCCCTCTCCGGAACCGCGAAGCGAGACCGAGGCGAATGCTCAACCGCTCAAGCTGCGCATCGAGGAAGCCAGGATCGAGCAAGGCCAGATTCACTTCGCCGACGACGCCGCGCCCAAGCCGTTTCGCACCGACATCGAGGGGCTGCTGGTGGTGTTTCGCAAGTTTGCTCTTCCGCAGGTCGACCCAGCCGAATTTACGCTTGAGTTCGGCACGCGCTTCGGCGAGAGCGTCAAGCACTCCAGTATGGTGTTCGCATCGCCGCTGAGCGTCGACGGCACCCTCGAAGTCAAGGGTGTCAAGCCGAAGAACTACGCGGCCTACTACGCGCATCTCATCCGTTTCGACGTCGAGGACGGGATGGTGGGCTTGTCCACCCGGCTGCGCGCCGCGCAGGCGGAGCAGAACTTTGCCGTGACGGCGTCCGGCTTGCAGGTGACGCTGGAGAAGCTGCGCCTGCGCAAGCGCGAGGCGAAAGAAGATTTTCTGTCCCTGCCCGTGCTCGAGGTGAAGGACGTGGACCTGGACTCGGCCAAGCACGCGGTCGAGGTGGGCGAGGTGGCGAGCAGGCAGATGAAGCTCAAGGTGGAACGCCAGAAGGACGGGACGATCGACCTCACTCGGCTGACTGCGCAGGAAGCAGCCGCGGCGCCGGCAGCGGCCGCCACTGCACCAGCGGCGCCCGCCGCGTCTGGCGCAAAGCAATCGAGCGAAACGTGGCAGTGGCTGGTGAAGAAAATCGCCCTCGATCGTTACTCGGTTACGTTCGAGGATCAGGTGCCGGGACAGGGGGTCACGCATGTGGCCGAGCCGATCAAGCTCAGCGTGGATGGGCTCTCCAACCGACAGGGATCGAAGGCCAACGTCGCGCTCACCTTGGGCGTCAACAAGACGGGCAAGGTCAGTCTTGCCGGCCCGGTCGGCATCAATCCGCTGAGCGCGGATCTCAACGTCGATGTGCAGAGCATCGACCTGGTGCCCGTGCAGCCGTACCTCGAGGACAAGCTCAACATCCTGCTGACGAGCGGCGACGTACTGGTGCGCGGAAAGTGGCAGCTTACGCCGCCCGAACCCGGCCCCATGACTACCATTTTCAAGGGTGAGATCGGGGTCAACAACTTCGCGTCGGTCGACAAGGCCACGTCCGAGGATTTCCTGAAGTGGAAATCGCTCTTCGTGAGCGGCATCGACACGACCTACCGCGCCTTCGGCGCGGGCCGAGCCGTGTTCGGCACCCAGACCGACGCGGCTGCTCAGCCGCAGCCCTTCACTCTGAAGATCGATGAAGTTGCGCTCTCGGACTTCTACTCGCGGCTGATTATCTATCCGAGCGGCAGGCTGAATGTGCAGAACATCCTGGCCGGCAGCGGGGGACAGCCGGCGGAGGAAGCAGCCGCAGGATCGCCCAAAGCCGATGCGGCTGCCGCCGACAAGACCTCGCCCCCGGCCAAGAGCGACAAGCCGGCCCAGACCCAGCAGGCCGCTCCTCCCACGCCGCCGGCCGCGCCACCGCCGCCGACGGCGATCGCGAAGATCACGCTGCAGGGTGGGAACGTGAACTTCACCGACCTGTTCATCAAGCCGAACTACTCCGCCAATTTGACGGAGATTGGCGGCTCGGTCACCGGACTATCGTCGGAAATGAATACCACCGCCGACGTCGACATCCGCGGGCGTTTCGCCAAGACCGCTCCGGTCGAGATCAAGGGGAAGATCAATCCGCTCGCGCAGAAGACGTTCCTGGACATCAAGGCCAACGTGCGCGACATCGAGCTCGGGCCCTTCACGCCGTACTCCGGGAAATACGTGGGTTATGCGATCGAGAAGGGCAAGATGTCATTCGACGTGCACTACAAGATCGAAGACCGCAAGCTCGCCGCCAGCAATCGGCTCACGCTCGACCAGCTCACCTTCGGAGAGAAAGTCGACAGCCCGACGGCCACCAAGCTCCCGGTGCAGTTCGCGGTATCCCTGCTGAAAGACCGAAACGGCGTGATCGACGTCAACCTGCCCATCAGCGGCTCGCTCGACGACCCCAAGTTCAGCATCGGCGGCATTGTGCTGCAGATCATCTTCAACCTGATCGAAAAGGCCGTCACTTCGCCGTTCGACTTGATTGGCTCGTTGGTTGGAGGTGGCGGAACAGAGCTGTCCTATGTTGCGTTCGACCCCGGCAGCGCTGCGCTCACTCCGGCTGCGGACGAGAAGCTGAACAAGCTCAAGACGGCGCTGTCAGACCGTCCAGCGCTGAAGCTCGACGCGAGCGGCCGCAGCGACCCGAACACGGACCGGGAGGCGCTGCGCCGTCAGCGCTTCGAACAGCAGGTGAAGGCGCAGAAACTCAAGGACCTGGTGAAGAAAGGTTCTTCGGTCTCGTCCGTAGACCAGGTCAAGATCGAGCCCGACGAGTACGAAAAGTACCTGGAGCGGGCCTACAAAGAGGCGAAGTTTCCCAAGCCACGCAACTTCCTCGGCTTCCAGAAGGATCTGCCGAAGGAGGAGATGGAGAAGCTGATGCTGACCAACACGGCCGTGACCGACGACGATCTGCTCCAGCTCGCCAACCAGCGCGGGCAGGCGACAAAGGACTTCATCACCCGCGGCGACCAGGTGGCGGTGGAGCGCGTGTTCCTGCTGGCCCCGAAGTTGGAGCCAGCCAAGGGTGACGACAAGCTTCCCGGCAGCCGCGTAGACTTCTCGCTCAAGTGAGGTGAGGCGAAATGAAACGGATCATCGCAATCGCACTCTGCGTCGGCGGCCTGACGCTGGCGGCCTATGCCGCCGAGGAGAAGAAGCCTGAAGCCGGGACGCAGGACAATTTCTTCAAGCGCGCGGCCAAGGTCATCGGCCACGACGCCAAGACCGCGGCGCACCAGGCCGGGCAGGCCTTCAGCAAGACCGGCAAGGACATCGGGCAGGGCGCCAGCAAGACGGTGAAGGACGTCGGGCAGGCGATGAAGGACAGCGCGCAGAAGACCAGCAAGGACGTGAAAGACACTTTCAAGTAGCGCGCGGGGGCGGCCCGCGTCACGTCAAACGCAAAGCCCGCTCCGAGATCTCGGCGCTCCTACCCCGCTTAGTGACGCGCGCCCCCGGCTCGACGCTTTGGCGACGCAACTGGTCTGCCGTCCTTCCCGATCCTGAATTGCGCGCGTTGAGAGTCTTGCCCCGGCAGAGTCACCAGCACGGTGACATCGTTCCTCTTGCCAAGCTTGAAGTCACCTGTGCCGCGCAGAACGTTGTCGCCGGCAGGTCTAAGGAGAACGACGAACCGATTCCTTTTACCCGAGCAGATGATGACCTTTGCGCTGCCGTTGTCGGCATTTACGATCTTGTCCGCGTGATCGGTCAAATACACAGTGACTACATCGCCCCTGACGACCAGCTCGAGATGGACCGGACCCGACATGCGCACCTGACCGCCGTGAGGTGTTGGCCGGTTGTCGAAGAACTCGTCGCTGTGCGCGTGAACGCCGGCACTCAGCACCGCGAGAAGCACCGGCACGGCAAGTCTTGTTCTCATCCCAACTCCTGCTGTGGATCGGTACCGCATGTGATCGGCCGGTGGGTAGCCTCGCCTGCGCCTCATGGGCGCGCTGTGAGCTGAGCTTCGAGCGGCGCCAGGTCGTCACAGCCGGGCCGTTGCCGGGTCGCGAGCGCTGTTTAGCCTGGTAAACAGCGGGCGTACAAAAGCCGTCAGATCCCGGCCATCTTCCTCGGTCAGCTGAACCGCGAACCCCGACATCCGCTGGGATTTCTTGCGCGGCTAGCCCTTCCTGGCGAGCCGGCTTTTGGGCGAGTCTATAACTTTCGGCAAGTTCAGGTTATAGGCGGACCCGCTTAGGCTACCCTGGCAATCGCGCTCGAGCACCGCGCTCAAGAACGGTGACATAAGGCGGCGCGAATCAGCGTTTACACCAGGCGAAGGAGGTAGGCATGGCTCCGTCATACTCTCCGAACTCACCCAGCGGTCATCGGCGCTCACGGCCCGCCGAGTCGCGCGCTGCCCCCCTCCTAAGCCAGCCGCTCGACGCCCGGCCGGCGTCCGCCCGCAGGCGCGAGACAGCCGCGACGAATGGGCGCACCATAGGTGGCGTTCGAAGGGGGCAATCCATGAGGATTCTGCTGGCAGCGCAGGCGGGCCTGTTCGCAGATGCGTTCGGCAGATCGCTCGCCAACCTCGCGCGCGAGGTCGAGGTGGAGCGCTGCGACCCCGAGCGCCTGCAGGATCCGCACACGGAGACTTGCTTCGCCCTGGTGCTGATCGACGCCGACGCCGCACCGGGCCAAGCCGCGGCGCTGGTGCACCGCTGCCGCGAGCGTCTGCCCGACGTACCGATCGTGGCGCTCGGGAGCGGTTTGGATGAAGGCCTCATCGCCGGCATCCTGAACGCCGGCGCTGAGACTTACTTTCCCAAGAGCTATCGCGAGGTCCAGGCGCTTGGCGTGCTGCAGGTCGTGTTGGGCGGCGCGAACAATGGGCTGCACACGGACCGCGGTCACGCCGCACAGCACACAGAGGAGCTCGGATTCGAGGCTGGGCAGCGCGCGGCGCGCCGCGGCGGGCCCAATCCCTACAGCCTCACCGATCGGGAGCTTGAAGTCCTCACCCTGGTCTGCGAGGGACGGTCCAATCTGAACGTGGCCAAGCGCCTCGGCATCGTCGAGGGCACGGTCAAGATTCACCTCAGCAACTCCTACAAGAAGCTGGGTGTGGAGAATCGCACGCAGGCCATCCGTATTGTCGAGCGGATCCCGCATGTGCAGAACATGGTGCTCGAGCAGGCTGTCGAGGACGTGTCGGTACGCGACTGGCTGCTGCCGCACATGTCGGACGAGATCCATCACAAAGGCGAAATCCTGTTCCGCAAGGGCGACCCGGCGCGCGCGCTCTACTACATCCAGCAGGGCAAGGTGGCACTGCCCGAGATCGGCAAGCAGATGGCCGAGGGCGCACTGTTCGGCGAGATCGGCATCTTCTCGCCGGGGCACTCGCGCACCTGCAGCGCGCGCTGCGAAACCGATGCGCGTCTGTTTTGCCTGACCGCGGAGCGCGCCAAGCGCCTGTATTTCGAAAACCCGCAGTTCGCCTACCACGTCATGCAGCTGATTGCGCAGCATCTGCTCGACGATCGGACGCGCCAACACTAAAGCCCCCGACTGAGCGCAACGCTCGAGGCGCATCCGGATCCACTGATGAATCCGCGCGCTTTTCTGGGGGCGTCCTGGCTGAGCTGGCGTCACGGCGTCAGCGCCGGTCTGATTCTGGCGCTGCTGGGCGCATTGCTCACCGTCCTGCCGCTGCTGTGGCCGCTGCAGGAAAGCTTCGATTTGTGGCTGTTGTTCAAGCTGCGCGGCGCCAAGCCGCCGCCCGAGGACATCGTGCTGGTGACGATCGACCAGCAGTCGTCCGAGCGTATCACTCTGCCACGCGAGCCCGATAGCCGCGAGCGCTGCGGCGACCTGCGGGTGGACGATCCGGCGCCGTCCTACGAGCGGCTGCCTCCACCCCACCTCGTCATGCGCTGGCCGCGCTGCGTGCACGCGCTGGCGGTTCAGTCGCTGGCCGCGGCTGGGGCCCGGGTGATCGCGCTCGACATCTCGTTCCGGCCGCTCCTTACTGCAGGGGGAGAGCGGCGCGAGAGCCGGCATGAGGAACAGGAGGATCAGGCCCTAGCCGACGCCATGGAATCAGCCGGGAACGTGTTGATCTCCCAATGGCTGGATCCGGTTCGCACCAAACCGCCAGGTACCGACGCGGGCGCACCGGGCGATCCCGTCGAGCGGCCGGCACAGATCAGCGCGCTGATCGAGTCGTCGGCGCTGGGCGCCGCTCCGTTGCGTCTGGCCTACGGCATGGGCGGAAGAGTGAACGGCTTCGCGGCCTTCAGCCAGGAGAATGGCCCGCTGTCGAGCATGCCCGCACTGGTGCTGCATCGGGCCTCCGCCGAGGTGCACTCGGACCTCATCCGCTTGATCGCCCAGGCCAACCCCGAGGACGCTGAGCTGCTGCCGCGCACCGCGGAAGCGCTCGATCAGCGCCGGCCTCTACAGGCAACCTCGCTGCTGTTACGCCATCTGGTGCGATCACAGCCCAGCCTCGCCGAGGCGCTGCACGCTGGCGTGGATGGCCGTGATGCCGCCGAAGCCGGGCTGACCGTTCGCCGGAGGGCCTCGGTGCGTGCGCTCGTCGATCTGTACGCCGGCGACGCGGTGCGCTATCTCAACTTTTACGGCCCGCCCGGATCGTTCACCAGCGTGAGCTATGCCGAGGTGCTGAAATCGCTTCGTCGCGACAACGCCCAGCCGGCCCAGGAGCTGCGCGGCAAGACAGTAATCGTCGGCTACGTCGACTACACCCCGGCGCAGCGTGACGACCACTATCCGACGGTGTACACCACCACCGAGGGTGTGAAGCTGAGCGGCAGCGAGATCCTTGCCACGGCGGTCGCCAATCTCGCCTCGGGTAGCAGCGTGGAGCCGCTGGCGCCGACAACAAGGGCGCTGCTCGTGGCTGTTTTCGGTCTGGCGCTGGCTTCGCTGCTGCTCGTTCCACCGCCCGTGCGCGGCCTGTTCGCCGGATCCGGGCTGTGCGCTGTATATCTCGGGCTCGCGTTGCTGGTATTCCGGCTCCAGGCGGTGTGGCTGCCGGTGCTCATTCCGCTCGCGGTTCAGGCGCCGCTCGGCATCGCATATGCGGTCGCGCACCGCTACCGAGATATGCGGCGCAAGCGCGATGAGCTGCGCGCGCTGTTCGGCAAGTTCGTGCCCGATCCAGTGATCGAAGGGATGCTCGACAACCGCGCCCGGCTGGACATGGTCAGCGAGCCGGTCTACGGCGTGTGCCTTGCCACCGACGCGGAGCGCTTCACAGCGCTGGCCGAGGGCATGCATCCGTCCGAGCTCGCGCGATTTCTGAACCGCTACTTCGAGGCGGTCTTTCCGCCGATCACGCAACGGGAAGGGTCGGTGGTCGATCTCGTCGGAGATGCCGTTCTCGCCCTGTGGACTGGGGGCGGGGCCGATCGCGGACTTCATCTGCAAGCCTGCGGCGCAGCGCTCGAGCTGCAATCAGCCGTCGATCGCTTCAACGCTGCGTCTCCAACTTTGCGGCTGCCTACGCGCATCGGCATCTCGGGCGGAGAGGTCGCGACGAGCCCGATGGGCGCGGTCAACCATTTCGAGTTTCGCCCGGTGGGAGACACCGTGGTCACCTCCGTGCGCCTGCAGGAATTGAACAAACTCCTCGGTACACGCGTGCTCGCCGCCGAGCCCATGGTCCGCGGTCTCGACACGCTGCTGGTGCGCGACCTGGGTGTGTTTCAGCTGCGCGGCAAGAACTTGCCCACGCACGTCTTCGAGGTGATGGGCGAGCGCGAGAGCGCCAGCGCGTACCTTCTGCAGCTCTGCCTGGAATTCGCCCTGGCGCTCGATGCGTTGCGCGGGGGCCGTCGCGAAGCCGCCGTCGAACGCTTCCGGGCAATCCAGGAGCGCTACCCGCAGGACGGGCCGACGGCCTTCTACATTCACTGGCTGTCGGCCAACCCGCTCTGGGGCGGCGACCCGATCCCCCAGACAGGCTGATCATGCTTGCGCTGCACAGCACTGAATGTCTGCGCAGATGCCGCTTGCACGCGACCGGAAAAAGGTTTACATACATTCGGTCGTCATGCTTAACCTGTCGGGGGAGGGGTTAGGGATGGGACGGTGGGCAAAGTGGGCTGCGCTTCGCCCGCACCTGTGGCACAGCATGCTCGTGCTCGCAGTGCTGTGGGTAGCTCCGACGCACACCACCGCCGCCGAGGCACCTCCCGCGTGCACACCGGTGGTGGCGCGAATCGTGTCGATCGAAGGCTTGGTCGAGATACGCCGCTCAGGCCAGGCCAACTGGTCGGCGGTGAAGCGGCTGGACACGCCCATGTGCGAGGGTGACCTCCTGCACGCCGGGGCGCGCAGCCGCGCAGCCCTGGTGATCCTTCCCGAAAAGTTCGTCCGGCTCGATCAGAACTCGACGGTGAGCATCGCCATCTCGGGCGATGAGACGGTCGTCGAATTCTTCCAAGACGAAACCACGCCGAGGGACGCCTGCGGTGCGGGTTACTTCATCACGCGCTTCCCACGCAAATTCAAGGTGCGCACTCCGTTCGTGAACGCGGCGGTAGAGGGTACCGAGTTCATGGTCAGCATGAGCTGCAGCGCGACGGCCGTGGCTGTGTTCGAAGGTAAAGTCAGCGCCGAGACGCTACTCGCTAACGCGCAGCGCTTCATTCTAAACAGCGGCGAGGCAATCACTGCGAGTCCCGGCGAGCCCCCCGCGGTCAAGGTGCTGATCAGACCGGTGGACGCTGTTCAGTGGGCCCTGTACTACCCACCGCTGAGCCAGCTCGGGCCGGGCGCGGGGCCAGATCAATCTTGCGACCAGCCCGCGCCAGACGAGAAAGGCCGCTGCCTCATGGTGCGCGCCGAGCAGCGGCTGCGAGTGGGGCGGGTGGACGAAGCCCAGGCCGACATCGACGCTTCGCTCAAACTGGTGCCCGACAACAGTGACGCCGACGCACTGCTCGCTGTAATCAGCATCGCGAAGAATGATAACCAGCGGGCTTTGGCCCACGCCCAGCAGGCTACCCGACTCGACCCAGTCAATCCCCGCGCGTGGATCGCGTTGTCCTATGCCCAGCAAGCGAACTTCAAGCTGGAGGACGCACTCACAAGCGCGCAACGGGCGGCCGAGTTGGAGCCGCGCAGTTCCATCGCGCTGGCGCGTCTGGCCGAGCTCATGATGTCGCTCGGCCGAATCCGATCGGCTCAACGCGCAGCCCAGGCCGCTGTTGAAGCCAACCCGGATGACAGTCGCGCGCATACGATTCTTGGGTTCGTGCAGCTGGCACAGCTCGACGTAAACCGAGCGCGAGCCAGTTTCGAAACGGCAATTGCGCTCGACTCCAGCGATCCGCTCCCTCGCCTGGGGTTGGGGCTTGCCATCATCCGCCGGGGCAATCTCACTGGAGGGCGCGAGCAGATCGAGATCGCGGTAGCGCTAGACCCGACCAACTCGCTGCTGCGCAGCTACGTGGGGAAAGCGTATTTCGAGGAAAACACCCGGGAGCG
>DATJZQ010000054.1:0-8446 GCA_035499005.1 Burkholderiales bacterium | reverse complement strand
TTGCTGATCTCCAGCTCGTTGCCCCTGATCGAGGTCACGTTGTCGATGACGGCGCGGCGGTCGAAGCCGGCTTGCACGTCGCGCACCGCAGCTCCCCTCAAATCGGCTGAGTGAGCGAGATCTCCGACGATGCGCTGCACGGTCCAATATTCGATGTAAGCCGGAAGCAGCTTGAAGCCCACCACAGCGAAGAATGCGACCACCCCCAAGGTGATGATCAACCCCATCAGGCTCAGCCCGCGTTGTCCGTTCATTGGAAGTGCCCTCATTTGATCGTACGGCCGATACGGCCCAGGTCGCTGAAGTTCCACCAGATCATGAACGCCTTGCCCACGATGTTGCGCTCGGGCACGAAGCCCCAGATGCGGCTGTCGCTGCTGCTGTCACGGTTGTCGCCCATCATGAAGTAGTGGCCGGGCGGCACCGTGCACACGAAACCCTGGTCATTGTATTCACATTCTTCGCGATTCGGGAATTGATGCACCATACCGATGCGCACCGGCGGCTCGTCCGGATTGATCAGCACAGCGTGCTCATGAGCGTTCAAGTCCTCGCGGTACTCTTTGGTGGGAGTCAAATTGAGACCCGCATCGACATAGGGGTGGTCCGATACCGGCGTCATGGGCACCGGCTCGCCGTTGATGGTCAGACGCTTGTTCTGATAGGCCACGCGGTCGCCAGGCACCCCCACCACGCGCTTGATGTAGTCGAGCGACGGATTCTCAGGAAAGCGAAACACCATGACTTCGCCGCGTTGAGGCTCCTTGACGCTCAGCACCTTCACATTAACGACCGGCAGCCGGATCCCATAAGTGTATTTGTTGACCAGGATGAAATCGCCCACCAGCAGCGTCGGGATCATCGATCCTGACGGGATCTTGAACGGCTCTACCAGGAACGAGCGCAACAGGAACACCAGCAGGATCACAGGAAAGAAGCTCTTCGAATACTCCACCCACCACGGCTCTTTGCCCCGGCTCGACTGGATCTCCCGCAGCGTCGAGTCCTTGCGTTCCTGCAGCATCGCCGCGGATTCGTTCGCCCGGGGCCGCAGCTCGGCTGCCGCCTGCTCGATAGCCGCATGTACGGCCGCGGCGCGGCTGCGCCGCAGGTAGAAGCGATCCAGCAGCCAAACGCCGCCGGTCACCATGAGGAGCACCAGCATGAGAAGGGCGAAATTCATGTCCTGCGTCGCGTCTAGTTGGGTGTGTGGGTTTTAGGATGTCGTGTGGGCGCCGTCACTTGCTCTCGACCTGCAAGATGGCGAGGAACGCCTCCTGTGGGATCTCTACCGTCCCGACTTGCTTCATGCGCCGCTTGCCGGCCTTCTGCTTCTCGAGCAGCTTCTTCTTGCGTGTCACGTCCCCGCCGTAGCATTTGGCGAGCACGTTCTTGCGCAGCGCCTTGATGGTTTCGCGCGCGATGATGTGCGACCCGATCGCCGCCTGCACCGCTACGTCGAACATCTGGCGCGGAATCAGCTCGCGCATCTTCTCGGTGAGCTCGCGCCCGCGTCCCTGCGCGCTCGAGCGGTGCACGATGAGCGACAAGGCGTCAACGCGCTCGCCGTTGATCAGAATGTCGAGCTTGACCAGATCGGCCGGGCGGAATTCCTTGAAATCGTAATCGAGCGATGCGTAACCGCGGCTCACGGACTTGAGCTTATCGAAGAAGTCCATGACCACTTCGTTGAGCGGCAGCTCCCAGGTCAGCAGCACCTGGCGCCCCGTGTACTGCATGTTCTTTTGCACACCACGCTTGGTCGTGCACAGTGTCATGACCGGACCGACGTAGTCGCCGGGGGTGAGGATGGTCGCGGAAATGATCGGCTCGCGGATCGTTTCGATCTTGCCGGCATCGGGCAGGCGCGACGGGTTCTCGACCTCGAGCAGCTCGCCGCTGCGCAGCTCGACCTGATAGACCACGGTAGGTGCCGTGGTGATCAGGTGCATCCCGTACTCGCGCTCCAGCCGCTCCTGCACGATGTCCATGTGCAAAAGACCCAGAAACCCGCAGCGGAAGCCGAAGCCCAGCGCCTGCGACGTCTCCGGCTCGAAGCGGAGCGAAGCGTCGTTCAGCTGGAGCTTCTCCAGCGCGTCGCGCAGCTGGTCGTATTCGTTGGCGTCTACCGGATAGAGGCCGGCGAACACCTGCGGCTTGATCTGCTTGAAGCCTGGCAGGGCTTCCATCGCCGGGCGCGCGTAGAGCGTGATCGTGTCGCCCACGCGCGCGTCCTTCAACTCCTTGACGCCGGCCACGACAAAGCCCACCTCACCGGCGCTCAACTGCTCCTTCTGCACCGACTTCGGCGTGAACACGCCGACCTGCTCGCACAGGTGAGAGGCGCGGCTGGACATGAACAGGATCTTGTCCTTGCGGCTGAGCTGACCGTCGACCACTCGCACCAGCATCACGACCCCGACGTAATTGTCGAACCAGGAGTCGATGATCAAGGCCTTGAGCGACGCCGTCGGATCGCCCCTCGGGGGTGGGATGCGCGCGATTACCGCCTCGATAATGTCGGCGACGCCTTCGCCGGTCTTGGCGCTGGCGCGGATCGCGTCCTTGGCGTGAATCCCGACGATGTCCTCGATCTCGGTGATGACCCGCTCGGGATCGGCAGATGGCAGGTCGATCTTGTTCAGCACCGGTACGACTTCCACGCCTTGCTCAATGGCGGTATAGCAGTTGGCGACCGTCTGCGCCTCGACGCCCTGCGAAGCGTCCACCACCAGCAGCGCACCCTCGCACGCGGCCAGCGACCGCGACACTTCGTACGAGAAGTCGACGTGGCCCGGCGTGTCGATCAGGTTGAGCTGGTAGAGCTTGCCGTCTCGCGCACGGTAGCTGAGCGCCGCGGTTTGAGCCTTGATGGTGATGCCGCGTTCGCGTTCGAGCGCCATGGAGTCGAGCACCTGCGCTTCCATTTCCCGATCGGGCAACCCGCCGCAGAGCTGGATGAAGCGGTCGGCCAGTGTGGACTTGCCGTGGTCGATGTGCGCGATGATGGAAAAGTTGCGGATATGCTCCATTGCCGGCCGGGGAAAAAAAACGGGCACTCCAAAAACCTATCTCGCTATTCGATAGGTTCTAGTGCCCCTCCCCGCTCTTGGAAGACGCGGAATTCTATCGGAAATACGGCCGTCGCGCCGCCCTTTTGCGCGGCCTGATGCGGCGCTGCCCGGGCACCCTGAACTGGGCTAGGGAGGCTCTTGATCAGAACTTCCCTAGTTGCTGGCGAGCTTGAGCGGGACGTAGACCGACGAGTCCCCACGCTTGATCAGCAGCGCGACCGTGCGCGAACGGTCCACCGCCCCGAGCAACCGATTGAGGTCGTCCACGGACTTGACGTCCTGGTTGTTGACAGCCTGAATCACGTCGCCGCGGCGAATCCCCGCCCTCGCGGCCTGACCTTCAGTGTTCTCGACCAGCACGCCGTTGGCAATGCCGAGCTCGCCCTTCTGCTCCAGGGTCAGATCCACGACCGAGAGCCCGAGCTTGGCCAAAGTCTCGCCGGAAGTCTTCTTGGGCGGCGCCGCCCGCTTGGCCACGCGCTCGTCGGGCATTTCTGCGACGACCAGCTGCAGATCCTTCTTCTCGCCTTTACGCCAGACCTGCAGCGTTACCTTGCTGCCCGGCTTGGTAGCTGCAACGATACGCGGCAGCTCATTCGACGTCGCCACTTCTTTGTTGTCGAAGCGCAGGATGACGTCGCTCTGCTGGATGCCGGCCTTGTCCGCGGGAGTACCCTTTTCGACGGAGGTGACCAGCGCTCCCACCGGCTTGGTCAGACCGAACGACTCGGCCAGCTCCTTGGTGACCTCCTGGATCATGACGCCGATTCGGCCGCGACTGACTCGGCCTGTAGCCTGCAGCTGCTTGGCCACGTCCATGGCCACATCGATCGGTATGGCGAACGCGAGCCCCATGAAGCCGCCGGTGCGGCTGAAGATCATCGAGTTGATGCCGACCACCTCGCCGGACATGTTGAACAGCGGCCCGCCCGAGTTGCCCGGGTTGATGGCCGCGTCGGTCTGGATGAAGGGCACGAAATTCGTCTCCTGCGGCATCCAGCGCCCCTTCGCGCTGACGATGCCCGCGGTCACGCTGTTTTCGAAGCCGAACGGCGAGCCGATCGCCACGACCCATTCGCCCACACGCAGCTTGTTCGGATCTCCGACGGAGACTGCGGGCAACCCGGCGGCGTCGATCTTGATGAGCGCGACATCCGTCCGGCGGTCGCTCCCGATCACCTTGGCCTTGAACTCGCGCTTGTCCGTCAGCCGCACGGTGATGTCGTCACCAGCCTCCACGACGTGCGCGTTGGTCAAGATGAAGCCGTCCTGGCTGATGATGAACCCGGATCCGAGTGAACGGGTCTCGTAGTCGCGCGGAGGTTGGGGCGGGCCGAAGCGGCGGAAAAAGTCCCCGAAGGGATCGTCTTCCCCCCCTGGCGAACCGCCCTGCATGCGTGTGGTCTGAGTCGTGCTGACATTGACCACTGCCAGGCCCTGCTTTTCCGCCAGATCGGCGAAGTTGGGCAGGTCCCTGCCCTGTGCGACCAGCGGCAGCGGCGTGAGGCACACCGCAGCCAAAATCAGCCATCTCAGCATTTCGTGGTTCCTCGTGATACAGCGGCGCCCGACGCGAACCGTCGGGGCTGGACGTTAAAGGCGGCCTAGGCCTTCCCCCGAAGCTACTGGCCGCGCGGCGACACCGAGATCGCCATCTGCTTCACTGTCACCGCCGGCGCCTCACCGAGCACCGTCACGAGTTGATCCGAAAGCGGGCGAGTGTAGATGTTGACTGCTCCCTGCCGCGTCGGGCCTTCCGGCACCTTGCGCGTCGATGGGAGCGGCTCGATGAACACCGATACCGCAGCCAACCCGTCAGAGTACACCAGATGGGCCACGGGTGTTTGGCTGCCAGCCTTGAACCGCTTCATCTCGATGATCTTCCTGAAACCTGCCGGCTGGTCTTTCACCACCCAGCCGGTATCCGCCGGTGCGGCTGAATCAGCGCTCGGCGCCTCACGCCACCCGTCCGGGGCAGGGGGGGCCGGATCGGGGCGCACCACCGCAGCGCCGATGAGAAGCTGGGTGAATACCGATTGCTCGACAACGTGACCTTTCTCGTCGAACATGCGCGCCTTGAGCAGCAGACCGGTGCTGGCATCGGCCCACAGTTTGTGTCCGTAGCGGAAACCATCGCGCGGTTCGAGCAACAGAGCCTGTGCGTCGCAGCCCGCGATGCGCTCGAGCTCCCCTTTGCGCAGCGAGTAGTGCTCGGTGAGATGGGCCAGCTGATCGGGCAACAGCGCGGGGAATGAATTGCGCCGGGTGCGCCGCTCGCGCTTGATCACGCGATGCTCGCTGTCGAAGGTGATGATCTGGTCTTCGTTGCGGAAGATTTCCCGCTTCGGCCCATCCAGGGTTTCGAGCTTTTCGTACTCTCCGCTACGGTCGACGAAATGCGTGATGCGGGAGCTCTCGACGTGGTCGCCGTGCTGATAGATGAAGGTGCCGCTGTAGTTGAGCTGACGCGCGGCCGCCGCGATCTTCTGCAGCCATGCCAGCGCTTCGGTTTCCTGCAGCGTTTCGGCGAGCGCGGCGGTAGCCCAAAACTGCAGCAGCACCAGGCTCGGCAGCAGCCGCACCGGCAGGCTCATCGTGCGGGGTCCCAATCCTCGTTCGATACCGTGTGAACATACGACGCGACACCCTGTATGGCCGTCGTTGGAGAGAACTCCCGGTGCGCCAGGAGATAGTCGCCCATCTCGCCGCTCGCGGATCCGGACGCCAGGCGCGCAGGCTCCTTGGCGCCTTGGTCCGAAGCGGGGTGGGCTGCCATAGACGACGGCGCTGGTTGCGGCGGAGAACTGAGCGCGAGCCAGCCCACCACAGCCACAGCTGCCACGGTCGCGGCGAGCGGCAGCGTATGGCGGACGACGCGGGACGCGAAGCGGCTGTGCGGTGCGACCACCGTTGGCTCTGCCTCCAGCTGCTGCCGCAGGCGGCTCTCGAAATCGGAGCCGATGCGAAGATCGTCGCGCAGAACGTCACGGATCAAGTGGTACGTGTGCCATACCTGCACAAGTCTCTCGTCCGATCCCAGGCGGCGAATCTCCAGGCGCGCCTCGCGCTCGTCCAGCTCGCCGTCCATCAGCTGTGAGATCTTTTCCATATCACCACCTTCGGTCTTTGCTGGTCTGAAGCAGCGGGCGCAGCCGCTCGGCGATCGTCTCGCGCGCGCGGAAGATGCGCGAGCGCACGGTGCCGATCGGGCAATTCATCACCGTTGCGATTTCCTCGTAGCTCAAGCCGTCGATCTCGCGCAGGACGATGGCGGTGCGCAGCTCTTCGGGCAGCGCTTCCATCGTATCGTTGACCGTCTGCGCGATCTGCTTGCTCATCAACTCGTTCTCCGGCGTATCGACATCGCGGAGCTGGTCTCCGTTCTCGAAGTTCTCAGCGTCCTCGCTGTCGAACTCGGTTGCCGTCGGGGCGCGCCGCCCCAGCGCCACGAGATAGTTCTTGGCCGTGTTGATGCCGATCCTGTACAGCCAGGTGTAGAACGCGCTCTCGCCGCGGAATGACGGCAGCGCCCGGTACGCCTTGATGAATGCGTCCTGCGCCACGTCCTCCACCTCAGCCGGGTCACGGATAAAGCGGGACAGCAGCCGAGCCAGCTTGCGCTGGTACTTAGCCACGAGCAGTTCGAATGCCCTCTTGTCACCCCGCTGTGCCCGTTCGACCAGCTGCTGGTCTATCTCACGGTCACCCATCTTGCCCGGTTGCCTGAACCGCCAACAAAAAAGCGCGAACTCACGTCGCGCAACGGGCACCAGTATAGCGTTTTCAGGAACCGGGCCGGCGACCGTCATGCGAGAGACAATCGGCGCTTGGCGTTAGTTCACGCCAGCGTGTTTAACAGTGCCCGGCATGCTGTTGCCGCCGCTCAGCCCCGCCTGCCGCCTCCGCAGCGCCAGCGCAGCCATACCCGCAATTGACGGAACCCGTCGGGATCGACGTTGTCCGCAGTGATCAGTACGGCGCGCCGCCCCATCCCGTGCTCGGGGCGGAGATTAAGGAGCGTCAGGCGCGAAGACACGAAGCTCGAGGCAGCGATGCGATACGTCTTCCATTCCCCCGTTCGCAACCGGGCGGCGGCAGAGCAATCTTCGAGCAGCTCCAGGTCGACCAGCGCTCTCGGGTCGCTGCGCCAGGCGTGGCGCCTGAGCACCCAACCCAGATGCAGGGCAAGCATGGCGCTCCCGGCCAGGGCCCAGGCCGCAGGCAGAGGGGCCGCCCACAATGCGCCCGCAGCCACGGCGTGCGCGCCGCTCAGCAGCCCGGTCAAGGTCCGGGACGAACCTATACGGACACGAAGAAGCTCAGCCATGCGCCTAGGCGCATCCAGTCAGGCGCCACCAGCGTCCCTCGACCTATAATCGGCATCGTGATGGGAGCTGGCTCTGTATGAATGAAGGTTGGCACCAAGCGCTGATCGAGCGCGGCGCACGCGTCGAGAACGGCCAGGCGGCCGGCTTCGATCCGGCGCCGCCGCTGGGCACGAGCCAGACCGCGCTCACAGCGTTGCTGTCGCACGGGGTCATCCAGGCTTCCGGCCAGGACGCTGCAGCGTTTCTGCAGGGACAGCTGTCGAACGATATCGAGCTCATCTCGGAGTCGCGTGCCGAGCCGGCGGCGTACTGTACTCCCAAGGGTAGAGTGCTGGCGACCCCGCTGCTGTGGCAGACCGACGGCGGCTATGCGCTGGGACTGCCGCGCGAGCTGTGCGAACCGATTCGCCGACGCTTGCAGATGTATGTGCTGCGCTCGAAGGCGGTGCTGAGCGACCTCTCCGAACGGACGGCAGCCCTCGGGCTGGCCGGCCGGGGCGCGATGGACCTTGCTCGCGAGGCGCTGGGGATTGCTCTATCTGCTGCCTATCAGGCCGGCTCCAGCGGCGGTCTCAGCGCAATTGCCTTGCCCGGCGACCGGGTGCAAATCACGGGAGACGCGGCGCTCGTTGTCGACCTTTGGAACAAGCTCGCCGGGCGCTGTCGGCTGGCGGGCGAATCGATATGGGCTGCGCACGCCATCGCGGCTGGCGTTCCGACCATTACTCCGGCTACTCAGGACCAATTCACTCCACACATGCTGAACCTGGATCTGACCGGGGCCGTGAGTTTCAGCAAGGGCTGCTACACCGGCCAGGAGATCGTCGCGCGGACGCAGTACCTGGGGCAGGTGAAGCGCCGCCTCCTGCGCTTCGCCACAACGGGGCGTGCGGAGCCCGGGGCGAGCGTGTGTGCCGAGGGACAGCCGGTGGGCGCTGTAGTCAACGCCGCTGTGTCAGGGAGCGGCGGATGGGAGCTGCTCGCGGTAGTCCAGATGCAGACAGCACAGGACGCTGATGGCGCACTGACGCTCGGCGCCGAAGG
>DATJZQ010000053.1:0-13847 GCA_035499005.1 Burkholderiales bacterium | reverse complement strand
CCGGCCACCCGGCGGCATAGTACCCGAGAACAAGGGCGCAATGGAAGGGTATTGCCGGGAACCCCGTCTCCACGGCTGGGGTCTCTTGATATAGCGGCGGTCAGCGGGCCCCGGGGCGGGCCGGCGCGGGCGTTGCCGCAGGCTATTTACAGCGGGCGAGCGCTGCGACGCGGCGCGGGCCCTGAGGAGACAGCGATGAAGACGCTTCGTGTTCTAGATTCATCGGGCGATCGAGTCGTCGAGTTCGACGACACCGCAGCTTGGGCCGGGCACCGCGAGCAGGCGAAGGCGCTGTTCGAACGGCTCCTCGCGGGGGGCTCCACGGCGTTCAAGGTAAACCGCGGACAGGGTATGCCGGACGAAAAGGTGACCGACTTCGCAGCTCTCGAGAATGAGACCGTCGTGGTGCCGCGTGTGGTGGGCGGATGAATCGGTGATCGGGCCGGCCGCCCCGGGCCTGGGAGTGGTGGCGATGTTGAGGCAGGGTTACGCGCGATTCGTCCGTGGGCTGCGCCGGCGCGTCGCACCGAGCTCCGAGCGAACCGCGGCCGACGCTCCCATGCGACAGCTGCTTGCCGGACCTCCGCTGGCCATGGCTGAACGGCGCGCGAGAGACCTGCTGCTTCGAATGCTGAGCGGGAAGCAACGCAGGGAGTTCGAGTTGTGCGGTTACTTCAGCGTCGAAGCACCGGGCCGCGGCCGGTTCTGGATCCTGCCGTGGCGCTCGCTGAACGTGGTGGAGCCGGTGACGGGCGATTGCTATTGCGGCATGCCCGAAGGCCGGCTCCCTGTGTACGACCTGATGCTGGCTCAGAAGCTCTTGCTCGAGAACGATCCGCAGCACTTCTTCTCGGTGGCGAACCGCCACCCGAACTTCGCACAGCACCCAAGGAGCGCGCGCGCGGCGGCGCCGAGGCGGTGATCGCAGTCTCGAGCTGGCCCCGACCCGCCCTCAGACCAGCTGTTTCCAGCGCGACTTGGATTGCACGGGCATCGCCTCGCCCGCACTTTCCGCGGCAGCGAAGCGCGATAGATGATGGTCGCCATCGCCGAACGTCGCGTCGATCGCGGTCAGACGCTTGAAGTAATGCCCCACGTTCAGCTCGTCGGTCATGCCCATCCCGCCGTGCAGCTGGATGGCCTGCTGGCCGACGTAACGGCCGGCACGTCCGATCAGTTCTTTGGCGGCTGACACCGCGCGGCGGCGCTCGCCTGCATCGGGAGAATCCACCCGGACCGCGGCGAGACAGGCCATCGACTTTGCCTGCTCGTACTGGATCAGCATGTCGACCATGCGGTGCTGGAGCGCCTGAAAGCGACCGATCGGGACGCCGAACTGCTGCCGCGTCTTGAGGTACTCGAGCGTCGCGGCATTCAGTGCGCCCATACATCCCACCGCCTCGGCGCACAGCGCAGCAATGCCACGGTCCACCACCAGCTCGATCAGAGGATAGGCCTGATCCAGGACACCGATCAGCGACTCGGCGTTGACGTGGACGTTGGTGAACTCGGCCTCGACCGCCCGCATGCCGTCGTACGTCGGATAGTCGTGGCCGGCAACACCCGGCTCAGTGGGATTGACGAAGAACAGTGATATGCCATGCGCATCGCCGGACTGGCCGCTGGTTCGAGCGGAAACGATCAGCAGATCCGCAACGGCCCCATGCAGCACGACCGACTTGCGCCCATTGATCACCCAGAAGCCGCCTTCCTGGCGCGCCGTCGTTCCGACCTCGCTCAGCGAGTAGCGCGAGCCCGGCTCCCAGTGCGCGAACGCAAGCTTCATCGAGCCCTCGACGACGCTCGGCAGCAGGATGCGGCGCTGTGCCTCCGTGCCGCCCAGCACGATCGCGCCCGCCCCCAGCACAACCGTCGACAGATAAGGCTCGACCACGAGGCGGCGGCCGAGCGCCTCCATGACGATCATTGTATCCACCGCGTTGCCGCCGAAGCCGCCGTACTCGGGAGGAATGGGCAGGCCGAGCAGCCCGAGCTCCGCGAATCCCTCCCACGCGGGGGCGCCGATGCCCTTGCGGGCGGCGATGATCTCGCGCCGCGTCCCGAAGCTGTAGTTCTTGTCGAGAAACTTCTCGATCGAGTCCTGCAGCATCTGCTGCTCTTGCGTGTAGTTGAAGTCCATGGCCGTTTCTTTGGTTACAGTCCGAGAATATGCTGCGCGATGATATTGCGCTGGATCTCGTTCGAGCCGCCGTAGATGGTGACCTTTCTGTGGTTGAAGTAGCGCGCAGCCAGAGGGCCGGCATACTCGGGCCCGACCCGCTCGCCCAGCCACTGCCCACCCCACGACTCCGGTAGAAACGGCAGCGCATAGGGCCCCACCGCTTCCATCATCAGCTCGGTCAAGGTCTGCTGGATCTCGGTACCCTTGATCTTGAGGATCGACGCCTCCGGTCCCGGAGCCCGACCCTCCCGCTCCGCGGACGCGACCCGCAGGTCCGTGATCTCGAGCGCCATGAGGTCGATCTCCAGCCGCGAAACCTTGTCCTTGAAGCGAGGGTCGTCGAGCAAAGGCCGGCCGTCCTTCTGTTCCTGCGCAGCGATGCGCTTGAGAAAACGCAGCTCGCGCTTGCAGCGCGACACCCCCGCGATCCCGCTGCGTTCGTGCGACAGCAGGAATTTGGCATAGGTCCAGCCGCGCCCTGCCTCGCCCACCAAATTGCGCGCCGGCACTTCGACGTTCTCGAACCAGACCTCGTTGACCTCGTGCTCGCCGTCCAGAGTGATGATCGGCCGCACCGTGACACCGGGCGAGCGCATGTCGATCAGCAGAAACGAGATGCCCTCCTGCCGCTTGCCCTCGCTCGAGGTACGCACCAGGCAGAAGATCATGTCGGCGTATTGACCGAGCGTATTCCACGTCTTCTGCCCATTGACGATGTAGAGCTCGCCGCGCCGCTCGGCCCGTGTCTTGAGCGACGCCAGATCCGACCCTGCACCCGGCTCGGAGTAGCCCTGACACCACCAGTCCTCGCTGGAAAGGATGCGGGGCAGGTAATGCTCCTTCTGCCAGGGGCTGCCGAACGCGATGATGACCGGTCCCACCATGTTCACGCCGAACGCGATCACCGGCGGTGCGCCCGCCTCGGCGCAGGCCTCGTCGAACAGATGCTTCTGCACCGCGTTCCAACCCGTGCCGCCATACTCCGGCGGCCAGCCGGGCGCGATCCAGCCGCGCTCGAACAGAATCTTCTGCCAGCGAACGTAGTCTTCCTTGCTGAGCCTGTGATGCTCCAGCACCTTGCGTGCAATGTCGGGCGGCAGCTTGGAGCGAATGAACGCGCCCACCTCCGCGCGGAAAGCCTGCTCTTCGGGGGTGTAGTTGAGATCCATAGGCCGATCCTGCGGGTAACGAGTTGCGCGCTCTGCGCGCATGGCACGGGCAAAACTACCGCGGGCGCCGGCGTGCGAGGGTATTTTCGAGAATACGGGAACGCCCCGGCCAAGGCAACGGGCATGGCCGCACGGGCTATAATTTGCGCTGTCTCGCACTGCGCCTTCCGCCCGTTCACTCCAGGAGGTCCCATGGGTACCCGCGAACAAGAGCTTCTCGCCCAGCTCAACCTCGAGCCATTGTGGCTGCCCTTCACCGCCAACCGACAGTTCAAGGCGTCGCCGCGCCTGCTCGTCGCCGCCAAGGACATGTACTACACGTCTCACGATGGGCGCCAGATTCTGGACGGTATCGCGGGTCTCTGGGCGGTCAACGCCGGGCACTGCCGCCAGCCGATCGTGGACGCGATCAAGAAGCAGGCGGAGAGCCTCGACTACGCCACCGGGTTTCAAATGCACAGCCCGGTGCCATTCGTCGCAGCCGAGCGCCTGGTGCGGATTACGCCCAAGGGCATGGATCACGTGTTCTTCGTCAACTCCGGGTCCGAGGCAGTGGACACCGCGCTCAAGATCGCGCTGGCCTACCACCGCGTACGCGGACAGGGGACGCGGCGCGTGCTGATCGGGCGTGAGCGCGGCTATCACGGCGTCGGCTTCGGCGGCATCTCGGTCGGCGGCATGGGCGGCAACCGCAAGACTTTCAACGGCCAGCTGCTCGGCGCCGTGGACCACCTGCCGCACACGCACAGCCTGGAAAAAAACGCCTACTCGCGCGGCCAGCCGCAGTGGGGCGCGCATTTCGCGGATGCCTTGGAGGGTCTTGTCGCGCTGCACGACGCGTCGAACGTCGCAGCCGTCATCGTCGAGCCGGTGGCCGGCTCGACGGGAGTATTGCTGCCACCCAAGGGTTATCTCCAAAAACTGCGCGAGATCTGCGACAAGCACGGCATCCTGCTCATCTTCGACGAGGTCATCACGGGGTTCGGCCGCACCGGAAGCGCCTTCGCCGCGCAGACCTTCGGCGTGACTCCGGACATGATCACCTGCGCTAAAGCGCTCACCAACGCCGCGGTACCCATGGGCGCGGTGATCGTGAAGAAGGAGATCTACGACGCGTTGATGCAGGGGCCGGAGAGCTCTATCGAGCTCTATCATGGTTACACCTATTCGGGCCATCCGCTCGCCGCAGCAGCGGCCGTCGCCACGCTCGACCTGTTCCAGGCTGAAGGTCTATTTCAGCGCGCCGCGGAACTGGCGCCCTACTGGGAAGACGCGGCTCACTCGCTGAAGGGATTGCCCCACATCATCGACATTCGCAACGTCGGGCTGGTGGTCGGCGTCGAGCTCGAACCGATCGCGGGGAAG
This sequence comes from Burkholderiales bacterium, assembly GCA_035499005.1. Classification (GTDB taxonomy): domain Bacteria; phylum Pseudomonadota; class Gammaproteobacteria; order Burkholderiales; family SHXO01; genus SHXO01. The sequence goes on along the minus strand of DATJZQ010000053.1, from coordinate 9,131 downwards.
CCCACCGTGCGGGCGTTCGAGGCGTTCCTGCGTGCGTACCAGAAGAATGTGCTGATCCGCACCACCGGAGACACCATCGCGCTGTCGCCGCCGCTCATCGTCGAGAAGAAGCACATCGACCAGCTGTTCGAGACGCTGCGCGATGTGCTCAAGACGTTACCGTAAAGCAAAACGCATCTACCACGAAGGACACGAAGGTACACGAGGAAAACGAAACGAAGACAAACAGGGGTGTGGTGCACGACAGCGTCCAGATCGATGGACGCGTCCAGAATCCACGTAACCCGTCTCTTGCCTTTCTTCGTGCTCCTTCGTGTCCTTCGTGGTAAACGAAGTTAGGTTTGGTAAGGGGGTTACGCGGTGAAGTTCGTCATCGCCCAGATGCAGCACGAGACCAACACGTTTTCGCCGGTGCCCACACCATGGGAGGCGTTCGGGAAAGACGGGCCGACTCTCGGCAAGGCAGCCTACGACACGACAAAGGGCACACGCGTGCCGATGGCGGCCTACCTGGATCTGGCGGAAGTCGCGGGCGCGGAGATCGTCACCCCGCTCGCAGCCTGGGCCAATCCGAGCGGCCCGGTGGACGGCAAGGCCTACGACCGCTTCTGTGATCTGATCGGCGAGGCGGTGAGCCGCGGCTGCGACGCGGTGTTCCTCGACCTGCACGGCGCCATGGTGGTAGCGGAGCGCACCGACGACGGCGAAGGTACCCTGCTCGGCAAACTGCGGAAGGTTGCACCGCGGACGCCCATTGCGGTTTCGCTCGACCTGCATGCCAACGTGACGGATGCCATGGTGCGCAACTGCGACGTGATCGCTGGGTACAAGACCTATCCTCACGTCGACGGCTATGAGGCCGGGCAGCTCGCGGGCAGCATTCTCCTGCGATACCTGAAGGGCGACGTCAAGCCGGTGATGGCATGGGGCAACGTCCCGCTGCTCGCACAGACGCTCAAGCAGAATACCGACGAGAGCCCGATGAAGGATTGCGTGGACGCGGCGCGCGCCGCCGAGAGAGACGGGCTCCTCGCCGCCACCGCCTTCGGAGGTTTTCAGCAGGCGGATATCCGGGACGCCGGCTTCAGCGTAGTGACGGTCGCCGATGGCGACCAACGCAAAGCCGAGCTGGCCTGCAAGTCGATTCTCGATATCGCATGGCGCCACAAGGAAGCGTTCGTCTACCGCGGGGAGCCGCTGTCGGAAGCGATCGCACGGGCCAAGGGCATGGCAGAGCGCGCCGGTGGACCGATCCTGTTGCTCGATCACGCGGACAACTGCGCGTCGGGAGCAACTCAGGACACCACGTACGTGCTGAAGGAGGCGCTGCGCCAGGGCTTGAGCGACATCGCGGTCGGTCCGCTGCGGGATCCCGCGGCCGTCGAATCGATGATCCGCGCCGGTGTCGGGGCGAAGATCACCCTGCGCCTCGGAGGCCGGATGGACATGCCCGCCATCAAGACGCGCGGCGAGCCGCTCGAGCTGAGCGGTGTGGTGCGAGCCATCACCGACGGCGAATATACGATTACAGGACCGCAGTTCCAGGGCATGCGCTGCTACATGGGGCGCACTGCCGTGCTGGACACCGGCGCTGCCGAGATCGTGGTCACGGAGCGCAACCAGGAACCATGGGACCGGGGCGTGTTCACCAGCGTCGGGATCGACCCCGCGCGCAAGCGCTACCTGCTGCTCAAGTCGCGCATGTACTTTCGTCCGGTGTTCCTGCCCATCGCTAAGGGCATGGTGTACTGCGACGCGCTTGGCGTCGGATCGTCGAACTGGACCCTGTTCGACTTCAAGAAGATCCGGCGGCCGATCTACCCGCTCGATGCGGAGTTTGCGGCCGAGCATCGTTGAGATCGCAGCTTTTGAGGAGAAGGCAGACATGAACAAACCCGTTGAACGGCCAGGCTCACAGGTCAAGGACATTTATCACTACGTCGGGGGCCGTGAAGTCCCCGGCGGCAGCGGGCGCTACGGCGAGGTGTATAACCCCGCCCTGGGCGAAGTGTCTGGCCGGGTGGCTTTTGCCAGCACAGAGGAAGTGGGAAAAGCGATCGCCGCCGCACAGGCCGCTTTCCCGGGGTGGGCTGCGACTCCGCCACTGCGGCGCGCACGCGTGATGTTCAAGTTCAAAGAGCTCGTTGAGCGCGACCACGACAAGCTCGCGCGCCTGATCTCGAGCGAGCACGGCAAGGTCGTCTCCGACGCCCGTGGTGAGGTCACGCGCGGCCTGGAAGTAGTGGAATTCGCTTGCGGCATCCCGCACCTGCTGAAGGGCGACTACAGCGAGCAGGTCGGCACCGGCGTCGACAGCTACTCTATGCGACAGCCACTCGGTGTGTGTGCCGGCATCACCCCGTTCAATTTCCCTGCGATGGTGCCGATGTGGATGTTCCCCGTCGCCATCGCCTGCGGCAACACGTTTGTGCTCAAGCCGTCGGAACGCGATCCCTCCGCCAGCCTGCACCTCGCCGCCCTGCTCACGGAAGCCGGGCTCCCAGACGGCGCGTTCAACGTCGTGCAGGGCGATAAAGTTGCGGTCGACGCCCTGCTCAACGATCCGCGCATCGCCGCGGTCAGTTTCGTCGGCTCGACTCCCATCGCTGAGTACATCTATCGCAACGGGACTGCAACAGGCAAACGCGTGCAGGCGCTGGGCGGCGCCAAGAATCACCTGGTGGTCATGCCCGATGCCGATCTCGAACAGGCTGTTGATGCGCTCACCGGAGCCGCCTACGGCTCCGCCGGGGAGCGCTGCATGGCGATCTCAGTTGCGGTGGCGGTTGGTTCCGTGGCCGACCCTCTGGTCGAGCGGCTGGCCGCGCGAGCCCGCAGCTTGAAGATCAACGCCGGCACTGACGAAAACGCCGAGATGGGGCCGCTCGTCACCAAGCAGCACTTCGACAAGGTGAGCGGATATATCGCCACCGGCGTCAAGGAAGGAGCGAAGCTCGTCGTCGACGGCCGCGGTGTCAAGGTGCCTGGCTACGAGAAGGGTTTCTTCCTCGGCGGCTGCCTGTTCGACGGCGTGCGGCCCAACATGACGATCTACCGCGATGAGATCTTCGGGCCCGTTCTGTCGGTGGTGCGGGTGCCCGACTTCGATGCCGCGGTCGACGTCATTCACGGGCACGAGTACGGCAACGGCGTGTCCATCTTCACGCGCGACGGCGACGCTGCGCGCGAGTTTGCCTCCCGCATACAGGTCGGCATGGTGGGGATCAACGTGCCCATCCCGGTGCCTGTTGCGTATCACAGCTTCGGCGGCTGGAAGCGCTCGCTGTTCGGCGATCACTACATGCACGGCCCCGAGGGTGTGCGCTTCTACACCCACCTGAAGACCATCACCAGCCGCTGGCCGACCGGCATCCGCAAGGGCGCCGAGTTCGTCATGCCAACGATGAAGTAGAAACGCTGCCGCTGATGCTCGGACGCGCCGTTGCCCTCTGCGCCGCCGCGCTGATTCCAGCCGGCGTTGCAGGCGCGGCCGGCACCACGTGGGACAAAAACGCCGGCTGGCTCCAGGGCCAGATCGAGAACTGCGCGCAACGCGTCGGCGGCTTCACCTGCACCTACTTTCCCGCGCGCGCGCTCAGCCAACTGTTCGGCATCGACGCATTCTGCGACGCAGAGCGCTGTCTGCGTTCGCATGAAATCGCCGCCGAGATCGCCCAGGACACGCAGTGGACCGCCTTGGGCAAGGCAAGCGACCAGGCCGTTCTCACCCAGGCGCAGGAGATGGCGACCGGTGGGCTGCCGGTGATCGCAGTCCAAGCCAGCGCCGACACGGGCCTGATCGCCATCGTCATGCCAGGCAAGCTGGTCACTTCGCAGAGCTGGCGGCGCAAGGTCCCGCTAGCGGTGGGTGCGCGCCTGGACAAGCCGGAGGCGTCGATCTACGGGCAGGGCCTCAACTTTCTGTTCTCCGACCCCTCGAAGGTCACGCTGTACGTACAGAAATAGAAGCTTGTCATAGCACCATCGTGGTGGGTGGCAGACCGAGTCAGCGGAACGAAAAGCAATCGATCGAGGCGGCAGGCATGAAAAACACAGAGGTGAGACGCCAGGAGCGTACATCCGGGATCTTCAAGTATATGGACGCCTCGGTGCAGCCTTCGCTGTATCGAAACGGCAAGGTACTCACCCGCCGCGACCAGGATGGGAGCGACGCCGGCTGGCAAGGCGTGTCCTTCGTAGAACAACACATGCCGGTACACAACGCTCGCCTGCTGCAGCATGAGAAGCGCTGCACGCTCGTCGCGAATGGATTCGAACTATCGGAGCGCCCGGTGTCGGTCGCAACGATCGACTTTCTCGACCACACGGATGTTGTCAAACGCTATTACCCGCAGTGCGCAGAGATCGTGAGAGAGGTGACCGGTGGGCACGCATTCGCGTTCGACCATAACGTGCGATCGGCTTCGGGCAAGAACAGCCGGAGACGCATTGCGGGTGGGCAGCAGGTCCAGGGGCCTGCCCACGTCGTCCATGGCGACTACACTCTGACCAGTGCACCCCAGCGGCTGCGTGATCTCACGAAGCCGCCGGGCACGAACGATACCGTGAGATCCGTGCTTCAAGAAGGGCGATCACTGATCGCGCCGGAGATAGCCGAGCGGACACTCGGCGCGGGCGGGCGGTTTGCGATCATCAATGTCTGGCGCAACATCGCCAAGGAGCCGGTTGCCACCCACCCACTGGCCCTGTGCGACGCACACAGCGTGCAACCAGAAGATCTGGTGGTGTTCGAGATTCACTACCGAGACCGAATTGGCGAAAACTATTTCGCCAGACACTCGGCGAGGCACCAGTGGTATTACTATCCAGCGGTCACCGGCACCGAAGCAATCCTGATCAAGCAATGGGACTCGGAGGGCAAACTCGCGCGGACCAAAGGGCGTGAGGGTGACGCAGACGATCGGGGGGATGCGTTGTGTACCTTCAGCTTCCACAGTGCTTTTGAAGATCCGGCCACGCCAGTCGACGCCCCCGATCGCTGGAGCATCGAAGTGCGGTGTATGGTCGTATACGATTGACTGTCGCGCCGGCGTAAGCGCCAGCAGAACTGGCTCACCCAGCCTCGGGGAGCGCCCTGCGGGCGCGCCAAGCTGCGACGCAGTTCAAACGGCGGCGCGATCGGGGCGCGCCCGCAATTTCACCGGAATCACCTTCTTGCTCTCCGGCAGGTACTGCTCCGGGACGTCGGCGTAGACGGTGTTGGAGGTAGTGCCGGCGGCGAGCTGCTCGCGGGGCTGCGCCGGATGCAGCGGGATCTGCTCGAGTTGCGTCGCCACCGAGACGCCCTCGTGGGTGAAATGCGCTTTCGCCCGGAGCAGCGTTGGCAGATGCTTGACGATGTGCCACAGCGTCCAGCGGTGCTGCCAGATGCGCTTGCGGAAGCGTGTCTGATACTGCTTGCTCTTGTAGTAGCGCTGCACGTGCCAGTTGTACAGATCCTCCATCTGCTCGCGCGACGAGAAAGCCTGCGGCACGTAGACGAAATTGAGGCAGTTCATCAGCCGCCAGTCTTCGTGGAAATCGCCTTCGATGCCGTTGTTGTGGATGATCTCGTGCCACATCGGGGCGCCGTGGAACGGCGTGAACTTCGTCATGTTCATCTCGTCGAGATCGAGCTCCATGATGAAGTCCGACGTCTTCCTGAAAGTCTCCGGCGTTTCCCCCGGCAGGCCGAAGATGAACAAGCCCTTCGCGCGCATGCCCAGCCGGCGGATGCGCTTCACCGTCTCGCGCACCTGATCGAGCTCCACGCCGGTCTTGTGCCGCTCCATCATCGCGGGATCGGCGGTCTCCATGCCCATCGAGAGCATCAGGGCGCCCGCGCGCTGCATGAGCGAGAACAGCTCTTCGTCGTCGTTGTGGCCGACGCGGATGGCGCAGTTCCAGTTCATTCCGAGCGGTTTGCGGATGAGCACCTCGCACAGCTCCACCACGCGCTTGCGGCTTGCCGTGAACAAGTCGTCGTAGAAGTTGATGTGATGCACCCCGAACCGGTCGCGCAGGTACTTCATGTGCTCCCAGGTGTACTCGGCGGAGTTGTGGCGGTACTTGTGCTCGTACACCGTGCGGTCGCAGAAGCTGCAGGTGAACGGGCACCCGCGGCTGGTGATCATGGTCGCGCCGTAGCGCTTCACGTAGCTGAAAAGCGGCAGGTGGTACCCCTTGGCGAATCCTTCAAGCTTGTGCCATGCCGGGAAGGGCAGCTCGTCGAGGTCGTCGAGCCGCGCGCGTCGCGGGTTGGAGACGATGCGCCCACCGTCGCGCCAGACGAGATTGGAGATCGTCGCGAGCGGCTCGCCGTCGGCCAGGTCCTGCAGCGTCCCCTCGCCCTCACCCACGCACAGGTAGTCGACCTGCGGGAAGTGTTCCAGCAGCTGCCCGCCGATCGAGGACGCGTGCACGGCCCCGAAGATAATCTTCACTTCGGGCCGCTTTTCCTTGATCAGGCTCGCGATGTCGTAGCCGTCGAGAAAAGCCGAGGTCGTGGTGGAAAACCCGACCATGTCGGGCTTCCAGTCGAGCAGCTTCTGCGCCGTTTCCTCGGCGTTTCGCGGCGGATTCGGGCCGAGACAGTCGAGCAGCATGGTTGCGTGGCCATGCTTGTCGAGCCAGGAGGCGAGCGACAGGATACCGATCGGCGCCATCCGGTTTGCGAACAAGGTCAGGTCGGGCTGGCCGGGAGAGAAGTTGTAGCCGGCCGGATGGACCAGTGCGACGCGCATCTCGCGCCTCCGAAGATTCGGAACTACCCCTTTGTGTCGGGGGCCTTGCGCTCACGGAAAGTGGCGAGACTCTAACACAAAGGCCAAACGCCGCCCCAGGCTGATCTTCGCTGCGATCGAGAGAATGGTCAGCCAGGGAGGATCGGGTAGCGAGCTTCGTGTCGGAATGACCGACTGCCGGTCACTTCGCGACGTGCACTCCTTGGGCGACTCGCTGATTCTTGGCGACTGTCGCGCCGTCCGCAACGCTGGCGGCACCGCCGATCTCCGCGCCGCTGCCGATCGACGCGCGGGTACCGATTTTCACCCATTGGCCAATTCTCGCGCCGTCCTCGACGGTGGTACCTTGGCCTACGACCGTATCTTTACCGATGGAAACGTTGTTGCCGATCTTCACGTCAGACTGAAGGATAACGTCCTTCCCTATGCTGCTGTCGTCGCCGACGGCCACATTGGGAAACAGGACTGCATCTTCGGCGATGACAGACCTGGCACCGACTCTGACGCCATCGCCTGCCTGGAAGTCGTTGGGGAGTTTGGCTGTTTGATCCAGGTAGACACGCGCTTTACCGGCAGGGTCCTGGCGCGCTCCATCCACTAGGGGCCAAGCAACGATCGCGGACCTGGGATAGAGCACGGGCGTGGAACCATCGGGATTCGTCTGGTACTTGTCCTTGGAGCAGGCGGCAAGAAGCAACAGCGCCAGCAGCATCACGATCATTCGTCTCATCTATCTCTCCCTTGAGGTGCGTATTGGCCAGGCGAATCGACTCGATGTCCCGCCAACAGCTGATGCAGATTAAAGGACGGCTGGTGTCTGAGCAAACCGGCATTCGCGCTGCTATCCGCTATTCGCGTCGGTACGCTGCAAAGCCCCCGACGCGCAGCTCCAGCGATTCGATCATTGCCTGACCCACGAGCGCGTTCAGGGGTGACAGCGAGTAGCTCAGAGGCGTGGAGTCGGGATAAACCCATCGCAGTGCGTCGATCCCACTGGCGTCAAGCAGGATAATCTGCACCTCGCGTCGTGGAGCGCGCGTGGATCGGCGCGCCTGGTTCCACCAGTCGTACCATTCCGTCGACAACGTGAGGCCACGCCGGATCACGAGTGGGTCGAGCTGCAGGGCATGGCGCGTTCGCCGCTGGGCGGTGATGCGCGCCGTAGGGAACACGACCTCCACGGCACCTGTACTGCTCAATCCTTCGATTGCGACCCGAAAGCGCAGATTCATGAAGGGTTGCCGGGCGTCCGCGTCTGCGCAGCCCGGCCTTGCAGGAGGCCTACGCTTACTGGACGCGCTCGATGCCTTCATTGGCGAGCTCGAGCGTCTCGATGACAACTTCGTTCGACCGCGCGCTCAGCGGACTGGCCTCGTACTTGACAGGCCAAGCGTTCGAAACGACGAAGCGAGCCTGATCCTGACCGGCTTCGTCCTGCAACACAATGACGACGCGTCGGCGGCTTTGTGCAAGCTGCCCTGACGCGACGTCGCGCTGCCAGTGGAAGAGCTCCAAGGCATCGGAGCCGGTTGTCAGACCGGACTTCAACGTGACGTTGCCGTACTTGGTGAGGCCCGACAACTTGCGGACGTGTGTCGGATCGGTGCCCTCTCGATAATCGACAGCCTCGGTCCCGATTGCTCCGAGCGACACTTCGGCAAAGCCCGCGCGTGCGAAGTTATCGATCTCGACGCGAAAGCGAAAGTTGCGCAGCGGATCAGTGCGAGGCATGACGGCAACCTCCAGTTACACAAGGGTCAGGGCCGCATGCTGCCTTAGATCGCGCAGGGGCGCCAGAGCCAGGTCCCCGACACCTAAGCGCCGCTGCCGTAAGGCCGTGTGATGACTTCGAGCAGATGACCGTCCGGGTCTTCGAAATATATACCGCGGCCGCCGTCATTTCGGTTGATCACGCCGGCGCGCTTCTGGCCGGGGTCGGCCCAATAATCCTGCCCTCGCTCACGCAGGTGGGCGAAGACCTGGTCGAAATCTTCTTCTCCAATCAGGAAGGCATAGTGCTGAGGCACAATCTCGCCGTCGGTGTCGTGGAAATCGAGGGAGACACCGTTGGCGAGCTCGACCACGAGGAACGGTCCGAATCGGCTTGGCTGCGGCAGGCCTAGAACCTCGGCAAGGAAGGTCGCGGACCTGCGCTTGTCGCGGCACCAGACGATGGTGTGGTTGAGCTGCACGCTCATGTCATGTTCTCTCGAACGTTTCAGCTCGTCGTGATGGAATCGACCTTGTTGCGGTAGAAAGCGAGGCGCTCCCTGATGATGCTCATTTCGTCGTACGGCTCCTCGTAGGTCCAAGCCGCGTTCTGCGGTCCACTAATGAACGAGTAGTACGAAGCTGTGCCCTTGAACGGGCAGTAGGTCTGATGTGACG
>DATJZQ010000052.1:0-16598 GCA_035499005.1 Burkholderiales bacterium | reverse complement strand
GGGAGTTTCGCGAGGAGACGGTACGCGCCAAGGAGTGTCTCGAGAATCTCATCGGTCAGCCGGTGCTCGGCTATCGCGCCGCGAGTTTCTCGGTGACGCCGGCATCCCTTTGGGCGCTCGACGTGCTCATCGATCTCGGTTTCCGCTACGACTCTTCGGTGTTTCCGATCCATCACGACATCTATGGACTGCCGGGCGCGGCGCCCGAGCCCAATCGCCTGCCGGCTCCGTCCGGGCGCACGCTGGTCGAGTTCCCGATGTCCGCAGCACGGTTCTATGGTGTGCCGGTTCCGGTCTCGGGCGGAGGCTATTTCCGCATCCTGCCGTACTGGTTGACGCGCGCGGGACTCAAGCAGATCAACGAGCGCTGCGGGCGGCCGTTCACCTTCTACGTGCATCCCTGGGAGCTCGACCCGGAGCAGCCGCGCGTGAGCGTCGGGTGGTTCTCGCGCTTCCGCCATTACACCAATCTCACGCGCTGCGAGAGCCGCCTGCGGCGCATCCTCACCGAGTTCGCGTTCACGTCGATGCGCGAAGCGCTGCGGCTGAACGGCCTGCTCGCGGCCTGACTTCGTTACGGCACTCGACCGAGCGCGCAGCGTTCGCGCCGGCGCCCCGCCACCACGCGCAGCGGTGGCACTCTACGCCGCTGCCGCCGGATGTGCCCCGGGGCGCTCGCGCTCGAGCGCGGGCAAGGTCACGGTCACCGCGAGTCCCCCGTCCTCGCAATTGTGTGCCTCGACGCTGCCACCGTGCAGCGCCACGGCGCGCTGCGCGATCGTGAGCCCGAGTCCTTCGCCGCCGGCGCCGCGGTGCTCGCGCGCCGCGTCCACCCGATAGAACGGCTCGAAGATGAGCGCAAGCTCCTTCTCAGGCACGCCCGGACCCCGGTCGCGTACGCTGACCTGCACGGCGGAGGCCAACCCCACGCTGGTGGTGCGGCGCGCCTCGATGGCGACCACCGCGTTGGCAGGGCTATAGCGGACGGCGTTTCGGATCACATTCTCGAAGGCGCTGCGCAGCAGCTCCGAATCGCCTGAGACTGCGAGACCGTCCTCGGCGAGTACCGTGACCAGGCAGCCACGGGCGTCGGCTTCGATGGCGACGTCGGCTGCGATTTTCCGCAGCAGCGCACTGACATCGACGCTCAACTGCTCGAGCGCGTGCGCCGGTCGCTCGAGACGCACCAGCTTCAGGGTGCGCGCGATCAGCTGCTCGAGACGATCGGCTTCCGCGGCTATGCGCGCCAGGTGGCGTTCGGCGGCGCCGTCATCGCGCCGGGCGAGCGACAGCGCGAGCTGCAGCCGCGCGAGCGGGGAGCGCAGCTCATGCGACACATCGCGCAGCAGCTGCTGCTTCCCCTCGAGGAGCTGGCGTAACCGTTCAGCCATGCTGTCGAGGTCTGCGGCGAGCAGTCCCAGATCGTCCTGACGGCCGCGCAGTGCGGGCGCTACGCGCACGTTGAGATCACCCGCAGCCAGCTGCCGAGTCGCAAGCCGTAGCCGGTCCACCGGGGACGCAAGGTAGCGGGCGAGAATGAAGCACACCGCCGCGCTCACTCCGAGCGCGATCGCGAGTATCGAGAGCGGCACGCCCGGAAGCTCGAGCTCGCCGAACAGGCGTGGGCTATCGCGTACCGGACCTATCACGACGTGATAAGAGCCTCCGCCGGGTGCGATGAGCACCAGCGCGCCGCCGATCGGCGCGATGGGCCCGGCCGCAGCGCTACCGCGCCCGTCCGATGCAGCGCCCGCCGTTGCGCCGCTGGCACCGCCCAGGGACGCCGGCAACGGGCGACCCAGCATCTCCCGCCCACCAGGCTCGACCACGAAGGTGCGGCCGAACGGCTCCGCGGCGAGCGACTGCAGCCACTCCTTCAGTGCCGCGGGACCCCCTGACTCAAAGGCACGCGCCGCCTGCGCGTAGAGTTGACCGCGCTGCACCCAGGGTCGATCGGTGCGGTGCGCTGTGGCGTTGACCGCGACCGTGACGGTGCCGACCAGGATCAGCGCCAGCGCCGCCCAGAAGGCGAGAAAGATGCGCCAGTAAAGTGAGTGCATCGGTTAGGGCTGCGGCGCACCGTTCGCTGTGCGTGCCGGGGTGAGCGTGAGCGCGTAGCCCGAGCCGCGCACGCTCTGCACATTGATGCGGTCGGTGTGTTTCATGAGCTTGCGGCGCAGATTCGATACATGCGTGTCGAGGCTGCGATCGGTGGGCAGCAGCCGCCGCCCGAGTGCCTGCATCATGAGGTCATCGCGCGTCACGGTGCGTGTGTCGGCTCGCACCAGCAGCTCGAGTATCCGCAGCTCCGCGGAAGTGAGCTCGAGGTCCCGCTCGCCGACGTCTGCACGCCTCGCCCGCAGATCGAGACGCAATGGCCCCCAGAGAATCTCCGTGTTGCCGCCCGGAGTGTCACCGGGGATGCGGCGTAGCACCGCACGGATCCTCGCCACCAGCTCGCGCGGACTAAAGGGCTTGGCGAGATAGTCATCGGCGCCCATCTCGAGTCCCACCACCCGGTCGACCTCCTCGCCGCGCGCCGTGAGCATGATCACCGGGACGCGATTGCTCGCGCGGATCCGACGCAGCACCTCGAATCCCGACAGCTCCGGCAACATCACATCCAGCACCACGAGGTCTACGGGGGTGCGTGCAAGTTGCTCGAGCCCCGCCGGGCCGCTGGCGGCCGTCGTGGTGCAGAAGCCTTCGGGGCCCAGGTACTCTGCGAGCATCGCGCAGAGCGTCTGGTCATCATCGATGATGAGCAGCGTGGGCTTGGCCTCCCCTCTTGGGTCAGCGGATTCCATGAGGCCGGACGATACACGCCCGCCGACGGTTCCCGGACCGCTCGGTCGTAAACTGAACAATTCTTTGGATTTCGGAGGCATCTGATACCCGTTCGCCAGACAGCACCCTGCCCCGCTGCGGGGTTCGCAGGTGCAGTAGTTCTTTACATTTGCTTGCCGGTCGGTTGCACCTTGAGATCGGCGATTGTGAGACCTTGAGCCGTCTCCTCCTGGGGCGGCTCACGTGGTCAGTGCCGCCCCGCTTTTTTCTGCCGGACGCGCCGCCGCCCTAGGCCGGGTTCTCCAGACTGAAGGCCTGGCGATGGTCGTCATAGGCAAAGAGTTCCGCGTAGCGCCCCCAGCTGATGATGGTACGTAGCGTCTGCTCGGCGGCGTCCTCCGCCATGTAGTCCTCGAGCTCGTCGAAAAATCGACTCTTGGGCGCGGTATGACTGGCCCGCTCATCGAGCACGCGGCGGATGTGCGCGGCGAGCGGAACGTAGGTGATCAGATGGCGGGCGAAGAGCTTCTTGCGCTCATCCGTCTCGCTGCGCGCGAACTGCAGCCCGGCATCGGTGAGCTTGATGTCGCCGCCCTCGACTTCGGCAAAACGCAGCATTTGCAGCGCTTCCGCGGCCGGAAACAGATCGTCGACCTCCAGATGCTGTTGCTCCGCGATCGCCGGCAGGTCCGCCTTGCCGTTGTAGGGCGGCTCGTTGACGGTCTCCATGAGACCGGTCAGCACGTTCGAGGACACGTGTGTGAGCGTGGTACCGATGCCGGTGCCGGCGAAGCGCTCGGCCTTGCCGCTGCCGCGCGGCTCGCCGCGTGGCTTGGCAGTCATTTCTACATAGACCCGGTCGACGAGCGCGTGGAAGCGCGGATCATGCGCGTGGCGCGGGTGCGGCAGGTCGACCGGGATCTCGCCGATGACCCGTCCCGGATGAGTCGAGAAGATCAGCATGCGGTCGCACATCTGCACCGCCTCCTCGATGTTGTGCGTCACCAGCAGTACCGACTTGATCGGCAGCTGCCCCTCACCCCAGAGGTCGAGGAAGTCCGTGCGTAGCGTCTCCGCCGTCAGCACATCGAGCGCAGAGAACGGTTCGTCCATGAGCAATACGTTCGGATGCACGACCAGGGCGCGCGCAAACCCGACGCGCTGGCGCATGCCGCCGGAGAGCTCCCGCGGATATGCAGACTCGAAGCCATCGAGCCCGATGAGGTCGATCGCCTGCAGCGAGCGCTTGCGCATCTCGGGCTCCGGGACGCCGAGCGCCTCGAGTCCCAACTGCACGTTCTCGAGCACCGTGAGCCAGGGAAACAGCGCGAAGCTCTGGAACACCATGGCGATTCTCGACGCCGGGCCCGAGACCGCTTCGCCGAGATAGTTGACGACGCCCCCGGAAGGCTCATCGAGTCCGGCGATCACCCGCAGCAGCGTCGACTTGCCCGAACCCGAGCGCCCGAGGAGCCCGACGATCTCCCCTGGCCGCAGCTTCAGGTTCACGTTCTCGAGAACCACCAGCTCATCGCCATCGGGCTTGCGGAACGACTTGCACACGCCCTGTACATCGAGTAGCGGCGCGAGATTCAGTTTCTGGGCGGTGGCGTTCACGGACGACTCCTAAAAACCTCGACGCTTCAGCTGATGCGGAACTTGCGCTCGGCGCGCGCGTACAGCGGCCGCCAGAACACGCGGTTCAGCGTCACCACGAACAGGCTCAGCACCACGGTACCGAGCACGCTGCGCTGAAAGTCCCCGGCGCTGGTCGCCTGGAAGATGTAGGCACCCAGACCGTGCGCGGTCAGCGTCTCGTTACCCCAGCTCGCCACCTCGGCGACGATGCTCGCGTTCCACGAGCCCCCCGATGCGGTGATTGCCCCGGTCACGTAGAAGGGGAACACCGCCGGGAGCGCCAGGCGCCGCCACCAGAGCCAACCGCGCACTCCGAAGTTCTCGCTCGCGTAGCGCAGGTCCCCTGCGATCGAGGAGGCGCCGACGATGACGTTGAAGAGAATGTACCACTGGGTACCGAGAATCATGAGGGGGCTGAGCCAGATGTCCGGAGTGAGCTTGAGGCGCACGACGGCCGACACCACGATCGGGAACAGCAGGTTCGCCGGGAAGGCTGCCAGGAATTGCGCGACCGGTTGCACGATGCTCGCGACGCGCGGGCGCAGCCCGACCCACACACCGATAGGCACCCAGATGAGGCTGGCAAGCGTGATCAGCAGCGCAACACGCAGCAGCGTAATGAACCCGAGCGCGATGACATGCGCGATTTCCCCGACGCTTACCTCGCCCAGCACGAACTGCGTGGTCTTCCACAGCGCACCGAGTCCGATGAGGATCAGCACTGCATACCAGCTGAAGTCGACCCAGCGCTCGTTGAAGTGCCGGCGCAGGCCGCCCGCGTGCGTCCCCGCCGCGCGGCGCGGCTTCATGCCGGCGCGCAGCAGCGCGCCGAACGCGCTGCCGACCAGCCGCAGCAGCCGCGAGCGACGCATCATGGTGAGCGCCCACGAGCGTGTTGAGGTGAATCCCGCCTCCTGCTCCAGGCGGAACCAGTCGGCGCTCGCGGTGAGAGGGCGGAACAGCAGCTGATCGAACAGCAGGATCACGACGAACATCGCCGCGATAGCCCAGCCGATGGCGGCCAGGTTCTTCTCCACGATGGCGAGCGCGATATAGGAGCCCACACCCGGCAGCGTAACCGTCGTGTTGCCGACGCTGATCGCCTCGGAGACCGTGACGAAGAACCAGCCCCCGGACATCGACATCATCATGTTCCAGATGAGCGCCGGCATGCCGAACGGAAGTTCAAGGCGCCAGAACCTCATCCACGGCGTCAGCTGGAAGTTGCGCGCGGCTTCCACCAGCTCGTCCGGGATGCTGCGCAGCGAGTGGTAGAAGCTGAACGCCATGTTCCAGGCCTGGCTGGTGAAAATGAGGAAAATGGCAGCCATCTCCGCGCCGGCCACGCGGCCGGGCGTGAGGCGCAGGAAGAACAGGATGGTGATCGAGAAACTCAGGATCGGGACCGACTGCAGGAAGTCGAGCAGCGGCACGAGGATCACCTCTGCCCGGCGGCTCTTGGCGGCGAGCGTCGCGTAGGTGAAGGTGAAAAGCAGCGATGCCAGCATCGCAATCAGCATGCGCAGCGCCGTGCGCGCCGAATAACCGACGAGTGCCGACGGCTTGAGCGAGATCGGTGTCTCCTGCAGGTGCGCGAGCGAGCCGGCGAGCCCGTGCGCCGCCCCGGCGGCGTAGATGAAGAAAGCAAACACCAGCACGAAGGCGAGCAGGTCCCAACCGCCCGGGACATAGCGGGTGCGCAGAACGGAAATTGGCAGGCGGTCGAGGCGCATCCGGCGAAGTGTGCCCGAACGCCTTGACGATTGGCACCGCAATACTGACTCGTGGCAACGCCAGCGGCGCCCTCGGCGGCCGCGCGGTGCAAAACACACGGCGAGTGTCGTACGATACTTTCCCATGAAAGCAACCTTCGTCCGGGCGGCCTCGGCCGCCACACTCGCCCTGCTTCTGGCAGGGGCTGCCCAGGGTCAGAACCAGCAGATCTCGGACTTCAAGGCCACCGTCACCCAGGACGCCAAAGCGGTAGGACACGCTTTTGCGGACAGCGCCCGCACGGTCGGGCATACGGTGGCCGACAAGTCGCGGGAGGCCGGGCATGCGGTCGCCGCGACCAGCAAGTCCGCGGGGCAGGCCATCCGCGACGATTCGAAGAATGCCGGCCATGCCGTCGCGGACGGCGCGCGCAGCGTCGGCAAGTCGGCGGCGGATGCTGCCGGAAAAACCAAAGCGGCCGTGTCGGGCAAGCCCAGCGAGCCCGCGCCGAAGAGCTGAGGACGCCGTCTCCCCTACCCGATGCGCGCGCCACGCGGCCTGCATCTGGATTACGTCTCGCCGGCCGAGTACCAGGCGGCCCAGTGGTCCGACGTGCTCGGGGTGGCCACCTTCAACGGGCGGCACGCCGGCAGGCCCGCCGCCGATGTGCCCGCCGCGGGCGAACTGTCTCCCGCGGCGCCCGCGGTCAACGGGGCGAGCGCCATTCCCATCGCGCAGGTGAGCACGCCGGTGTTGCCCACGGCTAGCTACGTGTGCGAGGTCTGGCGCTGCGGCGAGGCCGCCGAGTCCGGCCAGCACCAGGGCGTACGCTTCCGGCGCACCGCGGACATGCTGTTCGGCTGCATCGCGGTGCCGGAGGGATGCGGCGGCGGGCATCCGACGCTTCGCGAAGCCGCTACGCACGCCTACCGCGAGATGTGCCAGACCCTCGACGCCCATGGCTACCCGCACCTGCTGCGGGTATGGAACTACCTGCCGGACATCAACGGCGACTCGAACGGCACCGAGCGCTATCGCGAATTCAACACGGCGCGGCGCCAGACACTGCGCGACTGTGGCCGGCCGCTCAGCGGCAACGTGCCCGCCGCTTCCGCCCTCGGTGCACCCGCCGACAGTCCCCTGGTCGTTTATTTCCTCGCCGCCCGCACCGCGCCGACCTGCGTGGAGAACCCGCGCCAGGTGAGCGCCTACCACTACCCGCGGCAGTACGGCACCCATAGCCCGGTTTTTTCCCGTGCCACGGTGCTGCGTCAGGGAGAGAGCGCGGCGCTCTTCATTTCCGGCACTGCGAGCATCGTCGGACACCGCTCGCTGCACGTTGGTGACGTCGCGGCGCAGACCCGCGAGGCGCTCGTCAACATCGAGGCGCTTATCGGCGAGGCCAATCGCCGGTCCTCGGGGGCGCGCTTCTCCCTCGACACGCTGGCCTGCAAGGTCTACGTGCGCCGGCCCGAAGACTTGGCGACTA
Organism: Burkholderiales bacterium; assembly: GCA_035499005.1. Classification (GTDB taxonomy): domain Bacteria; phylum Pseudomonadota; class Gammaproteobacteria; order Burkholderiales; family SHXO01; genus SHXO01. The sequence continues at coordinate 8,971 of DATJZQ010000052.1, read as the reverse complement.
TCCGGCGTGAGCTCGACGCCGCGGTGGGTGCGGCGAGCCGTGCGGTCTACCTGCAGGCGGACATTTGCCGCCAGGACCTGCTGGTGGAAATCGAAGCAGCCGGAATATGCCCGCTCGCGGCGTGAGGCCGACAGCCGCGAGCCTCGCGTGATGCGCTCCCGCACTCACCTGGTGCTCATCCCGAGCTACAACCCGGGTGCCAGGGCGGTAGAAACCGTGCGCGCCGCGCGGGCGCACTGGGATCCGGTATGGGTGATCGTGGACGGCAGCACCGACGGCAGCGCCGAAGCCCTGAGCGCCATGGCGCGGACCGATCCGTCGCTGCGGGTGCTGGTCCGCGCGCGCAACGGCGGCAAGGGTGCCGCCCTTCTCGATGGGCTGCTTGAGGCGCAGCGCGCGGGTTTCACGCACGCGCTCACCATGGACGCCGACGGGCAGCACCCGGCCGATTGCATCGCCACTTTCATGAAAGCTTCCGTCGCCGCGCCGGAAGCCATGATCCTCGGCGATCCGGTGTTCGATGCGAGCGCGCCGCGCATCCGGCTGCGCGGGCGCCGCGTCGCCAACTGGTGCACCAATCTCGAGACGCTCTGGTCGGGCATTCACGACACGCTGTTCGGCTTTCGCGTGTATCCGATCGGGCCGCTGGTGGCCGTGATGCGGCGCAGCCGCTGGATGCGGCGCTTCGACTTCGACGCCGAGGCAGTCGTTCGTCTGAGCTGGCGTGGGGTGCCCGCCGTCAACGTGCCGGCACCGGTGCGCTACTTCACGCCCGAGGAAGGCGGCGTGTCGCACTTCAACTACTGGCGCGATAACGTACTGCTGACGTCGATGTACCTGCGGCTGGTCGGCGGTTTCGTGATTCGCCTGCCTTTTCTGCTCGCGCGCCGGTTCGGCTGAACCCGGGTATTCGCGTACCATGTCGCCGCAGGGAGTCCCCAGATCGCCAATGTAACTTAATAAGTGAACAATAAGAACGCTCCGCGCGACCGATCGGGTAGCGCGAAATTCCGCGCAGATCGTGACGGTAAAGGCTGATGCGTCGGCAACCGAAGGTCGTATGGAACATTGCCGCCAACGTCAGCGGAATCGTGGTCAACATGATTTCCGGCCTGTTGGTAATGCCGTACCTCATTCAAACCCTCGGCAATACCACTTACGGCTTGTGGATCCTGATCGGCACCATGACTGGGTATTTCGGTGTCCTCGATCTCGGGGTGCCGGGGGCTGTTGGGCGACTCATCGCCATTCATCACGCCCGGGGCGAGCCCGAGCAGATCAACGTCGTCATGTCGACAGCACTCGCGCTGCTGCTGCTCGTGTCGGTCGCTATCTGTGTGGCAACCTTCATCGTGCTGCCGCTCTTCCCGCTGCTGTTCACCGTGCCGGCATCGAGCGCTCTCGACGTTCGTTACGCACTGATCCTGGTCGGGTTCAGCCTCGCGCTCGCCTTCCCGGCCGCCATTTTCAGCGGCCTGCTGTGGGGTTTCGCACGCTTTGACCTGCAGAACGCCGTCGACATTCCGGCCCTGATACTGCGTACGGTATTGACCCTTACGCTGGTCAGCACCACGAAGCCGCTGATCACTCTTGGCGTGATAGTTTTGGTCGTCGGTGTGCTGAGCAGCCTATTCAAGATGCTGGCGTGCTACTGGCTCGTTCCACACCTGCGAATCTCCTGGCAGCACGTGCGTCGCCATAGAGCTCGCGAGATATTCTCGATCGGCGGCTGGCTGAACGTCATCGCCTGGTCGCGAACGCTGATTCCGCAGATCGCTCCCACGCTCATCGGCGCGCGCCTCGACAACGCCACCGTTACGACGTTCACGGTGGCCAGGCAGCTGGTTGTGTACGGCAATATTTTTTCGCAGCATGCCACACAGGTAATGACCCCGGGAGCCACCGGCGCGTATGCGACCAATGCAGTTGCTGCCCAAAGGAAGCTTTTCATCGAAGGCGGCAAATACGCTTACGCCTTGACGATATTCCTGTTTGCGGGGCTGTTCTGCCTCGGCATGCCCTTCATCCACTGGTGGCAGCACGGCCTGCAGGATGCAGCCTATCGCCCGCTCCTCGTGCTGATGCTCGGCGAGAGTCTGCCGATGTCCCAATGGCTCACCTACAGCGTTCTGCTGGGTGCCGGCCGACAGCGAGGGTTGGCGCTGCTCGCACTGAGTGAGGGAGCGATGCTGGTGCTGTTGAGCTTCGCTCTCATCGGAATCGGCGGCATGATCGGAGTGTGCACCGCGGTGGCGGTCTCGGGATTCGTGGCGCGGGGTGCGGCTCAGCTGCTGTACGGTTGTCGGCTCCTCGGCGTATCGCTCGGTACGTACGCGCGCGAGGTATTTCTCCCGGTAACGCTCGCGGCTGCACCCGCCGTCGCCGCCCTGTATGTAGCGGTGGCGGCTGTAGCGCCGCAGTCGTTCGGTTCGGTGTTCTTGCTGGGAATGGCGTACAGCGTACTGTTTGCAGCCACGCTCGCCTGGACGCTGCTCGGCTACACGCGACTGAAGGCGATGATCTCCTGAATCAGCGGTCGGCGTGGAAGATGCTGAAGATGATGTTCATGCCATGCACTTCGAGATCGAGCTCCTGGAGGCAGCGGCCTTGCCCGGTGTCGTAGAGCGAGATGTGCGTTGGTCTTTCGACCATCCCTTCCTTGAAGACGCGCTTGACCCACTGAACGTTCTCCTGAAAACGGGTCTTGCGGACGCGGGTAAAGCCCACCCACAGCTGTTGCGCTGCTACCGGCAGCACACCGCGACACCAGCCGAGCAGCGCGTTCGGATCATCCATGGTCTTCAGGTCGTACACTCTGTCGATGGCCAGGGTGTCGGCATTCGCCACCACCACGCGCCCGTCTACCAGAGTGAAGTAGATCTCACTGTCACGAACAAGGCCGTCATGCGGGAATTCGAGCGCAATATCGATTCGCTTTGCGGGATCCGTCAGGCAGATGGCATCACGCTGATGCAGACGGGTGACCCAGACGTCGCGACCGAGCTCGAAAGCGAAGTTGGGATGCGATTGATGAGGTTTCGTACTTTCTACCTTGCGGTAGTCGATCTCGCGGGAGAAGCGCTGCCAAGGGGGCGCGCCCAGGACGTCCCATTGCTCGATGAGCTCACCCCGCGGCGTCAACCGCACCACCATGTCGAGGCCGGTACTTACAACCAACAGGGTACCGTCGTGAGAAGGGGTAACGTGGTGAACGTCATTGAAGCAGGGCAGCGAGATGTAGTTGATCTGCTCGAACTCCGGCAACTTGTAGACCAGTATCTCGGTGTTGGTGCACGCATACAGAGTGTCGTTGACCAGAGTGCCGCTCTTGAATATGGATGATGAATGCTCGTGCGCACGGGCCTCCCTGGGAGTCTTGTATTCGACACACGTCTGTACGGCTCCGGACGTGGTATCGAGTTTCAGTATCAGCGCGGACTCGTACAGGTTCCACTCCTCCTCCGCCTTGAGAAGTAGCCTGCGCTGCTTTCCGCCCAACACATAAAGACAGGACATTTGCTTATTCACTCACGAGTCGCGCCGGGACCATAGCGTCCAATTGGATCCTGCGCCTGCGAGACCGTTCGCACTGTGGTAAGCCCGGTGACTCGCCACTGCTTCGGCGGCGAGTTTGCTCGTTTCGCCGCGGCATTTGTTTTTTCCGCCCCGGTAATCATGCCATAAAACAGCCCGCGTACGGTCGCGCTGCGGCCCCGGGCGCCAACGCGGACTGCTGCGGCCTCGAGTACCGCGAACCTGACACCGAGCTGGCAGTGCGCTCGCACAGGCTGAGACCGGCGTCACGTTCTGATCGCGAAAATGTCGAGCGACTCGCGACGCAGCAAGCCGATGTCTGCCGGCTGCGGTACGAGCCATTCGGTAATTCAGCAGATTTTTGCACAAGCACGCGTGTGCTGAGAGCGGAGTGGCGCGAATCTGCGACAATTGCATCGTTTTCCTAATCCTCGCTAGGATCGCCCTCAACCGGGGAGTAGAGCCGCCGAGCACCACGAGCAGCTCCGTCTACGCCCCTTTTTTTTCTGGTCGCAGTTTTTGTGTGGGGGCTATATGACTGACCGAAGGCGCTCGACTGCCATGGAGCTTGGCGCGAACCAACGTGGAATCTCTCGCCGCGAGATATTGCGCATAGGCGGAGTCGTGATCCCGGCGAGCGTATTGCTGCCGACATGGATGACGGCTACGGCGCAGACGGCGACCACGTTTGATTTCTACATTTCGACCTCCGGTAACGACAAGAATGCCGGGACGCTTGCCGCGCCGTGGGCGATCACCTCGCTTGTCAATACCAGCCCCAATCATTCCGCGATGGCCGGCAAGCGCATCGGGCTCATCGCCGGCACTTACAATATTCCGGGCACCATGGCCAATGGGCGCAATCCTACGGATAACGACTGGCCGGTGCTGTCGATTCCTCCCGGCACACAGTCGAGTCCCACCTATCTCGGCTCGAGCGACACCAGCGGCAATTACTCACCGCGCGCAGCAACGATCGCGCTGGTGCCCGGCGGGCAGGGGGGCCTCGGCGGCAACAAGTGGTACAACCCGCCGATAGGTGCGGATTACCTCCCGAGCGGAGACTTTTGGATCACCATCGACGGCATCGTTGTGAACGGCAATGGCTCCGATAGCGTCGCGGCAGGCAACGAAGGCTCGCACCTCATCGCCTTCAGGAGCGGTACCACCGACAGTTATACCCGCGCCGGTACGGCCCAGGGCGTCGTGGTGCAGAACTGCGAAGTCTTTGGAATCAACGCGACCGACGGCGGCGGCAATGACGCCGCGGTCTGGTTCCAGGGTACCAACGGTGCGATTCTGCGCAACTGCTACATCCACGATGTGAACAAGTCGAACCAGATCGACCACGCCCACGGGCACGAGGAGTACGGCTGCCAATTCTCTCAGATCCTCTACAACACCTTCTCCAACTGCACGGGCGGCGGCGCCGAATCCAAGACCGGCTGCTTCAATAACACCGCCGCGTACAACTACTTCTACAATTGTGGCAACGGCGGCGGCGGCAATACGGCGGTGATTCAGGGCTGGGACGGCGGCGAGCAGGGCGATGGCGCCGCTTCAACCTTCCAACTCCACCACAACATCTTCGATGGCTGCGGTCGAGTGTGCTTCGGCGAGTATTTCAATGCACTCCACGAGAATGGAGTCAACTGGTACAACAACACGATCTACAACAGCGGTGCCGTCGTGCTCCAGGCTACCGGGCCGTGGATCCAGCACTACAACAACCTGTATGTGGTCATCAGCGGCAGCGCCTCCGGCGTCGCGTCGTTCACCAACGGCGATACCAACCCTCTCGCCTTCGACTGCGTCTATAGCGCCTCCGGCAGCTACGGTTCGGTATTTTCAGGGCAGAGCGAGGCTAACGTAATCACGGGCAAGGATCCGCTGTTGAGCGCCGGTACGACGAGCGTCGTCACCGGAAAGGGCGCGACTCAGTTCCAGCTCGCCTCCGGCTCCCCGTGTATCGGCGCCGGCCGCGTGGGCGGTGTCGCCAGCGGCACGGCCTGCAATATCGGCGCCTGGGATGGCACCGTAACGCAGATTGGCGCCAGCTTCACTTCGGGCGCCGGTTCGAGCCCGCCTCCCGCGGTACCGAATCCACCGGTGCTGACCGTCAGCTGACGGCCACGGCGGCAGGGCTGCTCGCCGCCAGCGCACCAGCCGCGCAGTCGCGTACAACGCACGGAGGCAACCCGGAACCCGGGGTGCCCCGGCGTTGGCGCGCGGGGTTGGCTGCCGACGCCGGTCAGATGCGTCCGAGGGCGCGCCCCAGGACGAACTCGAAGCCGAATTGCTCCGGCGTGGTGAACCACTCGCCGACCACCGGAATGCGTTTCAGATCGTAAGGGCTGGCGCCGAGCGCGTTCACCCCGCCGTAGCACGAGGCGCAGCACTCGAAGCCGCACTCGCGAACCAGCTCGCGCGCACTCTCGGAGAAGTACTCGGGACCGCCGAACGGATAGGCGAAGAGGGGCGTGCTTATCCCCAACTCCTGTCTGATCTTTTGCTGTGAAGTCTCGAGCTCCCGGCGCCGGGTGTGCTGGTCGCTGCGGGCCATGTCGATGTGGGTATCCGTATGATTGCCGATCGCGAACCCCTGTGAGACCAGCGCGCGCACCTGATCCCAGCTCATCCAGCCGGGCTGCTGCTGCAGTTCGCTATCCCACGGGGCGATCACCCGGCTGCCGATGAACCCGCTGGTGATGAAGAAAGTCGCCGGCAGCTGCAGGGCGCGCAGAATCGGCGCCGCTGTTTCGAAGTTGTCGCGATAACCGTCGTCGAAGGTGATGGAGACCGTGCCGCTCATGTCCCGCCCCGCGCGACAGCCGGCAACCTGCTCTGAGAAGGCAACGACCCGCGAGTGCGTGGCAAAGAAGCGGCAAAACGCCGTGAACTTGGCGGAGCTGCACGTCAGCCCGTCCGTCGCCATCCAGTCATTGACGCGATGGAACGTCGCAATGACCATGGTCGAGCGGAAGGCGCGGGCGTCGATGCCCGAAGCCCCGGTGAATCGACCCAAAAGCGACTTCAGCGGTCTCGTGTCACTGAGCATCGGCGCATCTTCGTCCGTTGCTGGAGCTCCCGGTCGCACCGCCGGGTTCAAAAGGTAACAAAATGCAAATAAAATGTTAGCGCATCGCGTCGGGCCGACGCCAGCGAGGTACCGGCAGCTCCTGCGCTCCTGCTTCCGCGGGCCGATACGATCCGGCGCATTGACGCCGCCGCGATGTGGCATTGAACATATAAGGGTCCCTGGCCGGCGACCTTGCCGTTAGCATGAGAACACTGCGAACTTATGCACTGTATTGCCTTCGCGCCCTGGGTGTCTTTGGTCTCGCCAAGTACCTGACGCGCAAGCAGCTGCGCATCCTCTGTTATCACGGTTTCTCGATCGGCGACGAGCATGAAATCGCGCCGGGGATGTTCATGCGCGCCGAGACCTTCGAGCAGAGAATGCGGATTCTCCGCAAGCGCCGCATACCCGTCATCACGCTGGACCAGGCCGTCAGCGCCTTGCCACGGGGCCGAATCAGGAACGCGGAGGCCGTCATCACGCTCGACGACGGCTGGGCATCCAATCTCAGCATCGGCGCGCCGATCCTCGAGCGATATGGATTCCCTGCCTGTATTTACATCTCCACCGAGCATCTCGAGGCGGGCACGGAAGCCTTCAACGTCGCCCTGTCTTATATCATCCGCCGCTCCGGGCGCGAGAAGCTGACGCTCGCGGGGCTGCACCCGCTGATCGACGGAACCTACGACATCCGCACCGACCCGGACGCCGCGATTGTCGACTTGATTCTGCGTGCGGAACGCGCGTTGCCGCTGTCCGAGCGGCAGAAGCTGTTGCGCCCCATCGCGTCCGCCGTGGGCACCGATCTGGACAAGGTGCTGAGCGATGGACGGTTCCGCTTTCTCTCCGGCGAGCAGATCCGTGAGGTCTTCCGTCGTGGGTTGGACATTCAGCTGCATAGCCACACGCATCAACTCTTTGATACCGACTTCGAAGCGACCGCCCGGGACGTGAACACGAACCGACGCCTGATCCGCGACCTGACCGGCGCAGAGCCCCGCCATTTCTGCTACCCGAGCGGTGAGTACGGTGCAGAGCATCCCGAATGGCTGAGCAAGCTCGGACTTGCTTCCGCAACGACCTGCAATCCGGGTCTCAACGACGTCAGCACGCCAGTGATGCTCCTGAACCGCCTGCTCGACAGCGAGCGTAAGAGCAACCTCGTTTTCGAAGCCGAGGTGTGTGGCGTGCGCGAACTGGCCGGCTACCTGTCGCCGCGTGCGATCCGCAAGTTACCAGGACTGCTTCGCCAGGCGTTCGCTTAGCCAGCTGGCACCGAGCCTGCCGCGCGCCGCCCGTTGAGGTCAGCGGATCGGATTCCAGACAACCATCCGCTCACCTTGCAGGTAGCGGAGCGTCGCGATCAGCGATGCGAGATTGGTCAGGAGAAAGTAGTAAGGCTTGCCGAAGACGCCGGGTTTCAGCTGCCGGTCCTGCAATATGAACCCCACGGCCCCTGCGAGGAGCAGACCCATCTGGAGGATCAGCAGGGCCAGATAGAGCGCAGACCAGGCCAGTTCGCCACTGGCCATCACGGCGCTTAACCACTTCGCGAGCGATTCATGCGAGAGCAGGCGGAGCGCATCCTGGGCCAGTACGACATTCGCGGCGAGTGCGCCGAGCCACAGAATTGGTGAGGCGTAGCGCAGCACCTTGTGCGACCACAGCTGCCAGGCGAACCAGCCGTACTTGAATGGATTGAGGAAGCGCCGCTCGCGTATCAGCGCATTGAAGGTACGGATTGCCACTCTCACCCGCATCGACAGTTCCTGCCTTGCGATTCCGAGCGTCGACTCGAAGCACACCGCCTCGGGGGCCAGTACGGTGCGCAGGCCCTGCTCGCGCATCTTCATGGCGACCACGAAATCGCTGATCAGGGCGGGGTGAATCGGTCGATAGGCGCTGCGGCGCACGGCATACAGGCAGCCGCTGACACCGATGAGTGAGCCGAGCACGCTCTCGGCCGCGCGCAACCGCAGTTCGTAGCTCCAGTAGGTCTCACCCTCGCGACCGGCGACGTTGTCGACCTCGGTCACGTACCGCAGCGAGCCGCCGACGCAACCGACGCTCGGATCGGCGAATTGCTCGACCAGGTAGCGCAGCGCGTCCGAGCGCAGCCGCGTCGTTGCATCGGTGAACACCAGAATCTCACCCGTAGCCACCGCGGCGGCGGCGTTCTGGCAGGCGGTCTTGCCGCATCGGCCCTCGAGGCGCAGGACGCGGACCCGTGCCTGGCGGTAGCTCGACGCAATCTGCTCGGTCGCATCCGAGGAGCCATCCGAGGCTACGATGATGTCGACCAGCTCCGGCGGGTAGCTCAGTCCACTGAGGTTATCGAGCTTGGACCGTATGCACCGC
>DATJZQ010000051.1:0-4926 GCA_035499005.1 Burkholderiales bacterium | reverse complement strand
CCTGGCTGGATGCGCTCGGTGATGACGGCGCGCAGAACGGTTTCTCCCGCCCGGCTCTTTACTCCGACCCAATCGCCGTCGTTGATACCGCGTTGCTCGGCGTCGTGCGGGTGTATTTCCAGGCGGTCCTCGTCGTGCCAAACGAGATTAGGCGTGCGCCGCGTCTGCGCGCCCACGTTGTACTGGCTCAGAATGCGGCCAGTAGTCAGCAGGAGCGGGTACATCCGCGTGCTTCGCTCTTCGGTCGGGACGTACTCGGTCATGACGAAGCGGCCTTTGCCGCGCACGAATTCCTCGACATGCATGACCGGTGTACCCTCTGGCGCTTTGTCGTTGCACGGCCACTGGATGCTGCCCAGCCGGTCGATCTTCTCGAAGGTCACGCCGTGGAAGGTCGGCGTGAGGCGAGCGATCTCGTCCATGATCTGCGACGGATGGTCGTAGTGCATGGGATAGCCCATCGCGTTCGATAGTGCGACGGTAACCTCCCAGTCGGCCAAGCCGGCCAGCGGTGGCATGACTTTGCGCACGCGCGAGATGCGCCGTTCGGCGTTGGTGAAGGTACCGTCCTTCTCCAGGAAGCTGGAGCCGGGGAGGAAAACATGGGCGAACTTCGCCGTCTCGTTCAGGAAAATGTCCTGTACCACGAGGCATTCCAGCGCCCGTAGCGCAGCGGTCACGTGCTGCGTGTCGGGGTCGGACTGCGCGAGGTCTTCGCCCTGCACGTACATGCCCAGGAAAGAGCCGTCCAGCGAGGCGTCGAACATGTTGGGGATGCGCAGGCCCGGCTCGGCGTCGAGCTTGACCTTCCAGTCGTTCTCGAACAGCGCGCGCACCGCGGGGTCGGAGACGTGCCGATAGCCCGGGAGCTCGTGCGGGAACGAACCCATATCGCAGGAGCCCTGGACGTTGTTCTGGCCGCGCAGCGGGTTCACGCCTACCCCCTTGCGCCCGAGGTTCCCTGTGACCATGGCGAGATTGGCGATGCCGATGACCATGGTGGAGCCCTGACTGTGCTCGGTCACTCCAAGCCCGTAGTAGATCGCGCCATTGCGCGCCCCGGCATAGAGGCGGGCAGCAGATCGCAGGTCCGCCGCGGGCACGCCTGTGATGGGTTCCATCGCCTCGGGTGAATTGCGCGGATCGCAGATGAAAGCTTTCCACTTCTCGTACTCTTTCGGCTCGCAGCGCGCGCGCACGAAGTCTTCTTTGTGCAGACCCTCGGTGACGATTACATGAGCCAGCGCGTTGATCACTGCTACGTTGGTCCCCGGCAGCAATTTGAGGTGGTAGTCGGCCTCGACGTGGGGCATGCGCACCAGGTCGATCTGGCGCGGATCCACCACGATCAGCTTGGCGCCTTCGCGCAGCCGGCGCTTCATCTGCGAGGCAAACACCGGATGGCCGTCGGTGGGGTTAGCCCCGATGACGACAATGACGTCGGCGTCCTCGACCGAATCGAAGTCCTGGGTGCCCGCCGACTCGCCCATGGTGGTCTTCAGCCCGTAGCCGGTAGGCGAGTGGCACACGCGCGCGCACGTGTCGACGTTGTTGTTACCGAATGCGGCGCGCACCAGTTTCTGCACAAGGTACGTTTCCTCGTTGGTGCAGCGGGAAGACGTGATACCGCCGACGGCGCCACGACCATATTTGGCCTGGATGCGCTTGAATTCGGCGGCGGCATGGGCAATAGCTTCATCCCAGGACACCTCTTGCCAGGGATCGGTGATCTTCTTGCGGATCATCGGCGTGCGGATGCGGTCGGGATGCGTCGCGTAGCCCCACGCAAACCGGCCTTTGACGCAGGAGTGGCCGTGGTTGGCGCCGCCGTCCTTGTTGGGAACCATGCGCACCACTTCCGTGCCCTTCATCTCGGCCTTGAACGAACAGCCCACACCGCAGTAAGCGCACGTGGTGATTTCGCTGTGATCAGGCTGACCGTTATCGATGATGGACTTCTCCATCAGCGTGGAGGTGGGACAGGCCTGGACGCAGGCACCGCAGGACACGCATTCGGACGCCAGGAAATCGGTGGGGCCTGCGGCGATCACGGAAGCGAAGCCGCGGCTGTCCACAGTCAGGGCGAAGGTGCCTTGCACTTCCTCGCACGCGCGCACGCAGCGCGAGCACACTATGCACTTCGTCGGGTCGAAGGTGAAGTAGGGGTTGGAGGAGTCCTTCTCTGCGCGCAGGTGATTGGCGCCTTCGTAACCATAACGCACTTCCCGCAACCCTACGACGCCGGCCATCTCCTGCAGCTCGCAGTTGCCGTTCGCCGGGCAGGTCAGGCAATCCAGAGGATGGTCAGAGATGTATAGCTCCATGACGCCGCGGCGCAGATCCGCAAGCTTCCGCGTCTGCGTCCGCACCTTCATACCGGGCTCCACGAGCGTGGTGCAGGAGGCGGGGTAGCCCTTGCGGCCTTCGATCTCCACCAGGCATAGGCGGCACGAGCCGAAGGCCTCGAGCATGTCGGTCGCGCACAGCTTGGGCACGCGCACGCCGGCTTCAGTCGCGGCGCGCATCACCGAGGTTCCCGCCGGCACCGTCACGGACACGCCGTCGATCTCCAGCACTACGAGACGCTCGGATACCCGTGCGGGCGTGCCCGCATCCAACTCTTTCACCGAGTACATAACTTCCTCCGTCCTTACCGTCTCAGGCGGCCTTGGCCGCTTTTCTGGGCACCCCGAAATCCTCGGGGAAATGTTCGAGTGCGCTGCGTACCGGGAATGGGGTCATGCCGCCCAGAGCGCAGAGTGATCCGTGCAGCATAGTCTCGCACAGGTCGCGTAACAGTTCGATGTTGGCCTCGCGCCGCTCGCCTTGCCGCATGCGATCGATCACCTCGACGCCGCGGGTCGAGCCGATGCGGCAGGGCGTGCACTTGCCGCATGACTCGATGGCGCAGAATTCCATCGCGTACCGCGCCATCTGCGCCATGTCCACGGTGTCGTCGAACACGACGACTCCACCGTGACCTACCATGCCGCCGATGGCGGCGAACGCCTCGTAGTCGAGCGGCGTGTCGAACTGCGACTCGGGCAGGTAAGCACCCAGCGGACCGCCCACCTGAACCGCACGGATCGGGCGCCCAGAGGCAGAGCCTCCGCCGTAGTCATAGAGCAGTTCCCGCAAGGTGATCCCGAACGCTTTCTCAACCAGGCCGCCGTGCTTGATGTTGCCTGCGAGCTGGAACGGCAGGGTGCCGCGCGAACGTCCCATGCCGTAGTCCGCGTAGTATTTCGCCCCCTTGTCGAGGATGATGGGCACCGAGGCGAAGGTGATCACGTTGTTGATTACCGTCGGCTTGCCGAACAGGCCCTCGATGGCTGGCAGCGGAGGCTTGAACCGCACCATTCCGCGCTTGCCTTCCAGGCTCTCCAGCATCGCGGTTTCTTCGCCGCAGATGTACGCGCCGGCGCCGCGCCGCAATTCGAGATGGAAGGCGCGCCCGCTGCCCAGGATGTCGTCACCAAGATAGCCGGCGCGCTGAGCGGCTGAGATCGCGGCCTCGAACGTGCGCTCGGCATCGGGGTATTCCGAGCGCAGGTACACATAGCCGCTCTTCGCACCCACCGCGATGGCGCTGATCGTCATGCCTTCGATCAGCACGAACGGATCGCCCTCCATGATCATGCGATCGGAGAAAGTCCCGGAATCGCCCTCGTCGGCGTTGCACACCACGTACTTGATCTCACCCGCCGTATTCAGCACGGTGCGCCACTTGATTCCAGCGGGGAAGGCAGCACCGCCCCGTCCGCGCAGCCCGGACTGGACCATGGCTTCGACGATCTCCGCGCCGCTCAGCGAGAGGGCATTGCGCAGACCCCGCCAGCCGCCGTGCGCTTCGTAATCGGCGGTGCTGATGGGATCCGTAACGCCGACACGCGCAAAGGTGAGCCGCTCCTGGCGTTTGAGGTAGGGAATTTCCTCGGTCGGCCCGAGGTGAAGGGCGTGTGCGCCGCCGCGAAGAAGCTCAGCGTCGAACAATCCAGGAATATCCTCCGGGGTCACTGGTCCGTAGGCGGTTCTTCCCGCGGACGTTGCGACCTCGACCAGCGGCTCGAGCCAGAGCAATCCGCGCGAGCCGTTGCGCACCAGGCGGATCTGTTCACCGCGTTTCGCGGCCTCGCGTGTGATCGCCACCGCGACTTCTTCTGCGCCTACAGACAGCGCGGCAGCATCGCGAGGAACATAGACGGTCACAGTCACGGCTTCTCCATGGACTTCAGCAAATGGTCGAAGCGTTCAGGGGTAACGCGACCGTATAGTCGGCCATCGATCATCATGGCCGGCGAGCAGGCGCAGTCGCCCAGACAATAGACTGGCTCGAGCGTGATGCCGTCTGCGCTGGTGTGATGGAATTGGGTTCGTAGGCGATTTTCCGCGTGCCGCGCCAGCGCGTCCGCGCCCATCGACTGGCAGGCTTCAGCCCGGCACAGTTTCACGACATGCCGTCCAGCAGGGGAAGTGCGGAAATCGTGGTAGAACGTCACCATGCCGTGCACCTCAGCGCGGGAAATATTGAGCGCCTCGGCCACCCGCGGCAAAACCCATGGCGGAACGTACCCGAGGCGATCCTGGATCGCGTGCAAAAGGGGCAGCAGCCCGCCGGGTCGGGCGGCATGCAGCGCGATCGCCTCTTCCGCCGCCACTTCGTCGTGCGCGCTAGGGCTTGAACCCCCGGTCATCGCTTCCCCCTTCATCGGGCTCTGTTCCTCGCCATTTGCTGCATCATAAATATGCATTGGAGTGCATAAGTATACTGGCAAGCAACCGTAGTTTTGTGTAAAGCTAGCAACATCGATAGCGCACAACAATATGCACCGGATTGCATATGAAGAGGATCGAAATCCGCCCGTCCTGGGTCTTCAGCAACGAAGTCGGGGAGGAGGTCGACCATCAGCTGTTTACACTGCTGCA
>DATJZQ010000050.1:0-3435 GCA_035499005.1 Burkholderiales bacterium | reverse complement strand
TGCAGCGCTGGCTTTCGATCACCACCCAGGTCCAGTGGACTCGGTCCATCGGTTCGAGCAGCAGTTACCCAGAACTGAATCTGTTCTACGTCGAGCCCATCCTGGCGGCGACTCTTCCGGGCCGGTCGTACCTCGCGCTGGACACCAGGCTCGGCTGGGACTTCGTCAGGAGCACCTTCATTCCGATCATGAAGGGCGTGGCGGGCCTGTACACCGATAGGCAGAAGTCGCTGTCGATCTCGGTATGGTACCAGGCCACGTTGTCGCAATCCGCCGAGACCGAGTTCTACAAGTACGGGGTCGGTCTCGGCCTCGCTTACTTCTTTGACTGGTGAGAAGGTCTCCGAAATTAGGTCTCCAAAATTTCGAGGGGGTGCCATGCAAGGGAAGCGGTCGGGATCAAAGAGGACCCTGGACGAACTGGCGTGGGCCAGCTTCCGGCGCCTGTGCCCCTTCCTTCACGGGCCGAGCGCCTTGCCATGGGCAGCTGCGAGAGACCTGCCCTCGTAGCTCGCACGCGGTCTGGAAGGCTCCGCGCGACCGGCCAGACCCGGTCCGGCTCGTCTGGTGCCAGAACACGATCGGCAACAACAGCTCGTGATCTTGGGATCTTGACGCATGGCGGGCGGCGGTAGGTGGGGCGATCCGACGCGACGTCCGACAGGGTAGGGTGGGGCACGATGAGCACCGCGCCGCTGCACTTCCTTCTGATGACGTTCGCTGGTTGGGTCAACCGGCGCCAGCTGGACATGATCGACTACCTCAAAGAGGAGAACCGAGTGCTCCGCGAAGCAGCTGGGTGGCGGGAAGCTGCGGTTCACCGACAGCCAGCGCCGCCGCCTCGCGGCAAAGGGCCGAGTGCTGGGCCGACGCGCGCTGGACGGGCTCGCCGGGCTTGTAACGCCCGACACGATTCTTCGCTGGTACCGTGAGCTCATCGCCGCCAAGTACAACGGTACTGCTCGGCGCGGACCTGGTCGCCTTGGGACGGCCGTGTCACTTCGGGCCCTGGTCGTCAGGTTCGCCTCGGAGAATCCGAGCTGGGGCTACACCCGGATCCGTGACGCCCTGCGCAACCTTGGACACGTGCTCGCCCGAAATACCATCAAGCGCATCCTCCTCGATCACGGTCTCGAACCCGCACCCTCTCGCCGCAGGCGGATGCCCTGGGCCACCTTCTTGAAGGCGCACTTGGGTTCGATCGCGGCGGCGGACTTCTTCACCGTCGAGGTGCTTACGCTCGCTGGCTTGGCCCGCTATTTCGTCCTCTTCGTCATCGACATCGAGACGCGGCGCTTCCAGATCGCGGGCATCGTACGGCAGCCTCATGCAGCCTGGATGAAGCAGATCGCCCGCAACCTCACCGACCACGTCGATGGCTTCCTCGGGGGTATGCGCTATCTCATCCACGATCGCGATCCATTGTTCACCGACGAGTTCCGGGAACTTCTTCGCGGCGCTGCCGTCAGATGCCACAAGCTGCCCGCTTGTAGCCCGAACCTGAAGGACGACGCTTCACACTGCACCTCCTCCGTTCAATCCGACAGGACCTGCTGTTCAAGCCTGCGATCCGACAGCTTCTTCCCCTGCTGTTTGCGAGGTGCTGCCCCGTCGATTCTGGCGTAGAGACATTCCCCCTTGTCGTTGTAACGCTCCGCGCGCAGCAGGCCCGCATCGCGCCAGATCTTGACGGTGCGCGGCGAGACTCCGAGTTCGAGTGCCATCTCCCGCGTGGTGAGCAGGCCGTCTTGGCGAAGCCGCTCGAAGCGCGTCCTCAGCCCGTGCGCGTGGCGGAGGTGGACCACGCTGCTGCGGGTGAAGGGAAGCCCGCCACCGGAGCGGAGACCGCGTGCGTTGAGGATGCGTGCGACTTCCAGAGTACTGTGTTGCTCGAGCAGGAGAGCGATCTCCCGAAGGACCTCGGGCGGTGTCTGACGTAGTTCCCAGGCGCACTTGGGGACGGGGAGTACCAGGCTGCGGGTAGCGCCACCGCGCCAGCGTACGTGGGCGTGGAGCGCCTCGCCGCGGACCAGGGTCACGTCTTCGATCAGCAGGCGCACAACGCGCTTGCGATCTCTCATCGACGTTCTGGGATCACGCCACATCTTGGGGAAGTCGGTGCAGAGGGCGAGAAGTTCCGCGCGGCGCTGCTCATCGACGACCAGGGTGTCGGCGGCGCGCTGTTTCTCGTACTCCTCCTGCGCCGCGGAGAGCGCTCGCAATTGCTCGTTCCACTCGGCCTCGAGTGCGTCCGCCACGAGGCGGTTGTCTGGATCGACCTGCATGTAGCGCCGGCGTGCCAGCTCGACGTCGTAGCGCGCCCGCTCGACGCGCTGATTGCGCAGGCGGTCCGCCTCGTCGATGCGGGTCACCATCTCCCTCTGCACGGTGAGCGCGACCTCCAGGGCGACGGGAGTCATCGTCGCCAGCAACAGGTCACCAATGGCTTCGTCGAGGCCGGCGCCTGGGAGGTCCTGGCAGATGGGCGTGCCCCGTTCGATTCCTTCGCTCTGGCAGACGTAGTTGGGACGGAGCCCATGGGCGCGCTGGTGGTAGCGCACGGTCATGCGTGCGCCGCACGTGCCGCACAGCACCAGGCCCTGCAGCAGCGCCGGCCCCTCGCGCGCCGGGCTCCGCCGGCGATCCCCCCCGTGGGCTCGCGCGTTCTCGAGCAGCTGACGCTGGTTGCTCTCGAACTCGTCCCAGGAGATATAGCCTTGGTGGGCCCCGGGCAGCAGCGTGAGCCACTCGTCCCGGTCGAGGGCGTCGACCCTCAGCCTGCCGTCGGCCAGTTTGCGGGAGCGATGGCGTCCAAAGAAGTAGGCACCGGCGTAGCGCGGGTTGTGCAGGAGTTGCAGCGCGCGCCAGTGATTCAAGGGACCCCACACCAGGTCGCCTCGCCGCGGGCCGGTGCGGACACGTCGAGGCAGCAGCACCTTCTCTTCGCGAAGCGCCTTGATCGTCGAGCGCGCAGCACCGGTCCTCCGGTACGTGGCGAAGAAGTGGTGCAGCGTGGCCTGCACTTGGGCATCCGGATCGAGCGCGACCTGCCCTTGCGCGTTATAGACGAAACCGATAGGCAGCGGACTTTGAAGCTCTCCGCGGCGCGCCTTGTTGAGAATGCCGCCGCGCAGACGAGCATGCAGGACGTGGAGCTCTGCCTCCGACATGGTCCCTTTGAGCCCGAGCAACAGGCGGTCGTTGAAGGTACACGGGTCGTAGACACCATCCTCATCCAGAATGAGTGTCTGGGAGAGCGCGCAGATCTCCAGCAGGCGGTGCCAGTCGCTGGAGTTACGGGCCAGGCGTGAGACCTCGAGCCCAAGCACGATGCCCGCGCGCCCCAGGCCGACCTCTGCGACCAGCCGCTGAAAGCCCTCACGATCGATGGACGATGCGCCAGACTGGCCCAGGTCACTGTCGATCACAATCACC
>DATJZQ010000049.1:0-7814 GCA_035499005.1 Burkholderiales bacterium | reverse complement strand
AGACCTGGGCCGAGTTCAAGCAGATCGCCGAGTTCTTCCAGGGCCGCGAGATCGACGGCAAGAAAGTCTACGGCGCTTACATCTTCACCGAGCGCGGATCCGAAGGCATCACGATGGGTGTCACCAACGTCCTTTACCCGTTCGGGTTCAAGTACGACGATCCGAAGAAGCCGTATCACATGGACGGCTTCGTCAATTCGCCGGGGGCGGTGGCCGGCCTCGAGTTCTACAAGTCGCTGTACAAGTGCTGCACGGCGCCGGGGCTGACCAACGCCTACATGCAGGAGGGCCTGGACGCGTTCAAGTCGGGCCAGGTGGCGATGATGATGAACTGGTTCGCCTTCTTCCCGGGTCTGTACAAAGACCCGAACGTCGGCGGCGCCAAGATCGGGTTCTTCGTAAACCCCGAGCAGAAGTACAAGGGCGTGCAGCTCGGCGGCCAGGGCATCTCCGTGGTCGCGTACTCGGAGCGCAAGGATGACGCGCTC
Organism: Burkholderiales bacterium; assembly: GCA_035499005.1. Classification (GTDB taxonomy): domain Bacteria; phylum Pseudomonadota; class Gammaproteobacteria; order Burkholderiales; family SHXO01; genus SHXO01. The sequence goes on along the minus strand of DATJZQ010000049.1, from coordinate 7,326 downwards.
AAGTACATCAAGTGGTTCGCGCAGACCGACGTGCAGAAGAAGTGGTGGGCGCTGGGCGGCTATTCGTGCAGCAAAGCAGTGCTCAATGACCCGAGCTTCCCCAAGAGCGCGCCGTTCGCGACCGACTTCCTGAAGTCGATGGAGATGGTGCAGGACTTCTGGGCGGAGCCGGCCTACGCGGAGCTGCTGCTCGACATGCAGAAGCGCATCCACGACTACGTGGTGGCCGACAAGGGCACGGCCAAGCAGGCGCTCGACCTGCTGATCCAGGACTGGACCAAGGTGTTCAAGGACGAAGGCAAGAAGATGTAATTGCACCCCGGGGTGGGGCGCACTCCCCACCCCGGTGTTAGCATTCTCGCCGGCCCATCGCCGCTCCATTACAGCAGCAGCCGAGATCTGCCATGCCTGATTCGACCGTGGCGCACGAGGTTGCGCGCCGCGCCGCGAGGAGCACCCCCGAGGCGTTGTCCCGCCGACTGCGCGGAGCCTCCGATCGCGCGATCACCTGGGCCTTCATCGCCCCGACGATCCTGCTGCTTCTGGCGATCAACATCTTTCCGCTGATCTGGACGATCCAGCTCTCGTTCACCAACTTCAAGGCCAACCGCGCCAACCGGGCGCTCGAGTGGGTCGGGCTGGACAACTACCGCAGCGTCCTGACCGATCCGGACATCTGGCACTCGATGCAGGTGACCGCTCATTTCGTGTTCTGGTCGATCCTGCTCGAAGTCTTGATCGGCTTCGCGCTGGCGCTGCTCATCAACAAACGCTTCCGCGGCCACAGCCTGTGGACCACGGTCATCCTGCTGCCGATGATGCTGTCGCCCGCGGTGGTGGGCACGTTCTGGAGCTTCCTGTTCCAGCCGCAGATCGGCTTGTACAACCACTTGATCTCGTTTGTCACCGGCATCGATCCGAGCTCGTTCGAGATGATCGGCGAGGTGCGCCTCGCGCCGTGGGCCATCGTGCTGGTGGACGTGTGGATGTGGACGCCGTACGTCATGCTGATCTGCCTGGCCGGCCTGCGCTCGATCCCGGAGAGCATCTACGAGGCGGCGGAGGTGGACCGCGCATCCGTGTGGCGCCAGTTCTGGACCGTCACGGTACCGATGGTGCTGCCGTTTCTGATGCTGGCCGTGCTGTTCCGCGCCATGGAGAACTTCAAGATGTTCGACATGGTGAACCTGCTCACGTCGGGCGGGCCGGGCTCCACCACCGAAGTCGTGTCGATCACGCTCAAGCGCGAGGCGTTCGAGAAGTGGCGCACCGGTTACTCGTCTGCGCTGGCCATCATCCTGTTTGTCACGGTGTTCGGCGCCGCCAACATCTATGTGAAGGCGCTCAACGCGGTGAAGAATCGATGAGCGCCGCTGCCCATTCGGTCGTCGAGCCCACGCCGTGGACCAAGCGCGTCGCGGGTGCCGTGGTCGTCTTCTACGCGCTGCTGTCGATGCTGCCGCTCGCGTGGATCTTCCTGACCGGATTCAAGACGCCGCCCGACTCGATCTCCTATCCGCCGAAGGTTGTCTTCGAGCCCTCGCTCGAGGGCTACGTCAACCTGTTCACCACGCGCAGCCGGCAAACGCCGGAGTACATTGCGACGCTGCCGAAGGCGCAGACGTGGTACGACGAGCTGGTCCGTTCGCGCAACATGGTGATCGCAGGGCCGTCGAAGTTCGGCCAGCGCTACATGAACTCGCTGATCATCGGCTTCGGCTCCACCTTCCTGGCGGTGTTTTTGGGCGTGCTCGCGGCCTACGCATTCTCACGCTTTCGCGTGCCACTGCGCGACGACCTGCTGTTCTTTATCTTGTCGACGCGCATGATGCCGCCGATCGCGGTGGCGATCCCGATCTACCTCATGTACCGGCAACTCGGGCTGTCGGACACGCTGCTGGGCATGATCCTGCTCTACACCGCAGTGAACGTGTCGCTTGCGGTGTGGCTGCTCAAAGGCTTCATCGACGAGATACCCCGCGAATACGAAGAGGCGGCGATGGTGGACGGCTACACTCGCTTCCAGGCGTTCTGGAAGGTGGTGCTGCCGCAGGCCAGCACGGGGATTGCGGCGACGGCGATCTTCTGCCTGATTTTCGCGTGGAACGAGTATGCGTTCGCCGTGCTGCTGACCTCCGGAGAAGCGCAGACCGCTCCGCCTTTCATTCCCATCATCATCGGCGAGGGCGGACAGGATTGGCCGGCGGTGGCGGCGGGTACCACGCTGTTCCTGATTCCGATCGTCGTGTTCACCGTGCTACTGCGCCGGCACCTGCTGCGTGGCATCACTTTTGGGGCGCTGCGGCGATGAACGCCAGGGCCAATGCGGCAGCGCGAGGCCGGCGGTTGTTCCGCCGCGGGCCGTGGGAAGCCGCTGCCACGGCGCTGATCGGCATCGGCGTGTTCATGCTGATGCAGCCGTTCTCGCTGGCGCTCTATACCTACTCGTTCGTGACCATCCTGGCCGGCACGCTGGCCTTCGTGGTCGTGAGCCATTTCCCGGACTGACCGTCATGGCCGAGATCCGCGTCGAGAATCTCCGCAAGCAGTTCGGTGAGTTCGCCGCCGTGAAGCAGTCGAGCTTCACCGTCGAGCACGGCACGTTTTTCGTGATGCTGGGGCCCTCGGGCTGCGGCAAAACCACTACCCTGAGGATGATCGCAGGCCTCGAGCTGCCCACGCAGGGCCGCATCCTGCTGGACGGGGAGGACGTCGCGTTTCTGCGCGCCTCGCAACGCGATATCGCGTTCGTGTTCCAGATGTTCGCGCTCTACCCGCATCTGAGCGTGTTCAACAACATCGCCTATCCGCTCAGATCGCAGCGCGTGCCGCGCGAGGAAGTGCGCAAACGGGTCGAGGAAACCGCGCGCCTGCTGCGCATCGAGCACCTGCTGAAGCGCGGCGTCGGGGGATTGTCGGGCGGCGATCGCCAACGCGTTGCGTTGGGCCGCGCTATCGTGCGTCGCCCCAAGGCCTTTCTGATGGACGAGCCGCTCGGTGCATTGGACGCAGAGTTCAGGCGGCTGATGTGCGCCGAGCTGCGCCAGCTGCATGAGCGCATCGGCGCCACCACCGTCTACGTCACTCACGACCAGCTCGAGGCGATGGCCATGGCCGATCGTATTGCGGTGATGAACCAGGGCGTTGTCGAGCAGGTTGGCACGCCGCAGGAGATCTACGACCAGCCCGCCAGCATGTTCGTGGCCGACTTCATCGGCTCGCCGCCGATGAGCTTTCTGCGCTTCGACGGCGCTGTGCGCCCCGGGGACCGGAGGGTGCGAGTGAATGGCGCCGAGCTCGATGTGCCGCAGCAGCGCGAGGAGGTTGCCGGGAAGCTCGCTCTCGGCCTGCGGCCGGAGCATGTCCAGCTTGCCGACGAAAGCGCACTGCGCGGGCGCGTGTTCGGCGCCGAGTATCTGGGCACCACGCAGATCGTCACCGTCAACACCCCGCATGGACAAGTGAAGGCGCGGGTGCCGGCGTCGCGGGCGGTCGGCATCGGAGACAGCGTGGGGCTCGCACTGCGCGCCGAACGCCTGGTGCTGTTCGACGCGAGCTCGGGGCGCGCGTTGCGCAGCGCCTTGTACGAAGGAGCGCTCGATGGCTGAGGTACGTCTGTCCGGCGTGACCAAACGCTTCGGCGACATCACGGCGATCGGGGAGCTGTCGCTCGATATCGCGGACAGCGAGCTCATGGTGCTGCTGGGTCCAACTGGCGCCGGCAAGACCACCACGCTGCGCGTCGTAGCGGGCCTGGATCGTCCCGACGAAGGTCACGTGAGTATCGCTGGACGAGACGTGACGGCCGAGCCGCCAGCCGTGCGCGACGTCGCCTTCGTGTTCCAGCAGTACTCGCTCTACCCGCATCTCACCGTCTACGACAACCTCGCATTTCCTCTGCGCTCGCCGGCGCGGCGCCAGCCCGAGGAGGAGGTACGGCGCACCGTGCATCGCGTTGCCGAGCTTCTGCACATCGAATCGAAGCTCACCAACCGGGCAACGCGCCTTTCCGGAGGCGAAATGCAGCGCGTGGCAATCGGCCGCGCGCTGGTCCGCTCGCCTGCCATTTACCTGATGGACGAGCCGCTGTCTTCGCTGGACGCCAAGCTGCGCGCGGAGCTGCGCCTCGAGCTGAAGCGCATCCAGTCCGAGCTGGGTGCGACGATCCTGTACGTGACGCACGATCAGATCGAGGCCATGACCATGGCCACCCGCATCGGCATATTGTCGGAGGGCAAGCTGGTGCAGGTCGGCACACCGCGGGAGGTCTACGAGCGCCCGGCCAACACTTACGTTGCCGCCCACCTGGGCACGCCCGCCATCAACCTGATTCCCGCCGGTGTGCTGCCAGCGCCGGCTGCCCCGCGGGGAACGCACACCATCGGCGCACGCACCGAACAACTGCGCATTGCGCGTGCGCACAACGGAGCAGCGCAGGGCCTGCTCAAGCGGATCGAGCACCTCGGTGATCAGAATCACTTGCACCTCGAGGTCGGTGGCCACAACCTGGTGACCCTCGCGGATCCGCATGCGCGCTGGAAGCCGGGAGACGCATTGTCGGTCGAGCTGACCGATCCCACCTACTTCGACGCCGACGGGCGGCGTATCCAGGCTTGACGGAGGTAGTGAATGCAGATCGATGCGCAGCTGCAACGCAAGCTCATCGGCGAAGTCGCCCGCTGTGTGATCGATCATGCCGAGGAGCTGACCGCGCTCGACCAGGCTGTCGGCGACGGGGATCACGGGATCAACATGAAGCGGGGCTTCGAAGCGGTGCTGGGTGATCTCGACAAGACCTCCGCGCTGCCGATGCCGGAAGCACTAAAGGCCGTCGGCATGGCCCTGGTGATGAAAGTGGGCGGCGCGTCCGGCCCGCTGTATGGCACGTTGTTCATTGCGCTGGGCAAGGCGTTTCCGGAATCGCCCACGCGCGCCGCGCTCGCGGAGGCATTCTCTGCAGCGGTGGAGGCCGTCAAGACGCGGGGGAAGTCGGACGTCCGGATGAAGACCATGCTCGACGTGCTGGTGCCCGTGCTCGAGACGCTGCGGCGGAGCGGCGGGGACGTGTACACCGAGTTACGCGCTACTGCTCAAGCGGCCGCGGCTGCGACTGTGCCCATGCAGGCGGTGCGCGGGCGCGCTTCGTTTCTCGGCGCGCGCAGTGTGGGTCATATGGACCCAGGGGCGCGCTCGTCGTGGCTCATGGTCGAGACCGTGGCCGACGTGCTGGAGGGGAAGCAACCGATGACGAGTACGGACAAGAATCAGGTGATATCCAGATGACTTCAGACAAACCCAGGATGAATGCCGGCAACGTCGGCATCGTGATCGTGTCCCATTCGCCCGACGTGGCGCGCGGGGCGGCGGACATGGTGCGTCAGATGGTGGGGGACGTCGTGCCCCTTGCTTGGTGCGGAGGGGCGCCGGGCGGCGGATTGGGGACCAATGTCGAAGCGATCGTCGCGGCGATCGACAGGGCCTGGTCCGACGCAGGCGTCGCAATTCTCGTCGACCTGGGCGGGGCGGAAACCAACAGCGAGATGGCAGTCGAGCTGCTGTCCGAGGACCGGCGCGACCGCGTCGTGATCTGCGACGCGCCGGTGGTCGAGGGCGCGGTCATGGCGGGAACCGAGGCCTCCGCCGGCTCGACCCTGGACCAGGTGCGGCGCACCGCGGAAGAGTTGCGAGCACGGTGATGGATAACGCGCCCATGACACCCAGCGCCACCGGCAGCGTGCGCATCGAGCACGAGATCGGGCTGCACGCGCGACCGTCGGTCAAACTCACCCAGCTCGCCAAGACTTTCGCTTCCAAGATCGAGTTCTCCAGCTCGCCCGACGGCCCGTGGCTCGATGCCAAGAGCATCGTCAAGGTGATGGGCTCGAAGACGCCGAAAGGCTCGATGCTGCACTTCCGCGCCGAGGGCGCGGACGCGGCTGCCGCAGTCCAGGCGCTGGTCGCGTTGGTCGAACGGGATTTCGAGCCCCAGGCCGATGCTTAGACTCGCCGGCACGCCGGCTTCCCCCGGACTTGCTCGCGGGCCGGTGTTCCGGCTTCAGGCAGTCGAGCGCACGGCGCGCCGAGTTGCTTCGGCACAGGCGGAACGCGACGCAATCGCCGCTGCAATCGCAGAGGCGCAGAGTGCGCTCGCCGCGCTCGCCGACCAGACCGCGGACGAGGAAGCCGCGGGGATACTTGCCTTTCAGCTCGCCCTGCTCGAAGACGACGAAATCACGGGTCCGACACACGCCGCTATTCGTGCTGGACGGTCTGCCGACGAGGCGTGGCGCCAGGTGCTGGATGCGCTGGTCGCGGACTACGAGAGCGCGGAGGATACGTACTTTCGTGGGCGCGCGGCGGATCTGCGCGACCTGCGCGAGCGCGTTCTCGATGCTTTGCTCGGAGATGCACAGCAGTCGATCCCCGCGGGGAGCATCGTGCTGGCCGAAGATCTCGCGCCGTCGCGTTTTCTGGCGTGTGATTGGTCCGAGGGCGGGCTCGTGCTGCAAAGAGGCGGCGCCACCGGTCACGTCGCGATCCTGGCCCGGGCGCGGGGCGTGCCGATGCTGGTGGGCGTGGACCTGTCGCGCGTCGAGGCGTGCGACGAAGCGCTGCTCGATGCGCAGGACGGATGTCTCGTGCTCGGCCCCGACGCGTCCTCTCGTCAGGACTTCGAGCGGCGGCGCGCAGCTCACGCCGAGCGCGCACGCGCCGATGCCGTGCACCTCGCGCCCGAAGCCAACACGGCGAGCGGCGAACGAGTGCACGTGCTGATCAATGTAGCCAGACCCGAGGAGCTTGCCGGAATCGACGTTGAGCACGTGGACGGCATCGGGCTGGTGCGCACCGAGTTTCTCTTCCATGGCCGCGAGCAGCTCCCCGATGAGGAGGAGCAATACCGCGTGTACCGCCACATCGCGAAGTGGGCGGCGGGACGCCCCGTGACTATCCGCACGCTCGACGCCGGCGGCGACAAGCCGATCCCCGGTCTCACGCGAGCTGGCGAGAGCAATCCGTTCCTGGGCGTGCGAGGTGTGCGGCTGTCGTTGCGCAGGCCCGAAGTGCTGATGGTGCAGCTGCGCGCGCTGGCGCGTGCGGCGGTGCATGGCAACGTCAAAGTCATGGTGCCGATGATCGCGCTGCCCGAAGAGCTGGCGCAGTGCCGCGAGCTGCTGGCGCAGGCGATGCGAGAGTTGCTGGCGAGCGGTGTCCAGGCCGCGATGCCGCCGCTCGGCATGATGGTGGAAGTGCCGGCTGCTGCCCTGACGCTCGCTGATTTCGACGCCGACTTCTATTCGATCGGCAGCAACGACCTGCTCCAGTACC
>DATJZQ010000048.1:0-3815 GCA_035499005.1 Burkholderiales bacterium | reverse complement strand
GGCGGCGGGCAGTACCGCGCAGCCCACAACTGCCTGGTTCAGGTGTTCGTGGAGCTCGGCGTGCTCGGCCTGCTTCTCTACCTCTACAGTTACCTGACAACGTGGAGGAACCTCGGCCGTATTGCCCGGCTGGCACGACAGGCTTCCTCGGGTGGACAAGACGCCCGGGCGGCGCTTTACGCGCGCGCGATACGTATTGGGCTCGCCGGCAACTTCGCGGCCGGTTTCTTCCTGTCACAGGGGTATTCCGCGGCACTATGGATGCTGGTGGCAACGGCGGCGGCGCTGGTGCGCATCACCCTGCCGGCGCGTGGCACGGACCCGGCGGTCGAGCCCTCGGAGGCGTCACCGCAAGCCCTGGTCGCAGGCGCGCGCAGTTGACATGCGCTGCCACGCCAGCCAGGCGATGCGGTGCCGACCGCAGCGGCCTCAACCTTTGACGGCCAGCAGCAGGCTGTCGATAGTCGCGAGGTCCTCGTAGGAGAATTTGCGGAACCGTTCCGTCAGGCGCATGTGTGGCAGACGCCGCAGTGACGCTTCGTCCACCTGGCGTTCCTCGCGCACGAGGCGAAAGCCCGCCGTGTCGAGCATCTGCACGTACTCGGGATGACGCAGCCTGTTCTGATAGTTGATCGGGTTGATGTACGTCAGACGGAACAGGGCATCGGAGTATTTGAGGAAGTTTACCCGGCTGAGGCTCTTGTCCTGATGCTCCCAATGGTCGGAAGGATCGACCCAGTGGCATGCCAAACCGCCGTGCTTCAGCAGACGATGCGACTCGTGGAAGATGTCCAGCAGCACATCGGGCGGAATGTGTTCGAGGCAGGCGCGCGAGGTGACCACGTCCACGGATTCAGCCGGCAGATTCAATTTCCGGCAGTCGCACGGTGCCAGGTACACGAGACGCAATTCCTCGAGGCGTCGTTCCATCGAGGCCGCCGGATCTTCACGCAGCGCGTGGTCGAGGGTCTGCGCCTCGAGCTTGAGCTCCCGCAGAATCGCCGCTCGTTGAGTGCGCAGGGCGCGCAGCGCGGCGGCGAATGTGTCCGGACGCAGCAGCACATTGAGGTCGGTGAGATAGACACGGGCGGCTCCCGCCAGTGAGTAAAGCACCGGGATCATCGGCTGCCAGCCGCTGCCGACCTCGAGAACCGTCGTGCCCCTGATCGGCGACACGGCGTCAACCCACTGCACCTGGCGGATCCCCTGCTGAATCGTGTGGATGTCGTCGTCGAGGTTGGGTTGGTAGGGCACCAAGCGGTCCTTGAGCCGTCGCAACTGCGCCTGGAACGGCAACAGCGCTTTCGCGTTATCGATCATGCATTTGACTTGCCAGCGCATGTTGTCAGTTCTTCCCTGCAGGATACCGGCGGCGCTGCATACCCATCACCTGCCACCGTGAGCTCGAGCCGTAAGGTAACTATCGTGCACTGCGAGCAGCGTTCGTGACAACACGCCGCCGTCGTTGGACCAATTGTACTTGGAGTGCACGGCGCGTCGGCCCGCATCGCCCATCTTCTGCCGCTCGGCGGCCGAACGCAGCGTAGCGAGCTTCGAGCACAAGTCGTCGATGTTCCCCCACTGGTACGCGAGCCCGCACGCTTCCTGCAGGACAATTCGCTGTACCGGTCGGACATTACTGGTGATGACCGGCAGCCCGAGCGACATGTAGTCGAATAGCTTGTTCGGAATCGTCGCGTCCCAAGCGTCACACGGCATGTGCGGAATGGCGCCGACATCCGCGCGCGCGACGATGTCCAGCGCCCGTCTGTTCTCGAGTCGGCCGAGCAACTCAACGCCGCTGCCGAGAACCCCGAGATCACGTGCGAGTCCCTGCAACTCGCCGAAGCTCGTGCCGTCGCCGATGACCACCAGCCGCAGCTGCAAGCCGTGCTGGCGACCCTGGGCTACGGCGCGAACCAGGTCCTGCACGCCGCGATGTCGCTCGACCAGTCCGAGGTAGACGACCGTCAGGACGCTGCTCACATCCGTGCGGCTTGCCGCTGCGGACGCAGCGTCGATGCGCGGCGTATTCCGCACTACCGCGAGCTTGCTCTCCGGCACCCCAAGCTCGGTGAGTCGCTGCGCCGACTCCTCAATGACGCAGATGACTGCCTGGGCGCGCCGTACGACGTAGCGCTCGACGCGTGTGGCCAGCCACGGGTTCCGCACCAACAGGTCGACGCCACGCAACGCTCCGGTGTTGCGCAGCGTGCGGAGGAAACCGGGATAGTTTTCCGCCATATCAAGAACGACGGGGATCCCCAGGCGACGTCCGATCCAGATCGCCGCGGGCGCGAGCGGCAAGTCGCGGACCAGGATCAGGTCGGGCCGCGTCAGGCGGGCTGCCCGGCGAATGTGCAATATCCATCGGGGGTTGAGGAAGGCAGGAAGTGACGACACCACATTGACCAGCCTGGAGACTGCGGGCCAGGTGTGAATCCACTTCATCCGGTGCACTTCGGCGCCATCAAGCCTCTCGCGTGGCGGTCGATTGCGCACATTGCGTGCAACCAGGTGCACCACCATGCCGGCCGCGTTCAGTGCCGCGATAACCTTCTCCACCCGGACGTCCCACGGATAGTCCGCATACCAGACGTGCAGCACTTTGAGTGGCGCAGCGGATCTTTCAGCCGAATCGGACATCAGGGGAATTGAAGATGCTGAAATCGGTCGTGGGGCACCCGGGCCCGATTATATGGGCAGGCGCTGATTTCCACCTGCGCCTGTGCGTGCGCAATTGCGCTTGTGCGTGCGCAATGAGGAGAGACACACGCTTGTCTGCAGCAACCACATGGTATGCTTCAAGGATGCCAGTGCTTAACACAGGATCGCCAGGCGATGCGCGTAGGGGATCGCAGCGTGTGCGTAACATAACATGCAGCACTCGCGCCCTCCGCGTTCTTCGCCGATGAGAATAATGAGCTCCGCGCCACCTGGCAGCACCTCTCGTTGCTCGTCGCGATAGCGCAGCACGACAATTGCATACGCCGGACTTCGCGTCGCATCGACGAGATCCTGATGATTTACTCCGCGCCGGACGTTGAGGTCGATCGCACTATGTACGTTTGCCCCAAGTGCAAGGGCCCCCTGGTTGCATACCGATGCTCCAATTGCCAGATCACTTTCCCGGTCATGGAGGGGATTCCGTGCTTTCTCACCGAGTCAACCGGTGCCAGCGCGCTCAAGCTTCGCGAGATCTATGACGGCATCTATGGCCACCACGTGAACGTATGGGAGGATCAGGGTCGCTCCGAGCCCTTTCTGAAGTACTTTTGCGAGCTGGCTCAAACCTCGGCCAACGACAGCGTGCTCGAGATCGGCTGCGGTGAGGGAATGTTGCTCGCGACGCTGAGCGGCGTTGCCAAGTTCGGCATCGATCCCTCAGTCGAGGCGCTGCTCAGAGCGAAGCGCCGCTCGCGGGCCGACTGCGCCGTGGCGCGGGCGGAGGCGTTACCGTTTCCGCCGGAATGCTTCGATGTGGTGGTCGCCGTCGCGGTCATGGAGCACTTTGAAGACGCGGACGCAGCCGCCGCCGAGATCCACCGCGTGCTCAAACCGTCCGGGCGGTACGTCGCGCTCATCCAGACTGACATGAGCCGCCTCGAGCGGCTGAAGGTCAAGGTGCGTGAATACCTCGTCCCGCGGTTTCGTCCGCTGGCGTTGCTGCGCTGGGCCGGGAAGAAGCTGCGCCACCGCATCGTGCAGCCCCTGCGCAAGTCATATACCGCCGAGACCGCGCGAGCATGCCTGGCGCGTCATGGGCTGGAAGTCACGCAGATCGTTACGCGCAGGACCCAGCCGAACGCGCCGCT
>DATJZQ010000047.1:0-7816 GCA_035499005.1 Burkholderiales bacterium | reverse complement strand
GGAGCTGCGAAACAATCTATTCTCGGCGGGCGCTGCCGTGACAGGTATGCGTCAGATTCTCGTATGGTTCGTCGCGTCGATGCTGGCGTTTGCGGGGCCGGCAATAGCACAGAAGAAGTACGACCCTGGCGCCAGCGACTCTGAAATCAAGATCGGGCAGACCATGCCCTACAGCGGGCCGGCCTCGTCTTATGGGACCATCGGCCGCGCCGAGGCGGCGTATTTCCAGATGATCAACGAGCAGGGCGGAGTGAATGGGCGCAGGCTTACGTTGATCAGCGTGGATGATGGCTATAGTCCGCCCAAGACCGTCGAGCAGATTCGCCGCTTGGTGGAGGACGAAGGCGTGCTGCTCATCTTCCAGAGCCTTGGCACGCCTACCAATACCGCGATCCAGAAATATCTCAACGCTCGCAAAGTTCCCCACCTTCTCGTGGCGACGGGTGCGACCAAGTGGGGCGATCCGCAGAACTTTCCCTGGACCATGGGCTGGCAGCCAAGCTATCAGTCGGAGAGTCGGATCTACGCCAAGTATCTGCGTCTGCACAAACCCAACGCGAAAGTCGGTGTGCTCTACCAGAACGACGACGCCGGCAAGGATTATCTGAAAGGCCTGAAGGATGGCCTCGGCAGCAATGGCCCGCTGATCGTCAGGGAGCAGAGCTACGAAGTCACCGACGCGTCGGTGGACTCGCAGATCGTGGCGCTACAGGCCTCCAGCGCGGACGTGTTCTTCATTTCGGCGGTGCCCAAGTTCGCGGCGCAGGCCATTCGCAAGAGCTACGATATCGGCTGGCAGCCCCTGCGGCTGTTGGCCAACGTATCCACCTCCGTCGCATCGGTGCTGGAGCCCGCGGGCCTGGACAAGTCCACTGGGCTGATTACCGCCCTGTATTTCAAGGATCCGACGGATCCCCAGTGGCAGAAGGACAAAGCGTTCAAAGACTGGGTGGAGTGGATGAAGAAGTACTACCCGCAGGGCGACCTGACCGACAGCTTCAACGTCTACGGTTACAGCGCGGCCCAAACGCTGGTCCAAGTGCTCAAGCAGTGCGGTGACGAGCTCACACGCGAGAACGTGATGCGGCAGGCGGCCAGCCTCAAGAACCTTCGGTTGTCGATGCTGCTTCCCGGGATCGAGATCAACACAGCCGCGGATGACTTCTATCCCATCGAGCAGATGCAGCTCGCCCGCTTCGATGGCAGGCGCTGGGTCTTGTTCGGCGAAGTCATCACCGGAGAGAGCCGTTGAAACTGCGCGCCTCGTGATTGGTGCGCGCGGTACGCCCATCTCGAATCACGAAACGCATCACGGATCACGAATCACGAGGACCAGACCAAATGGCTGACAAATTCTTGCACGGACGAGTTGCTGTCATCACGGGGGCAAGCCGGGGCATCGGGCGGGCGATCGCGCTGGCTCTTGGCGGCGCGGGCGCGAGGCTCGCGCTGGTCGGAAGAGCCCAGGACAGGCTCGCCGAGACCCAGCGCCTGGCGCGCGAGCTCGGCGCAGAAGGGGAAATCTTCATCTGCGACGTGCGCGAAGAGACGCAGGTCAAAAAGCTCGCGGCTGAGGTCACCGAGCGCTTTGGCGCCGCTCATATCCTGGTCAACAACGCGGGGACGGCGATTCGCAAGAAGATTCACGAGTTCACTCTCGACGAATGGCGCACCGTGATGGAGACGAATCTAACCGGCCCGTGGCTCATGTGCCGCTATTTCATCCCGTACATGAAAGGTCGCGGCTACGGTCGCATCATCAACCTGACCTCGATCATGGCGCATGTATCGAGCGAAGGCCGCGGCGTCTACTCGACCAGCAAGCACGGACTGCTCGGGCTCACGCGCGCACTGGCATTGGAGCTCGCCGACGATGGCATCACGGCGGTGGCGATCAGTCCCGGGTTCGTCGCCACCGATCTCACCGCGCCTTTGCGAGCCGATCCCGCCAAGAACGCGGCGCTCATGGCGCAGACACCACTCAAGCGGTGGGGCAAGCCGGAGGAGATCGCGGCGCTCGCTTTGTACATCTGCTCGGATGCGGCTTCATTCATGAGCGGTAGCGACGTCTTGATCGACGGCGGGTGGTGTGCCCAATAAACGTGCAGCACGAGGACATCGCGAGAAATTTCACCTTCTCGCAGATGTCAGCGGTTAAAACATCTTTGCAATTCGCATGACGCGTAACGGCCGTCTCATGCCGCTTCCAGCAGACCCGCACTGATCCGGCTTCGAGTCGGGAAGTTCACATCTCCAGCCGCGCGCGTCCAGACTGCTGGACTCGATACGCGCCGGCACAAACCTTGCGGTTCACATTCGCCGAGGGGGCTGTCTACGCTGATGAGCGCGACGGTTCTCGAAGCGGGTCCGCGTCGGACCCTGTGGAGCGCAATCCAGGCAGCTGAATTTATGCAGGCCGCGATCCAAGCTTGGCTCGAAAAGCAGTGCGGGCACGCCAACGGCGTCACCGGTGCCGTGGTGTTGGTATTGCCACGCAACAGCAAGTCGCTGGTGCCCGCAGCGCATTGGCCGCCGGGTGGGCTTCCCGGCGAAGGATTGGCTGCCGCTGCGAAAGCAGCGTATGAGCGACAGCAGCCGCTGTCGCAGCCGCGTCTGAACGGTGCGGAGCGCCCCATTCCGCTCGGCCCCATGTTCTCCTACCCGATCCAGGTGAAAGGACGCACGATTGGAGCGGTAGCAGTTGGTTTTGATCCGGACGTGGCGCTTCCGCCGCAGGCCGTTGTTGACAGCCTGACCCGAGCCGCGGAGGGCTTCGAGAGCTACGTGCGGCAAGGTGCAGCGCCCGCTAAGGCTACACCGAGCGAAGCGCTCGCGCCGATGACGACGAACTACGTCCCGAACGACAAAACGCAGCCTCTCGCCGCTGCCATGGCGAGCGCGCCCGCTGTGAGCAGCGGTGAACCCAGAGGGGTTCCGCCAGCGGCCACCCCCAGCGCCGCGGCGCCCCCGGCGGAGATCCCTACGTTGCGTAGCGAAGTGGGTGACCGTACCGTCGAGCTGCCGGGCCCCAATTCAACACGCATTCTCCAATTGCTCGCCACCGTCGAGGCGCACGAAAGTTTCGTGGAAGCCGCGACCGCGTTTGCCACGGAGCTGGCCCTCATGTTCGGCTGCGAGCGCGTGAGCGTAGGCTTATCAGGCCGTCGCCACGTCAAGGTCGAGGCGCTGTCGCACGCAACCGAATTCCGAGCGAATCAAGGACTGCTGCGTGATATTGGCGCCGCCATGGAGGAGGCGATCTGGCAGAGCGCGACACTGGTGTATCCGCTGCCTGACGGCGCTCAACCACGAGTGGATCGCGCGCATGCCGATCTCGCACAGCGCCACGGCTCGGCCTGGATCGCAACGGTACCGCTGGTGAAAGCGGGACGGCCGTGCGGCGGCATCACGCTTGAGCGCGGTAGATCCGAAGCGATGGGACGCGCCGACCTCGCCTTGTGCGAGAACATCGCGGCGCTGCTCGGACCCTTGCTCGAGGTGAAGCGCACGGTCGATCGGCCATGGCCGGCAAAACTCGTCGGCGCGCTGGGCGAAGCGCTGGAGCCATTGCTCGGGCCGGGTCATGTTGCGCTCAAGATCGGCGTCGGCGCTTCGCTGGCGGTGCTGGTTGGCGCAGCTTTTCTGCCTTCCGATTACCGAGTAAGCGCTCCGGCGCGTCTCGAAGGCGAAATCCAGCGCGTTCTGGCGGCTCCCGCCGACGGCTACCTCAAGCATGCTCACGTGCGTCCTGGCGACCGCGTCAAGGCTGGGCAACTGGTGGCTGAGCTCGCAGACGAGGACCTCAAACTCGAAGAGCGAAAGGCGCAGAGCGAGGTATCGCAGCTGGAGAACTCCCTGGGCACCGCGCTGGTCAAGCAAGATCGGTCGGAGGTCGCGATCACGGGCGCCAAGCTGGACGAGGCGCGCTCTCAACTTGAGCTCATCCAGGGACGCCTGCAGCGGACGCAAGTTCAGGCGCCGTTCGATGGTGTCGTGATCTCCGGCGATCTCAGCCAGTCTCTCGGAGCGCCGGTCAAGAAGGGCGAGACGTTGATGACAGTCGCGCCCGAGCACGACTTCAGAGTGATCCTCGAAGTGGACGAGCGCGACATCGCGGACGTGAAGCTCGGCAAGACCGGATTCCTCGCCTTGTCAGCTCTGCCCGGTGACACGCTACCGCTCGAGGTCAACCGCATCACGCCCGTCGCGACCACCGCGCAGGGGCGCAATTACTTTGAAGTCGAGGCAAAGTTGAAGGGCAAGGCGGGCGAGCTCCGGCCGGGGCTGCTCGGTGTAGGGAAAGTCGAAGCGGGCTCACGCTCGCTGCTCTGGATCTGGACCCACCGCATTTCGGACTGGCTGCGCCTCACACTCTGGTCCTGGATCGGATAGGACCATGGATTCTCTGTTCAGCTCCCGCTGGTATCGCGTCGCGGGCCTGCATCCCCGGCTGCGTGGCCATGTTCGCGTGTCGCGCCACGTGTATCGCGGCCAAGTCTGGTATCTGTTGCAGGATACCAGCTCCGGGCGTCATCACCGGGTCGACGAGAGTGCCTTTCACTTCATCGGCCGCATGGACGGCCAGCGTCCCGTCGATGAGATCTGGCATGCCTTGCTGAACTCGCTTGGCGACAGGGCGCCAACGCAGGACGATACCATCGAGATCCTGTGCCAGTTGAGCGATAGCGGCCTTCTGCAGTGTGAGATCACGCCGGACGTGGCGGAGCTCTTTCGCCGCAGCCTGGAACGCGGCCGCAAGCGGCGCATGTCAATGATGAATCCGCTTTCCTTCCGCGTGCCGCTCCTCGATCCAGATCCTTTCTTGAACCGCCTTGCCCCTCTCGCCCGCGCTCTGCTCCATCCCGCGGTGGCGGCAGCGTGGGCCGCGGTCGTGCTTGCCGGCCTGCTGGCGGCTCTTTCCAACTGGAATGCGGTCACGTCTTTCGCCGTCGTGCACATGCTGACGCCGCGCTATCTGCTGCTGCTGTGGCTGTGCTATCCAATGATCAAGGTCCTGCACGAACTGGGGCACGGGCTGGCGGTGAAGGCGTGGGGCGGCGAAGTGCGGGAGATGGGGTTGAGCCTCTTGCTGCTGGTGCCGGTGCCGTTCGTCGACGCCTCGGCGGCGTCCGCCTTCCCCGAGAAGCACCGCCGCGTGATAGTGGGTGCCGCCGGCATCATGGTCGAGTTGTTTATCGCGGCTCTGGCTGCAATCGTCTGGCTGCACGTCGAAGACGGAACCGTGCGCGACATCGCGTTCGTCATCATGCTGATCGGCGGGGTGTCGACCGTGCTGTTCAACGGCAATCCGCTGCTCCGCTTCGACGGCTACTACGTGCTCTCGGACCTCCTCGACGTCCCGAACCTGGGCCCGCGCGCCAGCGCGTACATGGGATATCTCGGACAGCGCAAGCTGCTCGGCGTGAAGAGCGTGTCCTCGCCGGTCACCGGACCTGGCGAAGGGCCGGTGCTGTTCTGCTACGCACTTCTTTCCTACGCGTACCGGTGGTTCATTGCTGGCCTGATCGTTCTGTGGGCGGGGCACTTTTCGTTCTGGACGGGCCTTCTCGCTGCCGCGGCGGTGGTGGCGACGATGCTGATCAAGCCGCTCCTTGGAGTATGGCGATTTCTCACGCGCGCGCCCCAGATCGCGCGCACGCGCAGCCGCAGCATGGCGGTGGCTGGCGGAGCCGCTGCAGCCGCACTCGTGCTGTTTTGCGTGGTGCCGTTCCCATTCGCTACGCGGGCCCAGGGCGTGGTCTGGTTGCCCGAGCAGGCGCGCGTCCGCGCAGAGACCAGCGGCTTTGTGACTGAAGTGCTGGCCCAGGACGGCCAGGCGGTGAAGCCGGGCGATCCGATTCTGGTGCTTGCCGATCCCGATCTCATCGCTGAGCGCCGACGCGTGGAAGCCGAGATCATGGGGCTGGACGTCGAGTTCACGCGGGAGGTGGCCCGGAACGCGGCGCGTGCCAAGTCGATTGCCGAGGACGCTGCCGCCAAACGCGCAGAGCTGGCGCAGATCGAGAAGCGCCTCGACAGCTTGCGCGTTGCGAGTCAGGCCGAAGGTACTCTGGTTCTGCCGCGTGCGCAGGATCTGCCTGGCAGCTTCGTGAACAAAGGGACGGTGCTGGCGAATGTGCTGCGCCCGGAAGAAATCAGCGTGAAAGTGGCAGTGCCGCAGGAGGATGCCGGCCTGATCCGAAGCGACACGCGCGAGGTGCAAGTCTCGCTCACAGACTCTCCTGGTACCACATTGACAGCGCGTCTGACCGGTGAGATGCCGGCTGCAACCACCCAGTTGCCGACAGCCGCCTTGGGCGACCGCTCTGGCGGCCCTTTCGTGACCGACCCCGCGGACAAGGACGGCACGAGAACGCTCGAACCGGTGTTCCTGCTCGACCTTCGCCTCAGCTCTAAGACGCTGGAGCGCGTGGGCGGGCGTGTCTGGCTGCGCTTCGATCACGGCGCGCGTCCGCTTGCTTTTCAATGGCAGCGGCGCATGCAGCAGCTGTTCCTCAAGCAGTTCAATCCGGAAAGCTGATTGTCTCTCGACCAGGTGCAGCGCGATGAGATCCGGTGCTCTGTCAGTCTCAGGGTTTGCGTCCGGACCGTATCCGGAGCGGGCCGATGAACGCGGGTCGACCTCCGCGCGCGCGTGGGGCGCTCCACGCGTCCTGACGCGCCTGGAGCAGCGCCGTCACGGGCGCTTCGTCGCGCGCGTGCACGCCTACGATCAGACACTGCGCACACTGTCCGATAGCGCGTGGCAGACACGCTTGAGAGATCTGCGCGCCCGGCTGGCCGCATCCGGCTTGCATGGTGACAGCATGGCCGAGGCGTTCGCGCTGGTGCGCGAAGCGACACGCCGTCAGCTTGGAACTCCGCATTACGACTCTCAGCTGATCGCCGGGCACATCATGCTCGGCAACCGCCTGGTGGAAATGGCGACCGGCGAAGGCAAGACTCTGGCCGCTGCACTGACCGCGGCGACAGCGGGCCTGGCAGGGATTCCGGTGCACGTGCTTACCGCCAACGACTACCTCGTTGCGCGGGACGCCGAAAGGCTGGGTCCCGTGTACCAGTACCTTGGACTGACCGTCGGTGCGGTGACCCAGCCTATGGACCAAGTCGCGCGCCGCGCAGCCTACGGCTGCAACGTCACTTATTGCACTGCCAAGGAGCTGGTCTTCGACTACCTGCGGGATCGGCTCGTGCGGCGTGGCATGTCGAGCCATCTGCATGAGCGCGTGAGCCAGCTCGACAGTGGTGCGGTGCCTGCGTCCTTGCTGCTGCGTGGTTTGTGGATGGCGCTGATCGATGAAGCGGACAGCATCCTGATCGATGAGGCTCGTACTCCTTTCATCCTGTCTCAGGCTCGTGTGAACGATCAGCAGCAGGGCTACTTCAAACAGGCGCTGCAACTGGCTGCACGGCTCCGCCCGGGAGTCGAGTTCCGCGTCGATGCTGGCGCCCGGCAGGCGACGCTGACCGAGCAGGGGTCTCAGACGCTGCACGGCAGCGCCACGTCGATCGGTGGTCTGTGGAACGACCGCAGGCACCGCGAAGAGGTCGTGAGCTTCGCGCTTGCAGCACATCATCTTTACACGCGCGACCGCGATTACCTGGTGCGCGATGGCAAGGTGCTGATGATCGACCAGACTACGGGGCGCGTCGCGCCGGGCCGCGTATGGTCGAAGGGTCTGCATCAGTTGCTGGAAGTCAAGGAAGGCTGCAAAGCCACGGGCGAGATGGAAACAATCGCTCAGATCACCTATCAGCGCTTCTTCCCGCGTTATCTGCGCCTGTGCGGAATGAG
>DATJZQ010000046.1:0-14002 GCA_035499005.1 Burkholderiales bacterium | reverse complement strand
GGCCTTGGGGTAGAGCTCGGGCACGATGTCGTGCCCCACCTCCCCGCGCACCAGGATGCGCCCCATGGGCCCAGGATCGCCGATGCGCGTCTTGCCCCGCCCGCGTACCAGCTTCGTGGGCGGGCAGTCGCTCAAGTCCGGCCGGTGCCCCTCGCGGGTGTGGATGACCATCATTGCGCTCTTGCGCGCGGCCTCGAGCACGCGCCGGGTGGGCCCGATGGTGGCCTGTAAGGGGCTCACATCGTTGCCCAGGGCTTCGCCAAAGCCCCCGGGCAGTACGAAGTCGCGCTGCATGTCGATGATCAGCAGCGCCGTTCGCTCAAGATCGAACTCGAGCTCGTAGGGCTCGGCACCCATCGATCTGTTGCTCATGTCATCCCCTTCAGCCCGCGGAACCCGGTGCTGCGTGCATCGTTTCATGTCCCAGCATCTCGGCCGGCTTCGGCACGACCGCTGCGTACTTCGCGCAACCAATCAGGATCGCAGCGACCCCGAGGTAGCTGATCGCTACCGTCGGGCTCTGGCCGATGCCGATCGCCTCACCGTGGATGAAGCCGAAGAAGGTCAACACGGCCGCCACGAGCGAGAACACTGCCGCTTTGGCGAACTGCCTTTCGATGACGAACACGCCGATCGCGCACAAGATGAGGCCGCCCAGGATCGCCCCACCACCCATGACCGCGAGCCCCTTGTAGAGAATGCCCACCTGACCGAGCTTGTCTAAGCCGACTGCAGCAGCGCTCGTGCCGGCAGCGCCCAGAGCGTTGTCGATCTGCAGCTTGCCCCATGCCGCGACGTGCGGCACCAGCCCGAGAATGATGGCTGGCGCGTGGCTCTTGGGCGTCTCCTGGAATGCCTGCGAACCGATCAGCATGCCGATGTAGAGCAGGATTGGCGAGATGGCAACGACCGGGATCAACGCCATCATGACCGAGACGATACCCAGCACGCATAGCAGGATCACCACCAAACCGGTCGCCGCGGAGTAGCCGATGCGCCCGCCCATCGCTTTCCAGCCCGGATGCCCGATGTACACCGCGTTGATGAACGGATTGCCCATCAGGCAGCCGATCAGGCTGATGACGCCGTCGGCGGTCAGCACCCGCGTCGTCGGATAGCTGTCCCCGGCGACCGACGCGCTCTCGACGTTGTCCAGCGCTTCCACCAGATCGTAGATGCCGAACGGGATCGCCGTCACGAGAATGACTCCGAGGAACTCGAACCCGGAGAAAACGTGGTTGAACGCGGGCAGCGGCAGCGAGAAGCCGAAGCTCGAGAACGATGCGCCGAGCTTCTCGAGGCTCATGCCGCCATAGTTGAGACCGAGCGCCGTCGAGCCCCACGCGATGACGCAGCCGACCGCGATCGCGACCAATCCGGCCGGAATGCCGCGCAGATAGCGCACACCGCCAAACCAGCTCACCAGAATGATGGCAAAGCACAGAATCCCGATCACCGGCGTCATGAACATCTCGAGCGCCGGGCGCATGGATATGAACGCGATCGAAACGCCGGCCAACGTGCCGAGCAGCGCGGCGCGCGGAGTCACCTTGCGGATATAGGGACCGAGATAACCGCCGATCATCAGCACGAAGCTCTGGATGAAGACCCAGGTCAATCCCGCTTCCCAGCCCTTGATGGGATCGCCGGTCTTGATCGTGATCGGCAGCATGATCACGAAGGTGACGACGAACATGTGCGGCACGCTCACGCCCGACGGCAGCGCGCACACGTCGGTTCGCCCCGTGCTCTTGGCAAGGCGGTACGCGAGCCACGCGTAGTAGACTGTGCTCAGGCACAACATCAGCCCGGTCGCCGGCAGGATGCGTCCGAACACCAGGTCGTCGGGCATGTGCAGCACGAAGCGCATCAGCCCGGTCAACACCAGCAGATTGACCAGGATGTTGGTGCCGAAGCCGAAGAACGCGTTCCAGTCGCCGGGCACCCACCAGCGGGGCGCAGCGGAGCTTGCAGTGCTCATGATCCCTCCCTCACGGCGCGCGGCGCGAGGAACTCGCGGCCAGGTCACACCGTCCTACTGCCGCGCGTCTGCAAAAAACGTACGCGGCCATGCCTGCAGGCACATCGACGAGTTATCCCTTTGAAAGAGCATGCATGCAGACATGTACACAACCTTGGATCCAGACAGGAGGCGCACCATGAACGTGCTTTGCCGTTGCGCTTGCACCGTAGCTGCGCTTGGCTTTCCGATCCTTACTGCGTTGGCGGGTGGCTCGAACTACACGGTCGCGCCCGGCGCGAATCCCGACTTCGCGGGCAAGGTCCAGGAGTGGAATGTACCTACGCCGCAGTTTGCACGCGACCCGGCCGCGGCTCCCGACGGCAGCATCTTCATCGCGGTGATGCACGGGAACAAGATCGCTCGCTTCGACCCGAAGACGCAGACCTTCAAAGAGTGGGACCTGCCCGCCGGTGCGCACCCGCACGGCCTGCTGGTGGATGCAGACGGCACCGTCTGGTACACGGGAAACGGCAACGGCACCATCGGCCATCTCGACCCAGGGACGGGCAAGGTGACAGAGCACAAGGCACCTTCGGGCGGCGATCCTCACACCATCGTGACCGACGGCAAGGGTACGCTCTGGTTCACGGTGCAAGGCGGCGGCCGCGTCGGGCGTCTCGACACTCGCACGGGCAAGATCACCGAGTACAAGTCGAGCGGCAATCCCTACGGCATCGCCCTCGACGCGCAAGGCAATGTGTGGTTCTGCCGCATGGCGGCGAACAAGCTCGGCAAGATCGATCCGGCCAGCGGACAGATGAGCGAGTTCGACACGGGGGCCGGCAGCGCGCCACGGAGAATGGCGGCCGCGCCGGATGGCACGCTATGGGTCACGCTGTTCGGCAGCGGCCGGCTACTGCACTTCGATCCCGCCGCCGGAAAGAAGATCAAAGAGTACGATTTGCCGGCCGGGGCCCGCGGCGGCCCCTACGCGGTAACCGTCGACGGCGCGGGAATCGTGTGGACGAACGAAATCAACACCGACACCGTGGTGCGTTTGAACCCGGCCTTGGGGGAAATGCGCGTCATCAAACTGCCGTCGGAGAACGTGGGCATCCGCAAGATGATCGTGGATGCCAACGGCAAGCTCTGGTACATGGGCAGCCACAACGGTCATCTGGGCGTCGTGCAGTAGACACCGCCTACGTCGACGTCTTTTCGGCCGCCGCGGCTGCCGGTTGCGCTGGTATTGCGGCGTTGCCTTCCGGCGGCCGTGCGCGCAGCACGTCCATCTCGTAGATGCGCACCGCCGACACACCCAGAGACAGGATCAGCGGCCCAACCAGCAGTCCCAGCGCGCCGAAGCTGATCAGTCCGCCCAGTATGGCGAGAAAGCTCCACAGCGGGTGGATATCGGTGGAGCCCCTCATGATCCAAGGGCGCAGGAAGTTATCGATGGAAGTCACGGCGAGGCTGCAGTAGACGGCCAGCATCACACTCTGCCACGGGTGACCCTGCAGCCACAGGTAGATGCAGATCGGGACCCAGACGAGAGGCGTTCCAATGAGCGGCAGGAAAGCGATGAGCGTCGTGATCCCGCCCCACAGCAGCGCGCTCGGCACTCCGAGCGCCCAGTAACCCACAGTCGCCAGCACACCCTGGATGATCGGCACCAGCAGCAGCGCTTTCAGCGCGCCGCGCATCGTGCCTGCTGCCTGGTTGAGAACCTGGTCCGCTTCTTCCTTGGATAGCGGCGATACGCGCCGGATTTGGGCACGGAAGCGAGGCCCGTCGCGCAGGAAGAAATACAACATGATAAGCATCAAGATCAGCTCGAATGCCGCAGCCGACAGTCCAGTCACCGCTCCCTGGATCAGAGCGTTGGCCGCATCGGCCAGGCGGGAAAGCGCGGCGGTGACGAAATCAGCGAGGCGCCCCTGTGCAAACGCGGGAAGCTGCTTCAGCCAATCGAGCTGCGAGGGCAGGTACTCGTTCCACAGCTGCTCCAGCTCGACCGTGGTCAAACGCGGCATGACCCACTGATAGAACGACAGTGCCTGACTCGCGATGGCGGCCAGAATCGCGAGCACCGGGATCAGAATCACGACGGTGAGGCCCAGCACGATCAACAGCGCAGCAACACCGTCCCGGTCGCCCAGCCAGCCGGTCAGGCGCTGGTGCAGGGGCTTGAGGAGCAACGTCAAAGCAGTGGCGAGACCCAGCACGATAAGGAAAGGCCAGAACACAACGAGCACAAGCCCGAACACGACCAGCAGCAGCGCAATGAGGGTCGCATACACCACGCGCGGAGAGCGAGGTGGAGGTTCGGAGGCAGTCGATTGGACCGGCGTATTCACGGGCACCTGGAGCAGACGAGCTATGCGACGCAGTCATACTGTCCGATGGCGCCCGGGGCCGTCAACAAGCCGGAAATCCCGGACGATCCGCTGTACACTGCGCTCGCCCGATACTCAAAGGACAACCGATGACTACGGATCCGGTTGAGACCGAAGCGAACCGCTCGGGGCTGGCAGGGGTTTTAAGACTCATCGCGATCCTCGCAATCGCGCTGCTGGCGCTGCTGGGCGTACTCGTTGTGTTGGATGTCATTCCGCGCGAGGCCCTCGGGGAGCTGGCGACGAAAATCGTGCTGGTCGCGTGTATCTTCGCGCTCGCCAGTGCGGCTCTCGGGCTCTTGATGCGCTCCCGCAAGCGCTGAACTAGAACCTATAGGTTCTAGAAACCTCACACAGCCGGAGGAACCATGATCCACGTCATCGCAACGGTCGAGCTCCAGCCCGGCACACGCCAGCGCTTTCTCGACGAGTTCGCCAAGGTGCAGCCCGCGGTGAAAGCCGAGGACGGCTGCATCGAGTACGGCGCGGCTGTGGATCTCGCGACCATGATACCGGTCCAGATTCCGCTGCGGGCGGACGTGGCAACGATCGTGGAAAAGTGGTCGGGCCTCGAGCAGCTGAACGCGCATCTCGTGGCGCCGCACATGAAAGCGTACCGTGAGCGGGTCAAGCCTTTCGTGGTGCGCACGACGCTGCAGGTGCTGGCGCCGGTGCAGGCGGCTGCTTGACGGCGCAGCAGCAACCTCTCTGATCAAGCTTCCCTAGATCAGGTGCCCGACGCGTCCAGAGCGGAGCTGTGCGCGGGGGCGTCCTGACTCGACGCGGCTAGCGGCATCGCTGCTGCTCCCCTGGTGCGGGGCAGGACCAGTTTCGCCTCCAGGCCGCCGCCTTCGCGGTTTCGCAATGTGACGTCGCCGCCCATCGATTGAGCGAGGTTGCGTGCGATGGACAGCCCCAGCCCGCTGCCGCCGGTGCTCGCATTGCGCGATTGCTCGACGCGGTAGAAAGGCTCGAACACGCGCTCGATCTTCGGCTCCGGTATGCCCGGGCCGCGATCGCGGACGTAAAGCGTGAGCACTTCTGCGCTGTCCTCGATCTCCAACTCCACGTCGTGGCCATAGCGCACGGCGTTGTCCACGAGGTTCTGCAAGCAGCGCCTGAGGCCCTCGGGCTTGCCGTAGAACGGACCGAGCGGCGCGCCGTACACGAGCACTGGACGTCCCAGCTCTTCGGTGTCGGCCGCCAGCGCTCCGACCAGAGCTCGAATGTCGGTGGCCCGCAGCGGCTCGCGGTCATCCAGGCCCTTCATATACCCGAGCGTGGCGTTGACCATGTTCTCCATCTCGCTCAAATCGCGCACGAACTTGTCGTGCACCTCGGGCTGCTCGAGCAGCTCGGCGCGCAGCCGCAGGCGCGTGATCGGTGTCTTGAGATCGTGCGACATGGCGGTGAGAATCGTTGTGCGCGTACGGATATAGCGAGACAAACGCTCCTGCATGGCGTTGAAGGCGCGGGCTGCCCGGCGCACTTCCTGCGGGCCATTTTCCATCAGGGGCGGACGGTTGATGTCCCGGCCCAGAGCCTCGGCCGCCTGCGCCAGCCGGTGCAGGGGGCGCGTGACCCAGCGCACCGCGATGAAGGACAGCACTGCCAGCACACCGACGATGATGAGCATGTTGCTGATCAGGCGCCGCGGCCAGACCGGTAGACGATGTGGTTCCTGCAGACGGAAGCCGACCCAGGTCCCATCCGACAGGCGCGCTTCGCCCTTGAACTCGAAGCCATCTACTGGCCGCGAGCTGGCCGTCTCGACGGGCAATTGCGCCGATGACACCTCTACTGCGACGGCCCAGTCGCGACCGAGGTCCTCGCGCAGCAGGTCGCGAAACACCACGGCGTTCGCGCCGGGCTCAGACTCCGCCTCAGGCGGCGGGACTTCGAGCCGGGTCTCGACACCGCGCGCGGTGGCGATCGCCGCCAGCTCCTGACGGCCTGAGCCGGGCAGCTTGTCCATCAGCTTCAACATGTCGGCCAGGCGATAGGACGCGCGCATGGCGCTGATGCGAAACACCCGCTCGGGGACCTGCACCCACAGGGTAACCACCATGGTGAGCGCCATCCCCAGCACGAAGGTGAGGAGGAGGCGGGCGAACAGCGAGTCGAGACGCAGGCGCATGACTTGTCTCACGGGAACGAAGCCGCGCGGCTCTCGGGACGCTTACAGCGAAGGCGCGGCGTCATCCGGGCTCGACGCTCGCAGCGAGCACGTAGCCCTCGCCGCGCACCGTCTTGATGATGATCGGCTCCCGCGCGTCGTCGCCTAAGCGCTGGCGCAAACGGCTGACTTGCACGTCGACGCTGCGGTCGAACGGATCGGCCTCTCGCCCGACCGTCAAGTCCATAAGCTGATCACGCGACAGCACGCGATTCGGATAAGTGACGAAGACGCGCAGGAGACGAAATTCCGCCCCCGAGAGCGGGACGACGACCTGATGCGGAGAGACGAGATTGCGGCCGGTGAGATCCAGTGTCCAGCCGGCGAAGCGCAAAGCGCCCGCGGGCTGCGCCTGAAGGTTGTCGGGCACCGAGCGATGCCGGCGCAGCACGGACTTGATCCGCGCAAGCAATTCGCGCGGGTTGAAGGGCTTGGGGAGGTAGTCGTCGGCACCGAGCTCGAGCCCTACGATGCGGTCAGTGTCGTCGCCCTTGGCGGTGAGCATGATTACGGGCCAGTTGCCGCGCGCCTGCAGGTTGCGGCACAACAGGAAGCCGTCGTCCCCGGGAAGCATGACATCCAGGATGATGAGGTCTACCCGAGCGCTGTCCAGCGTGCTCCACATAGCCCTGCCATCGGCCACGGCGCTCACCCGGTAGCCGTGCTTGTGGAGATAGTCAGCGAGCAAGGTGCGGATCTCGCGATCGTCGTCGACGATCAGAATATGGTCCTGAGCGTTCATCGGCTGTCCCGGTGCCTGTTATACCTCGGGGCGCGCACGGTGTGGGCGGAGCAGGGTAATGGCATGTTACAGCCGGCCACCCCGTCACACTACGTTACGAAGGGTATCCCATTAGTCGCAGCCGGCGCTTGCCGCCGACATCGCCATTGTCCGAGCGCGGGCGATGGTGCGCACCGTATCGAGTTGCCGGGAGCGGCACGGAATATGCCTCGCGCTTTTCGGCTGGAGCAGACGCGGAGGCGCAGATGCGGAAATCACTGATGTTGGTTGTGGCGACGGCAGCGCTGGCGTTGAGCGGTTGCTCCAACTCGGATCCGGAGAAGACTCAGGAGAAGAGCCGGTTGTTCGACGCACAGCGCAGCGCACTGGAGAAGGCACGGGGCGTGAACGAAACGCTGCAGCGCGCCGACCAAGCCCGGCGCGCTCAGGAGGACAGTCAGACGCAATAGCCCCAGGCGAGCTTGCGCAGCGGCCCCTGTCCCGACCGGGAGTCAGCGCGTAGCCGCTTCCCTGAGTTGGATTTTCTCGAACTGGAACTCGCCGGGACCTTTCATGTAGACGTCCCAGCGGCTCCCGGTCACACCGTCGGTTTTGAGGAAGCTCGCGTCGACCCGGATATCGCTGTCGCTGCCGCTCTGCAGAAACACTTTGTGGACCCGCAGCCGCACTGCGCTTTTGGCGGTCGGGTACCCCATGCGGATGTCGTCACCTGGCCCGAAGCCGTAATGCGTCTTCACGTAGGCATTGACCGCTTTTTCTGCTTCGACCGACAAACGGACCATCTCCTCGAACAGCGACGTCTCGAGGCGAACGTGCACATCGTGAAATTCATCGAACAAGATCTTGAGATGCGGAGCGGCCACGAAGTACTCGAGTTCGGGCATGTGCCCGGTGAGACGCGCGCGCTTCATCTCGTTGTAGAAGGCCGCGACCTTGCGCAGCGCCAGTTTGACCGCGAAGGCTCGATGCCGTATGCCCGCCACGTCTTCTCTCATGAGTGGTCCCCTGAAACCCCGGAGTCTTGTTGCTCGCGCCCGCCTGATTCACGCGCCGCGCGGAGCAGCCTCCGTTCGGCGCCATTTTCGACGAAGGCCCCGACACGAGGGAAAAATAGTCAAAGGATTCCGGTTCTCGATTCGTTGAGGAACGCGCAGAGAATCCGGCGAGGCATGGCATCCATCGGGTGCGGGCACCCACTCTCGACCAGTGCGCTCGGCGTACCGCAACGATGAGGGTGCCGCAGGTTGTCTATGTCGTGCCGCCCATCGTCAGACGCGCGTTGCTGACGGCCCGACTCGCCCTTGCGATCTGCCTTGCCGCCTGCAGTAAGACGAGCCCCCAGCCCCAAGCACCTCCGGTCAATTTGGCGATGACGCCAGTACAATCAGCGGAGATCGCCGGCGTTAAGGACTATAAACTGGCGTTCGAGACCGAAGACCTGGACGAAAGGCTGCGCCTGCTCGAAGTGGCGGTCCGCGCTAACCCACGCCTGACCGAGGCTTGGTACGAGCTTGGCCGCTTGAAGGTCAAGCGAGCCCCCATTGTCATTAAAGCCAATGAACTTCAAGCGGTTGCGATGTTTCGAGAGGGCCTCGAGGCAGAGCAGGAGGCGCTGCGCCTGCTTGACTCCGGAAAGATTGCGGTGTGGACGGGTGACGAGGAGATACAGGCTCGGGAAACCCTGGCGACCGACCTAGCCAACGCCAACGAGGTGATGGCAGATCAAGACTCTCTCCTCAACGCCTTGAGGATGCGGACTTATTGATCGCCCGGCCCGTGCAGTCTGCGCCTTGGGGAACGCCGACCAAGCCCACGAATGCCGCGAGAGGAAGAATCTCACTCGCTGGCCGATAGGCGTGGGACTTGCTCGAAATTTTTGTCGAGCCGCCCTGCATCCGCCTTGTCATTGTCGCCCATGAGCAACACCGCCTGCTCCCAACGCTCGCACATAGCGGCATTAACGTTCGCAGTCGTTTCGTTCGCCGCTTCGACGCTGCTTGCCCGGGCCGATTCCGGCTTTTACACCGGACTCAGCAACGGCGTAGCGGTGTTGGCCACGCAGGGCGGCCAATCGCTGGACACTGTTCCGGGAGCCAGACTGCTAGGGCACGATGGAGATCGGGTCACAGCGACTACGCTCTACGGGGGTTACCGCTTCTCTCGAGCGTTCGCGGTGGAAGCCGGGCGTACGAGCTTCGGCTCGGGCGTCAACGTCGACGACCCGGTCCTTTACGCTACGCCAGCGGAACAGCTGAGCGCATGGAGCCTGGCCGGGGTGGGCTCCATGGAGTTGAGTGATTCGCTGACCATCTTCGCCAAGCTGGGCTTCAATTTCGCGCCCGACGCGCCCTACAGCAGCCTCGCTTTGGATGCGCCTTCGCGGCCGGGCCGGGTCTACGGCTTCGGCGTGAGCTACCAGGTCAACGGCCGCTTCGAACTGCGCGCGCAGTCCGAGCGCTACACGGGCTTGGGCCAGACCAGCAATGGCACGTTAGAGGCCAACGCCCTGACCCTTGGGGCCCGGCTCAAGTTCTAAGCTAGTTTCCCCCAGGCGTCCAGATTTTCGGCCCGGCGCCGCCGGCGAGCGCCAACATCAGCTCGTTCAGCCTTTTTACGAAGACGGCGGGATCGTCGAGCTGCCCCCCTTCCGCCAGCACCGCCTGATCGAACAGGATGTGGCTCCAGTCGGCGAAGCGCGTCTGGTCGCTTTCGTATTTCAGCCCCTGCACCAGCGGGTGATGCGGATTCACCTCGAGAACGGGCTTGCTGTCCGGTACCTTCTGCCCGGCGGCTTTCAGTAGGCGCTCCAGGTTCATACTCATGCCCCACTGATCGGAGACCAGGCAGGCGGGCGAGGCGGTGAGGCGGTGCGTGACGCGTACTTCCTTCACCTTGTCGCCAAGCGTCTTCCCGATCTTGTCGGTCAGCTCCTTGAACTCGCCGGCCTCCTTCTCCTGCTCTTTCTTGTCAGCGTCGTCCTGAAGCTTGCCCAGATCGAGGTCGCCTTTCGCCACCGACTGGAGCTTTTTGCCCTCGAACTCGGTCAGATTGGCCATGGCCCACTCGTCGACGCGGTCGTACAAGAGCAGGACCTCCACGCCCTTCTTGCGGAAGATTTCGAGGTGCGGGCTGCCTTTCGCGGCCGAGAATGAGTCGGCGGTGACGTAGTAAATCTTGTCCTGGCCGTCCTTCATGCGGGACACATAGTCGCCCAGCGATACCGTCTGCTCTTCGGTGTCGGTCGCGGTCGAGGCGAAGCGCAACAGCTTGGCGATGCGCTCCCTGTTCGCATAGTCCTCGCCCACCCCCTCTTTGAGCACGCGCCCGAACTCTTTCCACACCTTGGCATACTTGTCCTTGTCGTTCTCGCCCAGCTCCTCGAGCAGAGACAGCACGCGCTTGACCGACCCGGCGCGGATCGCCTCGACCACCTTGGATTCCTGCAGAATCTCACGTGAAACGTTGAGCGGCAGATCGCTCGAGTCGATCACTCCGCGCACAAACCGCAGATACGCCGGCATGAGCTGTTCGGCGTCATCCATGATAAACACGCGCTGAACGTAGAGCTTCACGCCGTGCCGGTGCTCGCGGTCCCACAGGTCGAACGGGGCATTGGCGGGAAGGTAGAGGAGCAACGTGTACTCCTGCTTCCCTTCCACACGCGCATGAGTCCAGGCAAGCGGCGGCTCGAAGTCGTGCCCCACGTGCTTGTAGAACTCCTGATACTGCTCCTCGGTGATGTCCGACTTCGGCCTGGCCCACAACGCCGAGCCCTGGTTGATCTGCTCATCGTCTTCCTTCAACACCTGTTCGTTCTTGTCCTTGTCCCACTCCTCCTTCTTCATCAGGATGGGGATGGTGATGTGGTCGGAGTACTTGCGCAGGATGGACCGCAGTTTGAATCCGGTTGCGAGCTCGTCTTCGCCTTCGCGCAAGTGCAGGATAACCTCGGTGCCGCGGCCTTCCTTGGTCACGGTTTCGAGCGTGTAGTCGCCTTGCCCGTCGCTCTCCCAGCGCACCCCGTGCTCCGCGCCCATGCCCGCTCGACGCGTGAGTAGCGTGACCTTGTCGGCGACGATGAAGGACGAATAGAAGCCCACGCCGAACTGCCCGATGAGGTGAGCATCTTTCGCCTGATCTCCGGTCAAGCTTTGAAAGAACTCGCGCGTGCCGGATTTCGCGATCGTGCCTATGTTGCTGATCACTTCGTCGCGCGACATCCCCACTCCGTTGTCGGCCACGCTCAGGGTGCGCGTCGCTTTGTCATAGCTTAGGCGGATCTTGAGGTCCGGGTCGGCTTCCCACAGGGCCTGGTCGGCGAGGGCCTCGAACCGCAGCTTGTCGCACGCGTCCGATGCGTTGGAGATGAGCTCGCGCAGGAATATCTCCTTGTTGCTGTACAAAGAGTGCACCATCAAGTGCAGCAGTTGTCTGACTTCGGCTTGAAAGCCCAGGGTTTCCCGAGACCCGACTTCGCTCATGTTTCCGCTCCCCATCGATCCGACCGCGCATAGCTGGCGGTTTGTGGTCGCCAATTCAAGGGGCTATTCTAAGCACGGACCAATCTTTGGGGGGTTGCGCGTGCGCGAGGAGAGATGGGCGGTGACGGTCGTGTTGATGTTTCTGGCGGCGACGGCGCCGACTCTGGCGCCATGCGCAGAGGAGCTTCCGCTGGACCGAATCAAGCTGCCTCCGGGTTTCCAGATCGAGGTCTACGCCGCGGTCCCCAATGCCCGGTCGCTCGCTTTGGGCGACAACGACACCGTTTTCGTCGGAACACAGCGCGAAGGGAGCGTCTTCGCGATCGTGCCGCGGGCCGGCGGCGCGACTGAAGTCTTGACCATCGCCCAGGGCCTCAACAGCCCCAACGGCGTCGCGTTTCGCAACGGCTCGCTGTACGTTGCCGAGATCAGCCGGATCCTGCGATTCGATGCCATCGAAGCGAATCTGCACAGCCCGCCTCAACCAGTCCTGGTCACGGACCGCTTCCCGCGGGATGGCCACCACGGCTGGAAGTACATCGCCTTCGGGCCCGATGGCTGGCTCTACGTTCCGGTGGGCGCGCCGTGCAACGTCTGCGAGCCGGATCCCGAGCGCTACGCGCTGATTTCGCGGATCCGGCCCGACGGCAGCGGCTACGAGGTGTTCGCCCGCGGCGTGCGCAACACGGTGGGCTTCGACTGGGATCCGGCTACGCGTGAGCTTTGGTTCAACGATCACGGCCGCGACATGATGGGCGACGACCTGCCTTCCTGCGAGCTGAATCACGCGCCCCGGGCGGGCATGCATTTCGGCTTCCCGTATTGCCACCAGGGCGACACGCCGGACCCGGAGTTCGGCGCCAAGCGCCCCTGCTCCGACTTCACGCCGCCCGCTCTGAAGCAGGGCGGGCACGTTGCCCCCGACGGCTTGAAGTTCTATACCGGCAGCATGTTCCCGCCGCAGTACCGGGGCCGTATCTTCATCGCGCAGCATGGCTCCTGGAACCGGAGCAAGAAGAGCGGATACCGCGTCATCAGCGTCGCGCTGAAGGACAACGCGGTGGAGAAATGGGATGTGTTCGCCGAGGGCTGGATGGAGAACGAGCGCTACTGGGGCCGGCCTGTCGATCTGCTGGTGCTGGGCGACGGCAGCCTGCTGATCTCCGATGACTACGCGAACGTCGTCTACCGCGTTAGCTATCGCGGCCGCTGACGCGAAGTCAGCCCATCTAAATGCGTTTCTCGCTGCGCGTTACACGCCCTCCGTCCTGGAGACGCTCGGGCGCGTGTCGCTGTCGTCGGGCCCGGCCTCGGGCGCATTGGCGGCCATCGTGATGGTCTCGAGAGCGACATAGTCGGTCTTGCCAGAGGCGAGCACGGGTATTTCCGGCATGCACAAGATACGCCTGGAGAGGGCCAGCTCCGGGCGGCCAAGCTGACGCGCAGCGTGCACCATGGCACTGCGGTTGAGCTCGGGATCGGTGGTGAAGAGCACGGTCGTTTCGCCGCTGGCCGCCTCGGTACGCAGCACGACGGCGTGGCGATGCTCGGGTGACGCCTCGCGCGCCACTTCTTCGATGACGTCGAGCGAAACCATCTCGCCCGCGATCTTGGCAAAGCGCTTGACGCGTCCCACCACCGTGAGCACGCCGTCCTCGTCGATGTCGATCACGTCGCCGGTGTCGTACCAGCCGTCGCCGTAGATCGAGCGTGGCGGCACGATCACCCCCGGGCGATCGTAGAGGTAGTAGCCGAGCATCACCTGCATTCCCTTGACGTGCAGAACGCCTCCCCGCTCGATCCCCTCGACGCGCTGGATCCGATGCTCGAGCCCCGGCAGAAGGCGGCCTACCGTCCCCTGCTTGAACGTGCCGGGCGTGGACAGCGCGATCACCGGCGCGCACTCGGTCGTCCCATACCCCTGGTAGATGCGCAGTGCGAATTTCTCGAGCCACGCGCGCGCGACGTCCGCGCCGAGCTTCTCGCCCCCGGAGATGACGCGGCGGATCGAGTGGAAATCGAGCGGCCGGGCGTTCTTGGCGTAGTAGCTCAAGAACGTGCTGGTGCCAAACAAATACGTGCATCTGCGGCGGAAAGCGATCTCGGGGATAGCCCGATAGCGCAGCGGCGACACGTACAGGAAAAGCTGAGTGCCGGTCAGCAAGCACAGCATCATGCCCGCCGTGAAGCTGTAGCTGTGATACACCGGCAGCGGATTGAGGACCTTGTCGGCCGGGGTGAAGT
>DATJZQ010000045.1:0-19482 GCA_035499005.1 Burkholderiales bacterium | reverse complement strand
GGCCTTGGGGTAGAGCTCGGGCACGATGTCGTGCCCCACCTCCCCGCGCACCAGGATGCGCCCCATGGGCCCAGGATCGCCGATGCGCGTCTTGCCCCGCCCGCGTACCAGCTTCGTGGGCGGGCAGTCGCTCAAGTCCGGGCGGTGCCCCTCGCGGGTGTGGATGACCATCATTGCGCTCTTGCGCGCGGCCTCGAGCACGCGCCGGGTGGGCCCGATGGTGGCCTGTAAGGGGCTCACATCGTTGCCCAGGGCTTCGCCAAAACCCCCGGGCAGTACGAAATCGCGCTGCATGTCGATGATCAGCAGCGCCGTTCGCTCAAGATCGAACTCGAGCTCGTAGGGCTCGGCGTCGATGGTCCGGCGTCCCATGGCGTCCTCCTCTACCTTCACTCGCCCGGCGCAGCCGCTTTCTTGCTCGGCGCAGCCGTTGCGCTCCCGCACCCCCTATGTATACTGAATGGTATACAAGTGGCCGCGGACAGGAAAGCGTGTCGATCACCATAGCTTCTCTTCACGCCGACTACCGGAGCGGTGCTCGCACGCCCTCGGCCGTCGTCCAGGAAGTTGTGTCGCGCGCGGAGGAAGCAGCGTACGCGTCCGCGTGGATCCACCGTGCCGACTCCGCCGCGCTCAGCCGGCGCGCGCGCGAGTTGGAAAGCCAGGCGCGCAGCGACCCGCGAGCGCTCGACCGGATGCCGTTGTATGGCGTCCCGTACGCGGTGAAGGACAACATCGACGTGGCGGGCATGCCGACCACGGCCGCCTGCCCCGCCTTCTCCTACGTTCCACAACGCTCTGCCGTCGTCGTCGAGAAACTGGAGGCGGCCGGGGCAATCCTGGTGGGCAAGACCAACCTCGATCAATTCGCCACCGGGCTG
The DNA here is from genome assembly GCA_035499005.1 of Burkholderiales bacterium. Classification (GTDB taxonomy): domain Bacteria; phylum Pseudomonadota; class Gammaproteobacteria; order Burkholderiales; family SHXO01; genus SHXO01. The sequence continues at coordinate 18,601 of DATJZQ010000045.1, read as the reverse complement.
GTCGGCACGCGCTCGCCGTTCGGCGCGGTGCCCAACGCCTTCCGCCCGGAGTACATCTCCGGGGGCTCGAGCTCGGGCTCGGCGGTGGCGGTGGCGCGCGGTCAGGCGAGCTTCGCGCTCGGCACCGACACGGCCGGCTCGGGGCGCGTGCCAGCCGGGCTGAACAACATCGTCGGCCTCAAGCCGACTCGCGGGCTGATCAGCGCACGTGGCGTGGTACCCGCCTGCCAGTCGCTGGATTGCGTATCGGTGTTCGCTCTCACCTGCTCCGATGCGGTCGCGGTGTTCGATGCCGCGCGCAGCTACGATCCGTCCGACCCGTACGCCCGCGAGCTCAACTTGTGGCCGGTGTCGTGCGGACCACAGTTCCGCTTCGCCCTGCCGGATACGCTGGAGTTCTACGGAGACCGGCAGGCGAGCCGAGCGTTCGACGAGGCGGTGCGCTCGCTGCAGACGCTGGGCGGACGCCAGTCGAAAATCGACTCTTCGCTGTTGCGCGAGACCGCTGCGCTGCTGTACGAGGGTCCCTGGGTCGCCGAGCGCATGGCGGCCATCAGACCGTTCTTCGAGCGGCACGCCGACCAGATGGACCCAGTCGTGCGGGAGATTATCGGCGGAGCCGCGAAGTACTCCGCCGCGGACCTGTTCGCCGGAATGACGCGCCTGCAGGCCCTGAGAAAGGCCGCAGCGCGGTTGTGGGAACACGCGGACGTGCTGATCGTGCCGACCGCCCCGACCGTTTACACCATCGACGCGGTGCGCGCCGAGCCGTTCCAGACCAACCGGCGCCTGGGCCACTACACCAACTTCGTGAACCTGCTCGACTTCAGCGCCTTCTCCGTGCCGGCGTCGATTCGCTCCGACGGTCTGCCGTTCGGCATCACATTGATCGGTCCGGCCGGCGGCGATCTGATGCTGGCCGATCTCGCACAGCGCTTTCACCAGGTGACCGGCCTCAAGCTCGGCGCCCTGGACGAGTCGCTGCCGGCGCCCACGCCGATCGCTGTGAGAGACGAGAGCGTGAAAGTGGCGGTCGTAGGCGCGCATCTGTCCGGGCTTCAGCTCAACCACGAGCTCACGCAGCGCGGCGCACGCCTGGACCGTGTTACGCGCACGGCGCCTCGCTACCGCCTGTACGCGCTGCCAGGCACGCAACCGGCCAAGCCGGGCATGGTGCGGGACACGTCCGGAGCAGGACAGTCGATCGAGCTGGAAGTGTGGCGCGTCCCGCTGCCGGCCTTCGGCTCGTTCGTCGCGGGCGTGCCGTCTCCGCTCAGCATCGGCCGCATCGAGCTGGAAGATGGCGAGATGGTGCAGGGCTTCGTGTGCGAAACCTGGGCCGTCGGCGGCGCCGAGGACATCTCGCGCTTCGGCGGCTGGCGCGCGTTTCTCTCCAGCAAAGCCGGACGCTAGCCGGGCCCGCTGAATCCCCCCGGCGCGCGGAGGTATACTTCGGGCGTCGATTCCTAGTCAGCCGTTTAGAGCGGACAAGGAGGAGGAACGGATGAGGCGCCGTAGACTGCTGCAAGCCGGGCTCGCCGTGATCGGTGCCGCGCTGCTGACTGGTCACATGCCGTACCGACCGTGGTACGTGTTCGAGGCCAGGCAGTGGGTCATCATCGTTGCCGACGGGGATGCCGAGGCGTCCCGCCTCGGCGCGGCAGTTTCCACCCTGTTGGCGGCGCGGGTGCCCGGAAGTCAGGCGGCGGCCATGAGCGTGGAAACCGAGCGCGATGCCCTGCAGCTCCTGCGCTCACACGAGGTCAACCTCGCGATCGTGACGATCGACGCCGCCAACCAGGCGCTCGCGGGCAGCGGCTCGTTCGCTCCCGACGGTCCCCTCCCGTTGCGCACCGTCGCCCCGTTCGGGTCGCATCTCCTGGTCGCGCTCGACAGCTACTCGACCGACAAGGCCGCACGCATCGCCGCGGCGCTGGCGGGCTTCCGCTGGCAGGATGGCTCCGTGCCCACTCGCGGATCCAAGCCGCAGTCGAGGGTCCCGCTCCATCCTGGCGCGATACGCTTCAAACAGGCTCGCGAGTCGAAGACGGGGCAATAGCCAGGCGCCGGAGCCTTCTCATCGTCTTGGTCGTCATTCCGGCCTTGCGCCGCAAGCGCCGGAATCCAGAAAATGCGAACTATTGACTCCTGGATCCTGGCTTTACGCCGGGATGGCGACAAGGAGACATTGAAAGCCCTGAGTTAACCTGCAGGCGGCGAGCCGGCACGGTCGGTTTGCGCGACGCGGCGCCGCCTGACCCAAAAAAAGCCACCGGCGGCGGCGAGCGCTCCGAGGCCGATGAGCCACACGCCGACGGTCCAGCCGCGCCCGCGGCGCGTCATCCGCTCGCGATACGCCTGGTAGTCGGGGTCGAGCGAGCGCTCTCGCTCGCGCTGCGCCTCGAACTCGCGCACCCACAGCGGCGCCGGACGCGGCGAAACCTCAGGCTCCGTTCCCCACGTGAGCTTCACCGGCAGCGACAAGGTCTTGGCCGGCTCCCGCTGACCTACCCGCCGCACCACGAGACGGACCTCATCGACCGGCGTCGGCTGCTCTGGCCAGTGAAAGATCAGCGTTGCGTCCGTGCCACTCGAAGCGAGCTTGCGCTCGTCGATGGTGGCTACCGGCACTTCCTCGCCCTCGTAGTAGGCCTCGGCGAGGACCCGCACGGGAGCCTGGCTTTCGACCTGGAAGCGCAGGTAGAAAGGCTCTTTGTAGTGCAGTTGCGCCACGGGGTCGGGGTGAGTTCCGAGCAAAGTCAGGCCGATCGCGGCCTGCACACCGTCCCGGGCGTGGGCACCGACGCACGACGCGCACAATAGCAAACACGCGATGACTCTTGGCGAGCGCTTCAAGTTCTTTCTCCCTTAGATATTCCAGCACGACCGGGCGACGGGCGCGCCAGCCGGTTATCGTTCCTTTCGTTGTGGTTCCTTGCGCCCCGGCTCGATATCGCGCAGGAAGCGCTGCTTGTCCTGTTCGCTCAGCTGTTCGGCGAGCGCCAGATGAAACTCGCGCCGGCTGCCAGCCTGCGCCGCCGTCTTCTTGACCACAACCCGCGCTATCGGTCCGAGGTAGGGTGCGAGGCGCCGCGCGGCGTTTTCGATCTCTTCGGCAGTCGGGGGGTATGAGTCGCCAGTCTGGGCGATCGCGGCTGGCTGCTCGGCCTGAGCAGGGGGCGGCGCGCCGGCGAGCGCCTGACGGCCGGCGAGAAACTCGCTCTTCTCCTGCGCGCTGCCGAGACTCTCCGCCAGCAGCGCGTACAGGGTGTCGAGCTCTTTCGTGCTGCGTGCGCCGCGCCGGACGATCACCTTCGCGACGGGGCCGAGATAGCGCATGAGCTGCTGCTCGATCTGCTTGAGCAGCGCGGCGTCCCAGCCATCCGGCGGGACGGTGGTGACGCCGGGCGCGGAATCGGTCTGGGACGGGCGCGACGGGGTGACAGGGGCCTGCGGCGGGCTGGCCTCGTCGATGATGGTCTCTTCCGACACGGCTGGGCTCACGGGCGCCGCATACGCCTCCAGGATAGCGGCGCGGAACTGCGGGGCGCTGCGATAGCGTTCCTCGGGTTTCTTGGCCAGCGCCCGGCCCACCACGACGTCGAAGCGCGTGGAAGCGAGCTCGGGCGCCACTTCGGACGGATTGCGGTGCGCCTCGTAGCAGCTCTTGTAGGCAATCGTCTCGGTGGTTCCGGTGAACGGCTTGCTTCCGGTAAGCAGCTGGTACAGAACGACTCCGGCCGAGAACAGATCGGCGCGCTGATCCACCGCCGCGCTGCCGTACTGCTCGGGCGCCATGTAACCGGGCGTGCCCATGATGGCGCCAACGTGCGTGAGCTTCGAGGAGTCGAGGTGGGCGATGCCGAAGTCGGCCACCTTGAGCTTGCCGTTGCTCATGATGATGATGTTGGCTGGCTTGATATCGCGGTGGATCACACCCTGCTCGTGCGCGTATTCGAGCGCCTCGAGCAGCTGGGTCATGACGCTGACCACGTCGCCCAGCCCGAAGCGCGTCCCGCGCTGGAAATACTCGCGCAGGCCTTTGCCTTGAACGTATTCCATGGCGATGTACGCGACGGTCTCGTCTTCGCCGTAGTCATAGACCGCGACGATACCCGGGTGGGACAGCCGCCCCGCGGCCTGCGCCTCATTCTTGAAGCGCGCGATCAGCGTGGCTGACTGGTCGTCGTCGATCAGCTCCTTGCGGATCACCTTGAGGGCCACGGTGCGGCGGATATGCGGGTCGAACGCCTTGTACACGACCCCCATGGCGCCCTTGCCGAGCACCTCGACGATCGAGTACTTGCCTAGACGCTCGGGCAGCGGCATCGGTGCAGTCGTCGGTGTAATCGCGCTTGGAGAGCGTCAGTCTTCCAGCATCTTCATCGCCTTCGCGAGGCTCTTGCGCAAGCGCCCGAAGGACTGGGCCAGGACCCCGATCTCGTCGCGGCCGCGTGCGCCGAACTCGGGAACGTCCAGCTCGCCCAGGCTGACGCGATCGGCGAGGTGGGACAGACGCGTCACCGGCCGGATGACGATGTACTGGAGCATGAGGTTGAGCGCGATGAAGATGAACGCGAAGATCCCGGTAAGCGACAGCATGAACACGCGGAAGGCATCGTTGGCTCGCTGGATCGGCACGGCGGTGGGCACTGACATGATCTGGGCGCCGACGACCTCGTTCAGCTTCCAGCCGAAGCCGTTCGCGTTGCCGTAGTGCTCGAGCATGGTCCTGGGCGCGGCATCCACCGTGCTGTGGCAGGACAGGCACGACTCGCTCTTCACCTGGATCGGCCGGGCCAGGTATAGCGCGCGCCCGGTGGGCGTGTCGCGTTCGCCCAGCACCTCTTTCTGGCCGAGGTCCTGGCGGAACCGGCCGATCAGGTCCGCTTCCCAGTCGCTCGCGCGGTCGCGCGGGTTGGTCGGGTTGAGCGTCGCCTCCTTGTAGCTGTATTCCGGGTACTTCTGGCGCAGGTCATTGAAGTACTCAGCGGCCGCATAGGCGGGGACCGACTGCGGCAGGAACACGTACTTCATCTGCGTATCGAGCAGCGGTTTGATCTGCGTGCTGGTGTAGCTGCGTGTGGACAGCGCGGCCTCCATCATGATGCGAGCGTTCTGGACGATCTCGTCGCGCGCGTTGTTCTGCAGCAGCGTGAACGACACGAAGCCGGCCACGACCAACCCCACCACGAATACGCCGATGAAGACGAGGTTGAACTTGACGACCAGTTTCATTGCACTGCCCCCCTTGCCGGCCCAGCCGGCGTCATCTGCTGCCCGAAAGCTGCGGCTGGCCGCTCCTGTTTGCCGCTGGCGAGTCCTGGTGCTTGTCCGGATTGATGAGGCGGTCCCACTCCGGATGCTCCTTGAGCCCCGCCGCGATTGCGCTGCGAAACGCGGGATCGGCGAGCTTGGATTGCCAATGGCTCACCATCGCTCTGCGCACCGCCGGCACGCTGTTGATCCAGTCCTGCACTTCGGCATAGGTGAAGTCGCCCGAGCGTTTGGGCACCACGTTGCGCTCCTTGAACTTGGCGGCACGGGCAGGCAAGCTGTCCATGAAGCTGCGCGGCAGCGTACCCAGGAACGCCTGCGATGGGCGCGCCGCCAGGCTGCCTCGCTGGTCCTGCTTGCGGCTGAAGAACTGCGACGTCTTCAGCCGGACCGGATCTCCCGTCCGGCCCGTACCCGACACCTGCACGAGCCGGCCCTCGCCGCTTTCCATGAACACAGCGGCTTCCGGTGCGAACACCTGCATCACCGCCGTCCCGTCAGGATTCAATTCGAGCAACGGGCTGCCGTAGCGCTCGATGGCACGTCCCTTCTGCGGCGCGCTGGCGAGCTTCATCCAGCCGCGCAGCAGGAACAACTCGCCGTTGGAGGACTTCGCGCCCGCAGGCGGATACGACAAGGCGAGGAAGCGGCTCTGTGGTCCGAGCCCCACGATGGTCCCGTCGGTGAACTCAACCTGTGAAAACGCCTTGTCAGCAAGCTCCAGGATGTCTCCCGGCATCAACCGCACGCCCTCGGCCACGACATAACGCGAAGTGCCGCGCAGCAACGTGGCCCCGCCTTCCTGCATGGTGACGATCCCGATCGTCTCCGCGGCCAGCACCACGCTCGGGAGCAACAGGCAGGCGAGGAAAAGATGTCTAACGGCAATCGATCTCAAATGGACGTCCCCACTGCAGCGCGTGAGGCGACCGCGTCCCCTCAACCAAACAAGTCTAGGCTGTCGCTCGAAGCGCTGTCAAACAAAGGGTTGCGGATTGTTTCAGACCTGTTGGCGCCGGCCTCATTGTGTATACTCGATCACCCGCCGGCCACGGCAAACACCGATGTCATCGACGTACCAATCCCGCACCGTCCTGTTCGTCGACATCTGCGGCAGCACACGGCTGTACGAGACTTTGGGCGACGAGGCGGCATCAAGGGAAGTGATGCGCTGTCTCGAGCTGCTCCGCTCGCGCGTCGAGGAAGCCTCGGGCCGGGTGATTCAGCGCGTGGGCGATGAGCTGATGTGCCTGTTCGAGACAGCGGACTCGGCGCTGGATGCGGCGCGCGTCATGCAGGAGTACGTGGTGAGTCAGGCGGAGCTCGACCGGCCTGCGCTCGCAATCCGCGTCGGTTGCCACTTCGGCCCGGTGATCGAGCGAGACGGCGACCTGTTTGGCGACTGTGTCAATGTGGCTGCCCGCGCTGCCGCATTCGCCGAAGCCGGCCAGGTGATCACCACCGAGCAGACCGTGACGGAGCTGTCGGCGACGCTGCGGCAGCGCGTTCGCCCCCTCGGCCGGTTTGCGGTGAAAGGCAAGCGCGATGACCTCACGATGTACGAGCTCGTCTGGCAAGACAACGACGAGCCGACCACGGCCACGGGAACGCGCACCGGCGGCCTGGGGCGCTCCACGCAACTGGTGCTGCGCTACGCCGGCGAGGAACTGTCTCTGGACAGCGGCGGCCGCCCTGCGCTGATGCTGGGGCGCGACGCGGCGTGCGACGTGGTGATCGCCAACCCCAAGGCCTCGCGCCGACACGCCCGGATCGAAACGCGGCGCGAGAAGTTCGTGCTGATCGACCAGAGCGTAAACGGCACCTACGTCAGCATCGCCGGAGACGACGAGATCGCTCTGCGCCACGAGGAGCTGATCCTGTACGCCTACGGCCACATCAGCTTCGGGCGCCGCGCCGTCGACGAGGACTCGGAGCTTATGCGATTCGTCTGCCGCTGAAGAATCGATCTCGGCGCGTCCTTGTGCGCGGGTGCTAGAATTCGGTGCACCGATTCCGACTGCTTGAGCGCCACTGGCACGCACGCGGTCCGCAAAACAGGGGGCAGGCGCATGCCAATGAAGGGGGCAGTTGCCGCGTTGCTGGTGGCGAGCTTGGCCGTCGGCTCCACTGCCGTCTGGGGCTTCAACACCGCATTTCTGCGAGATACGCCGGTCATGTACTTCAGCGCCAAGGACTGGACCCTGTTCACGGACACCCTGAATAACGCCCTCAACGACGGCGCAGACGGCGCCACCAGCGCCTGGGAGAATCCCTCCACCGGCAGCCGCGGTGAGATTACGCCGGTGGACACACGCGAGGTCAACGGGATGAGATGCCGCAATACTCGCGTCGTGACCAGCGCACAAGGTCTCACCGCCAGGAGTGACTATCTGTTGTGCAGAGCCGCCGACGGCGAATGGACGTTCGGCGGACCTCAGAATTGAGCTCTCCCGGCTTTCCGTTTCAACAGGTCGACGTTTTTTCCGCGGTTCCCTACCAAGGGAACCCCGTGGCGGTCGTGCTCGACACCGACGGTCTGTCGACCGAGCGCATGCAGGCCATCGCAAACTGGACCAACCTCTCGGAAACGACGTTCGTCTGCGCTCCGGGGGATGGGCACGCCGACTACCGTCTGCGTATCTTCACGCCCAGGAGCGAGCTGGCATTTGCCGGTCATCCGACCATCGGATCAGCGCACGCGGTGTTGCGCCATGGACTGAAACCAAAGGCTGCAGGCGTGCTCGTGCAGCAGTGCGGCAAGGGACTGGTGACGCTGCGCATGGACGGCGAGCGCCTGTTTCTGGCGCTGCCCGCGCCGGCCTTGCGGGAGGTTTCGCGTTCCATGCTCGACGAATTCTCCGCGGCGCTGGGCGTTACAGGGAAAAGCGTGCGTGCGAGCGCCACGATCGACGTCGGTGTAACGTGGATCACACTTCAGCTCGCCGACGCCGCGGCCGTCCGGGGCGTGCGCCCCGACGTGGCTCGAATCCACACATTGACCCCGACCGGCGTAGCGGGCGTAACCGTGTTCGGCCTCGGCCCCGGGAGCGCGGGATCGCAGATGGAAGTGCGCTCCTTCGCCCCAGCGGAAGGCATTGCCGAAGATCCCGTGTGCGGCAGCGGCAACGGCTGCGTAGCAGCGCTGGTGCGAAGCGAGCGCCTGTTGGCCGGCACCTCTTATGTCGCCAGCCAAGGCTCGTGCGTGGCGCGCGACGGCCGGGTCGAAATCCGCTTCGACGATGAAGGGACGATCTGGCTGGGCGGGCACTCGGTGACCTGCATCGAAGGTACGGTGCGCGCCTAGGGGCGTGTACGCCCCATGTCGATCCTCGCCTGGATCCTCGCCGCGACACTGGCCGGCGGCGTCCTCAGCGTTCTAGCCGCCGCCGCATTTGCGCTGCGTGCGCGGCCGGCGCAAGTCTCCCTGCTGGTGAGTTATGCCATCGGCACGCTGCTCGGGGCAGCTTTCCTCGAGATCCTGCCACAGGCCTTCGAGCGGTCGGGCAGCCCCGCGCGTGTGAGCGCGACCGTGCTCATCGGCATCCTGCTGTTCTTCCTGCTCGAGAAGCTGATGCTGTGGCGCCACCACCATGACGGTCCGGACGACGCGCCGCATGCTGACCACGGCCGCATCGCCACGATGGTGATCGTGGGCGACACCTTTCACAACTGCGTCGACGGGGTGATCATCGCGGGCGCTTTCCTGGTGAGCGGCGAGCTCGGGCTGATCACTGCGCTCGCCATCATCACGCACGAGATCCCGCAGGAGGTGGGCGACTTTCTGGTGCTGCTGCATTCCGGCTACAGCAAGTCTCAGGCGTTCGCCTTCAATATCCTGTCCAGCATCGCCATGGTGATCGGCGGAGCGCTCGCCTACTACGCACTGCAGGCCGTGCAGCAATGGGTGCCGCTGCTTCTCGGCATCGCGGCGGCAAGCATGATCTATGTTTCGGTGGCCGATCTGATCCCCGGGCTGCACCAGAGGCGGGAGCTGCGCGCCACGCTGCAGCAGGTGCTGCTCATCGCGGCCGGCATCGCCACGATCTGGATCGTGGGCAGTGCCGCGCACGCCATCGCCGTGTCATGAGCGTTATCGCCTCGGCGGTCTCAGGGACTGAAAGGCGCCCGAAGGGTACAATAGCGCCCGCGATGAAGCGTGTCTCGTTGCAATCGTTCGGCCTCGCCGCACTTCCCGTCGCACGCGAGCGGGGTTGCGCCCGCAGTCCGTTGACAGCCTCCGCACGATGTCCGGGCCGTTAGCCGGGAAGGTCGCGCTCGTGACAGGCGCGAGCCGCGGCATCGGCCGCGCCATTGCGCGCAAGCTCGCCGCCGCCGGCTGCGATATCGCCGTCAACTACTACAACAGCCACGAAGAGGCGGAAGCGCTGTGCACGGAGCTGCGCGCGCTCGGCCGTGACGCCTTCGCGCTCAAAGCGAGCGTGGGTTTACCGGAGAGCGTGGACGAGCTGTTCGAGGAGCTTCGCGGTCACGTCGATCACCTCGACATCGTGGTCAGCAACGCGGCGAGCGGCGTGCTCAAGCCGGCGCTCGAGATGTCGCTCAAGCACTGGCGCTGGTGCCTGGAAACCAACGCGCTCGCGCTCAACCTGCTCGCGCAGCGCGCCGTGCCCATGATGCGACCGGGCGGCAGCATCATCGCGCTGTCCAGCCTGGGCGCCGAGCGGGCCATGCCCGGCTACGCTTTCATCGGCGCCTCCAAGGCAGCGCTCGAAGCCCTGGCGCGGTCGCTGGCGCAGGAGCTCGGGCCCCGCGGCATTCGGGTGAACACGGTGAGCGCGGGGGTAGTGGACACCGATGCGCTGGCATATTTTCCGAACCGCGAGCAGCTGCTCGCGAGCTTCGCCCAGCGCACGCCGCTCGGACCGAAGCTCACGCCGGAAGAAGTGGCCGACGCGGTATACCTGCTGTGCCTGCCGGAAGCCGGCAAGATCACCGGCCACACGCTGTTCGTCGACGGCGGTTTCCGCATTTCGGGCTGACGGGAAGATGAGCCTGGACGCCGGCCTGCAGGGAAAGAGCGTGCTGATCAGCGGCGGCAGCCGCGGCATAGGACGGGCGCTCGTCGAGCTCTTCGCGCAGGAGGGCGCAGACGTCACGTTCCTGTTTCGCGGCAACCGCGCCGCGGCGGCTGAGGTCGTCGAGGCGGGTCGCGGGTCCGGTCACCAGATCTCCGCCGAGCAGGTCGACGTGTGCGATTACGATGCTTGCGCGGCAGCGGTCGAGCGGACGATGGAACGCTGCGGCGCGATCGACGTTCTGATCAATAACGCCGGGGTGGTCCGTGATAATCTTCTTGGTTTGTTCTCGGATGAGGACGTGCGCGCGGTGCTCGACACCAATGTGCTGGGGGTATTCAACGTCACGCGCGCCGTCGTGCCGCACATGATTTCCCGGCGCTCTGGCAAGGTCATCAACCTGAGCTCGGTATCCGGCGAGAAGGGCGGACGCGGACAGACCAACTATGCCGCCAGCAAGGGCGCGATCAACGCCTTCACGCGCGCCCTCGCGGTGGAGCTGGCTCCGCGCAAGATCACGGTGAACGCGGTGGCGCCGGGAGTGATCGAGACGGAAATGTCCCAGGCGGTGCGCGAGCGCGCGGGGGACGAGGTGAAATCGCGCATCCTGCTGCGCCGGTTCGGCACGCCGCAGGAAGTAGCGTATGCGGTGTGGTTCCTCGCCTCGGGGCTGGCGAACTACATCACCGGGCAGGTATTGTATGTCGACGGTGGCTTCAAGATGGAGTGAGATGAATGGCTGAACCCACGAAACAGGAGATTCAAGCCGTCTACCCGACGGTGGCGAAGACCATCGCCGATGCCCTCGGGTGCGACGTGGATCAAGTCAAGCTCGACGTGTCGCTGATCGAGGGACTCGATGCCGAGTCGATCGACTTTCTCGATCTCGTGTTCCGGCTGGAACGCGCTTTCAAGATCAAGATTCCGCGCGGCAAGATCGTCGAGGACGCACGCGGCGATCTGCCCGAGGCCGAGTTCGAGCAGAAGGGCGTGGTGACCGAGGCGGGCCTGCAGCGCTTGCGCGCATTCCTCACGGAAGTTCCGGCGGACCGGTTCGTCACGCCCTTGAAGGTCGCAGACGTCCCGCGCCTGTTCACGACCGAGACCTTCTGCAAGCTCGTCGTCCGTGCGCAGCAGGCCGCGGCTGCGGCGGGCTGAGCGATTCGCTGGCGCGTCGCCGCGGCATGTCCGGGCACTTCAGCGCGTACTCTTTCGTCGACCGGATCACCGAGCTGCAACCTGGCAAGCATGCGAAAGGCGAGTTCCTGGTGCCGGCGCACGTCGTCCGGTTCCCCGCGACACTCCTGGCGGAAGCGGCCGGTCAGCTGGCGGCATGGAACGCGATGGCTTACCTCGACTACAAGGTCCGCCCGGTGGCGGGCTTGGCGGCCGAGATTCGATTCGGCCCCGATGCGCGGCCCGGGCAGCGGCTCGACATCGAGGTCTCGATCGAGACTTGTGAGCTCGACGCCGTGAGCTACAGCGCCTGGGTGGACGCCGATGGCATACGCGTTCTCGAGCTCGACCACAGCGTTGGACCGATGCTGCCGATGGAGGAGTTCGATTCTCCGGACGCCGTACGCGAGCGCTTCGAGCTGCTGTGCGGTGCAGGGGCGCCGAGCGGCCGCTTCGAAGGCGTGCCCGAGCCCGATGTCGAGATTGTCGAGCGCGTGCCCGAGCAGCGCGTGGTGGCGATGCTGCGCGTGCCCGCAGAAGCGGCGTTCTTCGCCGATCACTTTGCGCGGCGCCCGGTTTACCCAGGTACTTTGCTTTTGGACGCCCACATCGGTGTGTCGTTGATGTTCGCCGCCGAATCGAAGCGCTGGCCGCCGGGCACGCGGTTCGCCGCCAGCCGCATCCTGGGCATGAAGATGCGCTCCTTCACTTCGCCGGGCGAGGTCCTGGAGCTTTGGGTCGACGTCGATCCGCCGGCGGATCCAACCAAATCGACAGCCAATACCGGCGTGCGCAAGAACGGCAAGCCGATCGCTACCGGCGGCATCGAGATCATTGCGAGGAGCGCAGACTGATGGACGCGAAGCGCCGGGTTGCGATCACCGGTCTCGGGCTCGTGAACCCGGCCGGGAACGACGTGGAGGCGACCTGGGAAACGCTGCTCAAGGGGCGCAGCCGCATCGCGGGCATCAGCCGCTTCGATGCGGGCGGCTTTCCCGTGCGCATCGCGGCGGAGGTCAAGGGCTTCGACGACGCCGCGGCGGGCGACCGCAAGGAGCTCAAGTTCGCGAACCGCTCTCACCGCTTCGCCCTCGCCGCCGCCGATCAAGCGCTGCGCGACGCGGGCATCGCTCCGACCGAGCAGACCGCCACGCGCTGGGGGTGCGCGGTGGGAACCGGCATGATGGGGATCGATTTCGCCGAGCTGATCCGCCTGCATCATCACAGCGCACCGACAGGACAGCTCGACCCGCAGCGACTGCTGGACGATGAAGTCGCGCTCGACCCGATGGTCTTCTGCCGCAGCCAGACGCCAGCCGGCATGTCCCTGCTGCTGCGCCGCTACGGCATTCGCGGCTACGCAACCTCGGTGCACACCGCGTGCGCATCGGGCGGGCAGGCGCTCGGCACCGGCATGAAACTCATCCGGCGCGGCAGTGTGGACTACGTGCTGGCCGGCGGCTTCGACTCGATGATCACGCCGATTGGCCTGTCCGGCTTTTGCCTGCTCAACGCCGTCTCCCCGGACAACGACACGCCCGAGCGGGCCAGCCGACCGTTCGATATCACGCGCAACGGCTTCGTGCTCGGCGAAGGCGCCGGCTTCCTGGTGCTCGAGGAGTGGGAGTCGGCCAGGCGGCGCGGCGCGCGCATCTATGCCGAGCTCGCCGGCGACGGCAATTCGCTCAGCAGCTATCGCATCACCGATTCGCATCCGTCCGGCGACGGGCCGATACAATCCATGCGGCAGGCGCTGAGCGACGCCGGGGCTACGCTCGACGAAGTCGATTATCTGAATGCGCACGGCACCTCGACGCCCATGAACGACCGCAGCGAATGCACTGCCGTGCAGGCAGTCTTCGGGTCGAAGACGAAGCAGGTCGCGGTGAGCTCGACGAAGAGCGTGATGGGGCATCTCATCGCGGCCGCGGGTGCGGTCGAGGCGGCGGTCTGCGCGCTCACCATTCAGCGCGGCGTGCTGCCGGTCAACGCCAACTTGCAGGAAGTCGATCCCGACTGCGACCTCGACATCGTTCGCGGCGATCCGCGCCGGCGCAAGGTGCGGGTGGCCATGTCCAATTCATTCGGCTTCGGCGGCTCCAACAGTTGTCTCGTGTTCCGCAGCCCCGAGCTGGTGGACGGGCAGCCGGGCTCGGCGTAGGCGATGGCAGCCCGAACCAGGATCGTCGTGACCGGCTGCGGCGCTGTGTGCGCGGCGGGCAAGCAGCCCGGCGAGATCTGGGATGTGATCCGGTCCGGCCGCTCCGCGCTGTCGCCTATCCGCCAATGGGATACCACGGGATGGCCGCGCCACGTGGGCGGCGAGATTGCGGACCTCGACCCGGTGGCATTGCTCAAGGACCGCAAGATCCAGAAGTTCATCCGGCGCTCCGACGTCTTCGGGCTGTACGCGGCCGACCAGGCGATCGCGCAATCCGGCCTCACGGCGTACCGTGACACCCTCGACGAGACGGCGGCTGCGTCGTTCAGCGATCGCACCGGCGTGTACGCCGGCTCGGGCGGTGGCAACTACCAGAGTCAGTACGACTACTTTCCGCTGCTGACCGAAGCGGGCGGCGACCTGCGCAAGTTCGGCGCGCAGCTCGCCGACACGGTGAACCCGATGTGGCTGCTGCAGACGCTACCCAACAACGTGCTCGGCCACGTCGGCATACGGCACGGACTGAAGGGACCGAACGCCTGCATCACAAACCACAGCGTGAGCGGGATGCTGGCGGTCGTCGAGGCGAGCGAGGCGCTACGACACGCCGAGGCCGATCGCGCGGTGGCGGTCGGCCACGACTCGCCGATCGAGCCGCAGACCATCCTGTATTGTCACCGCGTCGGGCTGCTGGCCGAGGAGACCATCCGGTCGTTCGACTCGCGTCGCGACGGCAGCGTGTTCGGCGAAGGCGCGGCGGCTCTGGTCCTGGAATCCGAAGCATCGGCGGCTGGGCGCGGCGCGCAGACAATGGGCGAGATTCTCGGCAGCGGCTGTTCCGACGATGCGCAGGGGTTGTTCTCGATCCGCGAGGACGGGAGTGGACTGGCCGATGCCATCCGCGCAGCACTGGACGACGCAGGCCTCTCCCCGAGGGACGTCGGCATGATCGTCGCGCACGCGAACGGGACCCGGCAATCCGATGCATCCGAAGCCGCGGCCCTCCTGCGGGTATTCGGCCCCGAAGTCCCACCCGTCACCGGTTTCAAGTGGGCATTCGGACATCTGATCGCCGCCTCGGGGATCATCGAAACCACACAGGCACTGCTCGCACTGCGGGCGCGCACTGTGCCCGGCATCGCGACGCTCGCTGAGCTGGATCCTGCGTTCGCGGCGCTGCCGGCGTCCGCATCGACGCGCACGCCACGCAGCGACGTCGCCCTGGTGATCTCGCGCGGATTCGGGGGGACTAACGTCGCGCTGTTGGTGCGCGCGGCCGCATAGAGGTAAGCCCGAATGTCCGGCCCGCGGCCGCCGGCCACGCGCTGCGGGATCGACACGGTGGAAGTGGCGCGCATCGATCGTCTGTTGCGCGAGACGCCGCCCGAAGATCTGCTGAAGATCTTTTCCCCCCAAGAGTTGAGCGACAGCGGCGAGGGTGCGGGACGTGCGGCCAGCCTCGCAGCCCGCTTCGCGGCGAAAGAGGCATGCCTCAAGCTGTTCCCGCGCGAGACGGCGCTCGGCGCGATCGCTGCGCCGGATTTCTCCGTGGCTCGCGACGGCTACGGAGCGCCGCGGCTGGTCGCGAGCGAACGTGCGTCGGACGTGCTCAACCGCTACCGTATCGGAGAGATATCGCTCTCGCTCAGCCATGACCGCGGGAGTGCCGCAGCCGTGGCCCTTGCTGTTCCGATGCGCCTCGAGGTCCCGCTGTCAGGCTGGCTCCTCTATCACCTGCTCCCCTTCCGCCGCGCGGTCGTCCTCGACAATATGCGCCGCGTGTTCGGCGACGTTCTGTCCGGCGCTGAAATCAAGCAGCTCGCGCAGGCCCACTACGCGCACATCTGGAGGCTGATCGTCGAGTTCATGCGCTTTCCGCTGATGCCGGCGGCGCGACGCACGCGGCTGGTGCGAGTGGAGAACGAACAGGTGGTGCGCGATGCCCACGCGCGCGGCAAGGGCGTGCTCCTGCTGACCGGACACTTCGGCAATTTCGAGGTGGCCACCGCAGCCGGAATGGTCGCATTCCCCGAAGCCCGTGACCGCTTCCATTTCGTGCGCCGTCCGTTCAAGCCGCGCTGGCTCGAGAATCTGGTATACGGGCGTTCGCGCCGCCTCGGTTTCGGTTCGCTCCCCAAGCGCGGCTCGCTCGATTTGTTCATCGAACGCCTGGAGGCGAACGATCTGATCCTGTTCCCGTTCGATCAATACGCGGGCGGGCGCGATGGCATCCAGGTCGACTTCTTCGGCTGCCCAGCCGGCACGTTCCGCAGCCTCGCAATCATCGCGCGCGCCACCGGCGCACCCGTCGTGCCCGCCGCGACCTGGCGCGAGCCCGACGGGCGGCATGTCCTGCGCTTCGAGGAACCGATCGCGCCGATCGAATGCGGGGACTACGACGAAGAAATTCGCCGCAATACCCGGGCATACAACGCGATGCTCGAGCGGCTGATCCTGCGTCACCCCGAGCAGTGGTGGTGGATGCACCGGCGATGGAAACACCATGCGGGTCAGCCTCCCCCCCACAACCGCCCTCGCGGCCGAGACGGGGATTGACCATGGCGCAATTGTCGAGCGGTCTTACAGTCCAGTTAGTAGCCGCTTGATCGCGCGCGGGCGGGCGAGCTAGATTACGGCATACCCTGGCCAGTGGGAGCAAAGTTGTCTCCTGCGGGAGACAGCTCGCGCCGTATACGCCACAATGGAATCGCACCCGGATCTGCTTCGCGCGCTGGAGGCGCTCAACTCACCAGACGTCTGGCTCATCGTGGCCGGCATCGGCGTAGTCGCCATCCTGGCGTCGGTGCTCGTGATCGGCCGCCGCGTGAACCATGTCTGGGAAGAGCTGCTCGAGCTCGGTCAGCTCCACCGCGGGGGAGCGCGGGAAGACGATTACCCAGTGGCCGCCTTCGTGCCGGCGCCGGCTGTTTCCGAGCTGCCTCCCGCCGAGCCGTCCGTGCTGCCGCTGCACCTTCAACAGATCAAGCGTCAGCAGCTTCTCGTTCTCGACGAGCTGAGGAAAGCCCAGAGCGCAACGCAGGCCGTCGCCGAGCTTACACGGCAGCTGGCAACGGTCGAGCGGCGCCAGTCCCAGCTCCTCGAGGCGCTGGCGCACGTCTCCGCGGAGGTCCAGCGCTGGAACGCAAGGCTCACGGCTCTTGGTATCGAGGCTGCACCTCTGCTCGAGTCGGAGGCCATCGCGGACTTCGTTACGCACGTGGAGGAGCGCGAGGCGCCCGCAGCATCCGCCGCTGGCGGCGATCGAAGCTGACCGTCCTGGGTTAGCGCACTTCCGTTTGAGGGTCGGCTTCCACCGTCTTGAACTTGAAGGCGGATTGCGGCGCCAGCCCTTTGCTGATTTCTTCCCAGCACCGACGCTCCCGTTCTGACCCGCAGCTGAAATCGTGAGCGATCGTCACCTGTGCCTCCCGGGTGACATTGAGTCGAACGCGATACTCCGGCAGGGCGCTGTTCTTGATCGTGATGACCCGCAGCCCCGGAGCGACCTGGAATCTCTTGAGCGGTGGTGTAACACCCACCTTCGTGCCATCGACGTAGACTTCCCCCCAAGGTTTCACTGCCAGCACCAGCGTCGCGGAATCGGACACCGAGGCTGGTTGCGCCTCTGCGGTCGCCTCTATGGTCCTCTCCTGCTCGCGGCTCAGTTCCGGCCGGACAGCGCGGCTGGAAGCAGGGGCCGGGTCCGGTCCGCGTCGCGCCAACCGTAAGGCCCGGCGTGCAGGTTTCTCGGCGGCTGCGTCGGGCAACCCGGATGCCAGGGGTTGTACGCTCGCGACGCCATCAGATGGGCTTGGAGAAACACCAGAGTCCTGCATGCCCACACGTGGCATCGACGTTTCCGTCACGGCTACGGCAAGCTGCGGGACAGGCATCCACGCGGCTACCTCGACGCGAAGGCGGCTGGACGAAGCCAGCACGGCCACGCCGAGGAGCAGCGGCACCAGCACATAGCGCAGCTGCGGGCGGCGTCCCCGTGCTTCGCTAGTCGCAGGTTGCGCTGCTGATCTGCTTCTTCCGGGATTTGCCGGCGACAAGAGCGGCGCCGGTTGCGACAACAGGTCAGCAATCGGCTGGCGTGCCCCCGCAGGGCCGTGCGCCTCAGCGCCGGCCGGCACCGACAGCCGGTACACGCCCAAGGCGGGCCCGAGCGTGTCGGAGAAGATACCCTGATACTCCAACGTACCTGCCAACTCGGGCGCGGCTCGAGACAACACCTCGAAGAACGGGCGCGTGACCGAAATCTGCCGCGGCGGCCCCTGACGCATGACACGCTCGGCGTCGCGCCGGCCAGCGCCGCTCACGTACGCGTGCCCGAACTCGTCCCGCGCTAACTCGATGCTGCCGAGATTGATGCCGATGCGCAGAAGCAGATCGCGGTAGCACTGGTGATTCAGCATGGCCTCCCGGATCGCGAGCGCCGTCGTGAAGCACTCCTCGGGATCGGCGAGAAAACTCAGCACCGCACCTTGTTCTCGCACGATCGACACAACGTCATCGGTAGCTGTGTGCGCCGTTGTATCCGACAGCACCTGCCGAAGATGCTGCGTGAGCCGGATCTGATCGAAAACAGGCTTCGCCTCGTAGTCCGCGATCTCGAGAACCATCAGACAACAGATCGCCTTTCTCGAGTCTGTCCCGCCTGGGTTTCGATTCGCGATCATGATGTCGTGACAGATGCGTGACGCAAAAACGCTCGCGGAAGTCCGCGTCAAAACGTTTTTCTGACACTCACATTATAGATTCGTTCTGCAACTCACCCGCGGTTTTTGGTGTCTCACACGCATGCCGCCGCGATCTCGACAAATCTCGGATGTAAGAGGTACAACGCGCGCGGTTGCGTGGATCGAAGCAAAGGGGATCATGCGTGCAGTTCAATCACCATCGCGATAGAGATTTCCCACGAGGAAGCGCATTGCGCTCATGCGCTTAG
>DATJZQ010000044.1:0-7348 GCA_035499005.1 Burkholderiales bacterium | reverse complement strand
CACGTCGACATGGACGCCTTCTACGCGTCCGTTGAGCAGCGGGACAATCCAGCCTTGCGCGGCAAGCCGCTCATCGTCGGCGGCCACGCACAGCGCGGCGTGGTGCTGGCCGCTTCCTACGAAGTGCGTCCCTTCGGGGTGCGCAGCGCGATGCCGATGGCGCGCGCGCTCAGGCTCGCGCCCGAGGCCGTGGTGGTCCCGCCCCGATTCCCAGCCTATACCGAGGCCAGCGAGCAGGTGTTCGCGATATTCGAGCGCTACACGCCGCTGGTGGAGGCGCTGTCGCTCGACGAAGCTTTCCTGGACGTTACCGAGTCGGTCAGCCTGTTCGGGCCAGCTGCACAGATCGCCCGGCGCATTCGGGCGGAAGCCGCCTCCGAGCTGAGGCTGCCTGCATCCGCCGGCATCGCGCCGGTGAAGTTCGTCGCGAAGATCGCTTCGGATCTGGCCAAGCCCAATGGCCAGCGCGAGGTGCAGGCCGAAGACACGATTGCCTTCCTCGCCGCGCTGCCGCTCTCGCGCCTGTGGGGTGTCGGGCCCAAGACCGAGGAGCGGCTTAGGCGCGCGGGGCTGTCCACGATCGGCGACGTCGCTGCACAAGACGTGACCTCGCTCGAGCAAGAGCTCGGCGCGCTGGGGCGCCACATCTGGGAGCTGGCACAGGGCCATGACCCACGCGCGGTGGTGCCGGACCGTGCCGCCAAGAGCGTGGGCGCGGAGGACACTTTCGAAGAGGACCTCACCGGGCTCGAACTGCTCCGCCCGCGGGTGCACGCGCAAGCACTGCGTCTGGGCCGGCGGCTGCGGCGGGCGGGGATCCGGGGGCGCGTAGTGCAGCTCAAGGTCAAATTCTCGAACTTCACCGTCATCACGCGCCGCACGACCCTGGCCCGTCCCACGGACGACGGCCAGGTCCTGTACCACACTGCTCTCGGGCTATTGGAGCGCTCGCACGGTGAGAGGCCCGTCCGTCTTACTGGAGTATCGATAGAGCCGCACACGACGGACGTGCAACAGCTCGCGCTGTTCGAGCCAGCCGTGCCGCGCAGCGCAGACCTCAACGCCGCGTTGGACCGCATCGCCGAGCGCTTTGGAGCGAGCTCCATCACGACGGCCGATCTGGCCCCCAGGAGCGACGACCAGCCGAAGCTCGAAGAAGATTAGCCTCGGCCTGCGGCGGCCCCGAATCCCCTGGGGACCAGCTGAGGCGCTGATCGAAAACCTTCACGGGTTTGTCGAGAACCTGTCACGTTCGCACGGCAAGCTGCGCCGCCATGCACGGCCTTCAGGCCTCTCTGCTCGGACTGACAGCGGTTTCGACCGCGCTCTACCTGACGATGGTCACCGCGTTCGTCGTCGCAATGGCGCGGCACCGCCCGCCGCCCAACCCGCATCACCGCCCGCGCGTTTCGATTCTCAAGCCCTTGGCCGGAATCGACGACGAGCTCGAGCAGAACCTCGCATCGTTCGCCGAGCTCGACTACCCGGACTACGAGATCCTCCTGGGTGTAGCTTCCCCTGATGATCGCGCCTACCCGATTGCGCGCGAGTTCGCGGAACGCGCAGGCCATCACCGGGCTCGCCTGATCGTGACCGACGCGGACGCGGCAATCAACCGGAAGGTCGCGCAGCTTCTCGCGCTCGAGCAAGCCGCGAGCGGAGACCTGGTCGTGGTCTCGGATTCGAACGTGCGCGTCGGGCCCGGCTACCTAAAGTGCATCGTCGCCGAGCTCGCGTCGCCGGGCGTCGCCTGCGTGTCCAGCGTTTTCGCGGGCAGCGGCGAGCGCACGCTCGGAGCGGCTCTCGAGAATTTGCAGCTCAACGCGTTCAACGCGCCTGCGGTCGCCGCCGCCTTCACGCTCGGTCATACCATAACAGTCGGCAAGTCGATGGCCATGTGGCGCGACGCTCTGCGCCGCATAGGGGGCTTCTCCAGCGTCGCGGATTTCCTGTCCGAGGATCATCTGCTGGGAAGAGCATTCGCGCGTGCCGGCTACGCGGTACGTGTATCGCTCTCGCCGGTCGACAACCGCAACGTCAGCGGCTCGGTCGAGCGCATGATCGCGCGTCACACGCGGTGGGCGCAAATCAGATGCGCGCTGTCGCCGCTCACCTTCGCGCTCGAGCCGGCTCTCTCGCCCCTGGTGATCGCGACCCTCGCCTTTCTGGCGTTGCCGGTGATGCCGCTCAGCTTGTCGCTGGTGGGCGCGCTGGCGGTGCAGGCTTGCGGCGCCGTGATCACGAGCAGCGTCCTCCGAAGACAGGCCCCGCGCTGGTACTGGTTGCCACTGGAGGCATTGCGCTCGTATCTCCTGTTCTTCTGCTGGCTCCGCGCTTGTGCGAGCCGGCGGGTCGCGTGGCGGGGCTACGTCTTCCAGCTCGCGCGCGACACCCGCATCGTTCCGTGCGAAACGGATGCCCGAGACCGCGTCCACGGTGTAGCGCGCGCGTGAACTCACCCGCACCGACGCTCCCTTGCCCGGTTGAACCCGGACATGGCCACGATCGCGCACCTTACAGACCTGCACCTGGTCGAGAATAACTACGCGCATCGGCGATTCGAGTCGCGGGCGCGACTCCAGTATTTGAGCTTCGGACGTCCCCTTGCCCCGGCGGCACGCGGAAATCGAGTCGCCTCCGCCCTGCGGGCGGTGCGGCTGAGGGACGTCGATCACCTGCTGATCACGGGCGATCTCACCGAGGACGGCCACCCGGACCAGTTCGAGGCGCTGGCGGAATTGCTGGCTGAGTCGCGCATTCCGCCCGAGCGCGTGACCCTCGTGCCCGGCAACCACGATGCGTACATCGACCCGGACGGTTTCGCCAAAGCCTTGGCCGGGCCGCTGCGGCCCTACGCCGCCGCGAGCTCGGTCGCGACGGCGCTGCGGTTTCGCGACGTGACCATCGTTCCTGTCTCGACCGCCTTCCAACAATCGCCGCTGCGGTCGGCCGGAGCGATCGCGTCACACGAGATGGCGTCTCTCGCGAGCCTCGCTACGGATCCGTCCCTGGTGGGACGCCCGATGGTTTTCGCGCAGCACCACCCGCCCGGTGCAGCCTTGATCCCGCTGGTGCAATGGCTCGATGGTCTGACCGAGCATTCGGCCCTGTCGGATCTGTTCCGCCGCTGTCCACATCTGCATGTCATGCACGGGCATACGCATCGATGTAGCGACAAGAGTGTGTGCAAGGGAGAGGCCGCGCGGGTATTTTCCGCCCCCGCGGTGGTCGATTCGGGCTCGCCTCTGCGCTTGTACGAAGCGTCGCCGCTGGGGGTGCGGCCGCTCGAGGCGGAACCGATCGCGAGCCGCGAACCACTCGCACTGCCTGGTTAGGAACGGGCGCCCGGCGGGACCGGACGCAGAACGCGCTCTCAGCGGTACGCCTGCCGAACGGCTGCCTGGTACTCGGAGTCGAGCTCCTGAATGCGCCGGGCGAATTGACCGTACGTCAGCTCGCCGTTGTACAGCTGCAGCATCGCGCGCGTCACGAGCTGCCGGGTTCGCACCAGCCGGACCGAGGGCGGCCCCTGATGCTCGAGCTGATACTGCTGCGCCTGCTCCCGGATCGACATCCAGACTTTGATCGCCTGCTTCTCCGGTGGCGTGGGCTTGTCTTCGTTGGCGAGCAGCGCGCGCGTCACCGTACCCGGATGCAGAACCAGCGGCACTTTGTCGCGGATCGGATCGAGGCGCGGATCGGCGAACAGCTGGTCGACAGGTCTCGCGGCGCCCTTATCCGGGGATTGGTTTGCCGAAGGGGATTGAGACTGCGGCGCCGGCGATGCCCTTTGGGAAGTCGGCGCTCCTGCACAACCCGCAAGCACCGCGGCTGCGCACAACAGCATTCCAGCAACGCCTTTGCTCACGATGTGGTCTCCGCCTCTGTCGCGAGGCACACCTAGATTTAGGCAGCTCGAACTGACACCGGTTCCGGCAGCTCGGCGAGACGTGCGCGGACGGCTTTGACGACACCCTCGCTGCTCAAGCCGACCTGCGCCAGCAACTGGGCCTGGTCGCCGTGGTCGATGAAATGATCGGGTAGACCCAGGTGCAGCATCCGTGCGGTGATGTCCTGTGCCGCGAGGCTCTCGGCCACTGCGCTGCCCGCCCCGCCTTGGACAACGTTGTCTTCGACTGTGACCAACAGCGCATGGCTGCGCGCGACCTGCGCGATGAGCTGGTCGTCCAACGGCTTCACGAAGCGCATGTTGACCACGGTCGCATCGAGCTCTTCGCCGGCTTCCAGCGCTGCCTTCAGCAGCGTGCCGAAAGCGAGAATAGCCACGTCCTTGCCCTCGCGCCGCACCTGTGCCTTGCCGAGTGCCAGGGCGCGCATCTCCTTTTCCACCGCGACGCCGGGGCCGCTGCCGCGCGGGTAGCGGACTGCGGCCGGCGTATTCAGCGTGAAGCCCGTATACAGCATCTGGCGGCATTCGTTCTCATCCGCCGGCGTCATGATCGTGATGCCCGGTACGCAGCGCAGATAGGAGAGATCGAAAGCGCCGTGGTGAGTGGCTCCGTCGGCTCCCACCAGCCCGGCGCGGTCGAGCGCGAACAGCACCGGCAGATTCTGAATCTGAACGTCATGGATGAACTGATCGTACGCACGCTGGAGGAAGGTCGAGTAGATCGCGACCACCGGCTTCAGCCCCTCGCAGGCGAGGCCGGCCGCGAAAGTGACGGCGTGCTGCTCGGCGATGCCGACATCGAAGTAGCGGTCCGGGAACTGTTCGGCAAATTTGACCAGCCCGGATCCTTCCCGCATGGCGGGCGTGATGCCGATCAGCCGCGCGTCCTGCGCGGCCATATCGCAGAGCCAGTCTCCGAACACCTCCGTGAACGTCGCCTTGCCGCGCTTGCCTGCGCCGATGCCCGCCGCCGGCTCGAACCTCGAGACGCCGTGATACAGGACCGGATCGGCTTCCGCCAGCTTGTAGCCTTGCCCCTTGCGCGTGACGATGTGCAGGAACTGCGGCCCCTTCAGGCGGTGGACGTTCCGGAGCGTCGGGATGAGGGCGTCCAGATCGTGCCCGTCGATCGGGCCGATATAGTTGAATCCGAACTGCTCGAACAGCGTCGAGGGCACGATCATGCCCTTGGCGTGCATCTCGAAGCGTCGAACAAACTCCCGCAGCACGGGGACGCCCGACACGATGCGCTCGGCCGCCCTGCGCGCGGCGGCGTATGCACGTCCCGACACCAGGCGCGCCAGATAGCGGTTCATCCCGCCGACGGCCGGTGAGATCGACATGTCGTTGTCGTTGAGGATCACGAGCAGGTTGACGTCGCTCACGCCGGCATTGTTCATCCCCTCGAACGCCATCCCGGCCGACATCGCGCCGTCGCCGATCACGGCGACTGTGTAGCGCTCCTCTCCTCGGCGCTTGGCGGCGATCGCCATCGCGAGCGCAGCGCTGATCGACGTGCTGGCGTGCGCTGTTCCGAACGTGTCGTAGACCGACTCGCCGCGGCGCGGAAAACCGGAGATACCGCCGTGCATGCGCAGCCGCGCCATGTCTTTCCGCCGGCCGGTGAGAATCTTGTGCGGATAGGTCTGGTGGCCGACGTCCCAGACGATGCGGTCGTCGGGTGTGTTGAAGACGTAATGCAGCGCTATGGTCAGCTCGACTGTACCCAGATTGGACGACAGGTGCCCGCCCGTCGTGCTGACCGACTCGATGAGAAACGCACGCAGCTCGTCCGCGAGCTGCTGGAGCTGGGATCGGTCCAGCGCGCGCAACTGCGCTGGATCGTCGATCGTCTCAAGCAACTTTGTGGTCGTTGATCCCTGAAGCGCCGTGTCGTTCTCCCTGGAATGCATGCCTATATTCTACCGCCTGACGCCGGTTCTTTCCCGGGCACGCCTGGCAGCTCGAGGAGAGGCGCCCCCGGTTTCGGTCAAGGCCGCTCCCCAGTCGACACGGACAAGCTGGCGCGATCGGATAAGCGATTGGCGTGGCGCGTCCTGTGTCTTTCCGACGCCGCCCTCTAGACTTGTTTGCAACAGAGCAAAGCTCACAACCCGACGCAAACAGACAAAGAGGCCAACAGATGAAACTGTTCTCGCTATCCGCCCTCCTCCTCACGATCTATCTTGTCGTCGTGGGGATCTACGCCTGGTACGAGCGCGAGCTGATTACGGCTGCGCTCGGCATTCTGCCCCTGCTGCTGATCACCATCGTCCGCGCATACGACCGCTCATCGGAAGAAAGGCCGGCCGCCTCTGTCTCGGGACGGACGGTGCGGTGAGAGGCAGTGCCGGGTGTAAGCCCTACACGCCAGCAGAAGCATCTACATCGCGCCGGACGCCGTTCGCCGCCCGGTTACTGCCACTTTCTTGTATTCGCGCACATTTCTCCGTGGCTGGCGTTTGGCACAGCGGTTGCGATTCAGAGGTTCAAGCGCTTGCCCGCGACCCGAACCATGCGACGCAGACTCTACTTTCTTCTCCCGGACGTCATCAGCGCACAGCGACTCGTGGACGATCTGTTGTTGGCGCGCATCGAGACCCGGCGCATCCACGTACTCGGGCGCCGGGGGATGGATCTCGGTGGCCTCCCCGAGGCGAACGTGCTGCAGAAAACGGACGTGATACACGGGGCCCAGATCGGCATGATGCTGGGCGCCGCACTGGGAGCCTTGTGCGGGCTCCTCTCTCTTCTTGTCTATCCACGTGACCACTTGAATCTGTCGCTTGCCGCGATCCTGATCGGTTCGTTGTTCGGCGGCTTCTTCGGGCTGTGGGCAGCGAGCTTGGCAGGCGCGGCCGTCCCGAACTCGCGCCTGAAGCGGTTTCATACCTGGATCGACGGCGGAATGATCCTGGTGATGGTCGACGTGGCTTCGCGGAATACGCAACACATTGCGGATCTGGTCACGCGCTGGCACCCGGAAGCCGTGCCCGGGGGCGTCGAGCCCACTATCCCTGCCTTTCCATGAAGCCTTGCGGCGGCAGCGCCTCGAGGAAGCAATGCGAGCTCAACACACCACAATAAAGGAGCCAACCGTGCTGGATTCGGAGCTTGAGGAACTTGCTTCTCCAACTGCGCCCGACGCCGATGGCGCCGCAGGTCATTTCCAGGCGAACGTGTTTACCTCATCGGCCCCCGGAGTCGAAAACATCTCTTTCGAGTCCCTGCTCCCGCAGCGCGGTCCGCTCTGGAAGCCGTCGCATCAACCGCCCGGCGAAGACCTCAACCCGGGAAGAGAAAACTAGAACTCCCCGGCAGCGCTGCTCAATGCGATCGTTCCGCTCCCACGTCCTATCCGATGGGGGCGGCCAAACGTCCGCCGAGCGCCTTGGCACGCTCCAGATTCTCCGCCGCGAACGTCCAGTTCACGAGCTG
>DATJZQ010000043.1:0-11711 GCA_035499005.1 Burkholderiales bacterium | reverse complement strand
AACTTCCTCAAATACTCAGATGCCCTGTTCCGTCTGACATTCATCAACCCGATCAACTATCAGAACAGGCTGCGTCATCCCGAGTACGTGCAGATGCTCGACACAGCGGGCTTTCGCCTCGTGCGCGAGGAACGCCAGGTGGACGAAGCGTCACTGCGGCGTCTGCCGCATATGCGCCTGGCGGAACGGTTCCGCAAATTCTCCTACGAGGACCTCGCGACTATCGATAGCCTGCTTCTGGCCGTCAAAGGTTGAGGCCGGCTGCGGGCGGCGCCGCTGGCGTGGCAGCGCGTGTCAACTGCGCACGCCTGCGACCGTGGCTTGCGGTGACGCCTCCGAAGGCTCGACGGCCGGGGGCGTGCCACGCGCCGGCAGGGTGATGCGCACCAGCGCCGCCGCCGTTGCCACCAGCATCCATAGTGCCGCGGAATACCCCTGTGACAGGAAGAAACCGGCCGCGAGGTTGCCGGCGAGCCCGATACGTATCGCGCGCGCATAAAGCGCCGCCTTGGCGTCCTGTCCACCCGAGGAAGCCTGTCGTGCCAGCTGGGAAATACGGCCGAGGTTCCTCCACGTTGTCAGGTAACTGTAGAGGTAGAGAAGCAGGCCGAGCGCGCCGAGCTCCACGAACACCTGAACCAGGCAGTTGTGGGCGGCACGGTACTGCCCGCCGCCCAAGCCGTCCACCGCTTCCGCGGAGCCCAGCCCATAGCCGATGGGGCGCTCGAGTGCCATTCCCACGTCCCGCTGCCAGATCGCCCAGCGACTCCCCTTGAGATTCGAATCCGCGCTGTAGTCATTCTGCAGATTGAGCAGGGTTGCCATGCGCTCCTGCGTGGCCTGCGGCAGGTATCCCCAGATGACCGCCGCTGCCGCGATCAGCACGACGAATTTCCCCACGGTTCGGCCAAGTGAGAATCTTTTTACCGCGCCATTGCGGTCACGGCTCAGGGGGAAGGCAACTATGAGAAGCGTTATGACCGAGAACCCGATTGCCCCGCCGCGCGATCCGGTCAACAGGACCGACAGCACCATGAGCAATGCCAGACCGCTGAGGGCGCTCCAACCCAGCCGCGAGTTGCGCGGCCGCAGTGCCAGCACGATCGGCAGCGCGGTGTCGAGCGCGTAAGCGATGTCATTCGGGTCGAAGTTGTCGTTGATTGCCGCACGCCCACCGTGATAGTTCAGTATCAATCCCACGGACAGCGAAGCACTCGCTGCCGCGAATCCCAGCAGCAATCGCTCCACGTCCCGAAGCGTCTGCGTGACCTTCAGCAGCAGCGTCATCGAAAGCAGCAGGATCAGAATGAGCTGACTCAGGATCAGCGTGTTCGATTTGTAGATCGAGAACGATACGCTGAGGATCGCCAGCATCATGAAGGCGACTGCCGGTCGAGCGATCCGCAACGACCTGACCCTTACTGCCGGCAATGCGGCGCGGTTGCGGAACGCCGAGATCGCTGCGATGAGGAAGGCGATCTTGACTATCGGTATCGCAGCCAGGCCCGGGACCCACTCCGATATCTTTCCCACCATGACCATGATCATGACGGCCACCGCAGTGACGCAGACTGGCACCGGCGGCAAACTCACGCGCGCTGCCGCTGTCGGCATAGCGTCCCCGAGCGGCTCGGATGAGGCGGGTACTGCAGTTACGCGTTCGTCCATGCTGATCAACGTGGACCCTGCCGGTTGCCGCGTCAATAGCCCTGATCGCGAGGCAAGCGGCGATTTGTCGCGACGTTCCTCGTGCTCAGGTCGATGACAGGGGCATGGCGCTGTGCTGCACCCGGGGGAACACCTCGGCGTAGTAGGAGGCCAGGCGCTGGCGATAGCGGTCCAGGGAGAACTCGCGCGTCGCCCGCGCGCGGGCCCCCGCCACGAATCGCGACGCCAGAGCGCGATCCTCCAGCAGCCGCGCCACGGCGTTGGCGAGAGCCGTCGGCTCGGCGACGCCGGCGAGCAAACCGGTTTCTTCGTCGACGACGATCTCCGGATTACCTCCGGCGCGGGTCGCGACGATCGGCACACCGGCCATCATGGCCTCGAGCAGGACGTTCGCGGAACCTTCGCTGTGCGATGGCAATACGAACAGGTCGGCGATACCGTAGAAGGGGCTCACGTCCGCATGAAAGCCGACGAAGCGGACGCGCTCGCCGATGCCGAGCGCACGGGCACGTTTCTCGAGGGCCTCCCGTTCCGGGCCGGTGCCGACCAGCACCAGCGTCCATGGCCGCGCGACCGAGCGCAGTGTCCCCAGCGCGCGCAACAGATCTGCGTGGCCCTTTTCCCTGGACAAGCGTCCGATCGAGAGAATCACGGCCGCATCGCTGCCAATGCCGAGCTGCTCTCGCAAGCGAGCGCGTTGGTCCGGCGCGGTCGGCGCTACCGGCATGGCCGCGTTGTGCAGAAAGCGCAGGCGCTCGGGCTTGACGCCATAGGCGATGAGCCGGCCGGCAAACGCCGCGCAGACGCTGACGACGCGGTCGGCCGAGCGCAGGCTCACGCGGTCAATCTGGTTGTACACCTTCTGCTTGAAATCGATGTACACCTCGCCATGGTGAAACGCGAACCACTGACGATGGGCGTGCAAGTCAGGCAGCAGCTTGACCAGCAGGTGCGACTTATTATTGTGCGTCTGGATGATGTCGGGTTGCTCTTTGGCGATGAGTTCCCGCAGCTGCGCAATCACCCCCGGGTCGAAGCGATAGCGTTCGCGGATGACGTGCGTGTCGATACCGGCGGCGCGGGCGACGCCTGCGAATCCGTCGCTCTCGTAGGCGCGCGCGTTCCTGTCGAAGGTTGCGATAGCGATACTCAGTCCGGTGCGCGCGCCTTCCGCGGTACGCAGCCAGCGACAGAAGCTGATGAGGTTTTTGGCTGGCCCGGTGACCGAGGCCGCCTCCATCATCGCCAGGATCCGCACGGTCTGCGGTGCATTCACTCGGAGGCCTGATTCAATCTGCGGCGATTGCGCGGCGTAGTTTATACTAGCCCGCCCCGCAGGCGTGCAGACTTACAAGATCCGGCGCCGCCATTATGGTGAAATCTCTCCGCGTGCGACCGGTCGCACCTCAGGACTGAGCTCGCGAGATGTGCGGCATAGTCGGATACGCCGGCCAGCCTGGCGCGCTCTCGCCCGCGCTGTTGGTCGCGATGCGCGACACGATCGTGCATCGCGGCCCGGATGCCGGCGGAATATGGTCAGCCGCCGATCAGTCCGTAATCCTGGGCCACCGCCGGCTTGCCATCCTCGATCTGTCTCCCACGGGCGCCCAGCCCATGGAGAACTCTCGCAAGACGAGCGTCGTGGTATTCAACGGCGAGATCTACAACCACGAGGAGCTGCGCCGGGAGCTGGCGGCCGGCGGCGCACGTTTCGCCGGTCGCAGCGACACGGAGGTGCTGTTGGCGGCCTACGATGCGTGGGGCGAGGCCTGCGTCGAACGACTGCGGGGTATGTTCGCCTTCGCGCTCTATGACCACAGCCGCCGAGTGTTGTTTATGGCGCGCGACCGCGCCGGCGAAAAGCCGCTGTACTGGGCGCAGCACCGCGGCGGCCTGGTATTCGCCTCGGAACTCAAGGCGTTGATGGCGGATGCGGAGTTCCCGCGGCGGCTGTCGCCGGAGGGTCTGGCGTACTACCTGAGCTTCGGTTACGTGCCCGGCACCCGCTGCATTCTGCAGGGCGTCCACAAGCTCGCGCCAGCGCATTGCCTCAGCTGGTCGACCGCCACTTCGGTTGCCACCGTTCGGCGCTACTGGGACGTTCCGGCGGCCCAGGCAGACGATATCGATGGCGTCGAAGACTTGACCGCCGAGTTGCAGCAACTGCTGACCTCGGCGGTCAGCGAGCAGCTGATTGCGGACGTACCGTTGGCGGTGCTCCTCAGCGGCGGCATCGATTCCAGCCTGGTCACTGCTGTGGCGGCGCGCGCCGCCAGCGGCACGGTGCGCACCTTCACCGTAACACTGCCCGAGCACCCGCAGCTCGATGAGCAGCGCTTTGCCGCAGCGGTGGCGACACATCTGCGCACCGACCACGTTGAGTTGCCGCTCGATCAATCAAGCGTCGACCTGATTCACCGGCTCGCCGCTCAGTACGACGAACCCATTGCAGACTCCTCGATGATACCGACCTACCTGCTGGCTCGAACCGTGTCCCGGCACTGCAAGGTCGTGCTCGGCGGGGACGGTGGCGACGAGCTCTTCGGCGGCTACCTGTCCTATCAGTCCGCCTTGCGACGCGATGACCTGCAGAGAAGGCTGCCGCGGGGCACGCGCACGTTGCTCGCCTCCACCGCCCGCAGCGTACTGCCCGACGGTACGAGGGGGCGGAATTCCCTCATGGCACTGGCGGGGACGAGCGCCGACGCCATCGCGCAGTCAGCGGTGTGGACGGACGCCACCGACTTCGGGCGCGTCAGTCCCTGGCTTGCGCAACGATCGCCGCTACCGCCGCCGAAGCTGTGGCGCCGCGAGCTGGTGGAGACCAGCCGGGGACTTCCGGGGGCGGCGATGGCCGCCGACTTCAGATCCTACTTGCCCGAGGACATCCTGGTGAAGGTCGACCGGGCCGCCATGCTGTGCTCGCTCGAGGTGCGCGCCCCGTTTCTCGACAGGCGAATCATCGAGTTTGCGTACGCGCGTGTGCCCAACCGGCTCCGCGTAACGCTCCAGGAGCGCAAGATTCTCCTCAAGCGCCTCGCCCGGCGGCTGTTGCCACCTGAGCTCGATATCGATCGCAAGCAGGGTTTCACGATTCCGATATCCAAGTGGCTGACTCCGCAGGTCCTGCAGAACTGGCGAGATGAATGCGACGGGCCGATACGTTCGGTGCTGTCCGACGAGGCCGTGACGAGCCTGGTAAGACGCCGGGCAAACGTGGCAGCGGAGCACAGTCTGTACGCCGCCATCATGCTCACGCTCTGGATGCGCCACTACCGCATCTCTGTCTAGCTGGCCGGTCCCTGCGCAGCGTCTGATTCCCTACCAGCCCTCGGGGGGCGCGATCTGCCACACCGGCCGAGCCGGGTTGCCGGAGACCACGGTGAGCTCCGGCACGCTCATCTTCACCACCGACCCCATGGCGACAACCGCTCCGCGACCGATCGTCACGCCCTTCATGATGGTTGAACGACTGCCGATCCACGCATAGTCCTCGACGGTAATCGGACCAATCCCATCGCGGCCGGGCGGCTCGTGACGCGCACGTGCATACGGATCGAGCGGATGACCGTCGTAACCCATCAGCGCCACGCGAGTCGAGATCATCACGTGTCGGCCGATCCTGATGGAATCGCCAACGATCAACTCCGTGCCAAAGCCGATGCCCGAATCATCACCGATGATCAACGTCTTGGGACTGCCGTCCCCCGCAGCCATCCACACCAGTTGACCGTCGAGATTGACACGGTTCCCGAGTGTGATGCGGAGATTGCCCATGATTTTCGGCATCCCCTCATAGAGAAGAACCCCTTTACCCACCCGGTCGCATTGCAGGCGCAGCAGAGGCTGGTGGTAGAGCTTGTTCCACAACAGCCGCAACGGTCCGGTGCGAAAACGGCGCTCCGCCAGCAGCATGTGATGCAGACCCGGGACTAACGGCATCTCGGATCTGGCCGCGGACTTGAGCAGCTCCCACGCGCGACGTTGTGCCGGCGTCTCCCGTCGATGTGCCCATTCCAGAAGTCCCAAGCTGACCTCGATTCAAAACGAACCTACGCAGCGCATCCGGCGTCGCTACGCATCGCATCCGCGTCGCTACGCACCGCATCCAGCGTCGCTGCGCAGCACATCCGCGTCGCGGGCTCTACCGATGACCAGGCGGACAGACGTGCGCGCCGGCGCAACCCGGGGACGCTGCGGTCCATGGCGCCGTGGCGCCTGACGCGCGGCTGCCGCAAGGCTCGATTGCCGCTGTCAACGCCTGCGACGCCCTATGGACCGCGATCGGGCGAGGAGTAGCTTCCGTACCCGTAGTAATAGCCGGCTCCGCTCTTGCCGGGAGCCTCGTTGAGGACGATGCCCTGCAGCTTGTTTCTCTCGACCAGCGCCACCGCTTCGAGAATCGCGTGCCGCGGCGTAACTCCGGCTCGCACCACCAGAATCACCTGCCCCGGTAGCCTTACCAGCGCGTGTGCCTCGCTCGAGCCGAGCAATGGCGAGGCATCGAGCAACACCAGCCTGCGCGGGTTTCGTGCCATGAGACGCGCGATAATCTGCCCCATGCGTGCGCTCGCCAGCAACTCGGTCGCATTATCGACAAACTTACCCGTCGGCAGGACGGCAAGTCCACGAATGTCGGTCCCGAACACCAGCGACTCGACGTCGAGTTTGTCGTCGAGCAATGCGTCGGTGAGGCCCGGCTCGTTCTCGAGCCCGCAGACACGGCTGATGTTGGAGCGGGGCAGATCGGCGTCGACGAGCAGCACCGAGGCATCGCGCTCGCGCGCGATGCTCAGACCCAGATTCAAGCTCGTGAACGTCTTGCCGTCGCCCGGGAACGCACTGGTGACCACGAACAGGCGCGTCTCCGCAACGCCAGCGAGAGCCTTCTCGATCAGCGGCCGCTTGATCTGGCGATAATGATCGGCAAAGCGCCGCTCGAGCCCTGCCTCGGGAAAGTACCCCTTGTCGCGCAGCGCATTCAGATCGATGCGGAGGCGCTTGGTCGGCTCCTCCACTTCCACGACCGGAGCCACCGACGCCGCCACCACCAGCGCGGGCGCTTTTGCAGCGCCCGGCGCCAGGCTCACCGGGGAGGTTATGCGCGCGTTCGCCTGCGCGTCGCCCTCGCCTGCGCGGCGCAGCTTGGCAAGTGCGCTCTCGATGAGACTCATGGATGCACCAGGTGCTTGAATGGCGTGAGGCTCAGACGGATGCCCGCCTGACTCATACCCAGGGCGACACCGAACGCAACGAGCAGGCAGGCCGTGGCCATCGAGAGCCGCCACACGTCGCGACGCAAAGCCAGGCGCTTGCGCTCAGGGAATGCTGCCGTCACCTCTCCGAGCAGCGGAACCTTCACCGCCTGCGCGAGCGCTTTCGCCGAGCAGATCACCGGGAACAGATAGTTCAGTCCGTACGCCAGCCCCGCGCCGCCGGCGAGCGCCGCGAAGAAAATCGCCAGCATCAGCAGCTTGCGTCGCGGCCAGACCGGGCCGAAAGGCGCCGACGGTGGCTGTACGATCTCGAAGCGCACCGATCCGGCGTTGTCCGCGCGCTCGCCGAGCCGGGCTTTCTGCAGGTTCCCCAGCAGTGCGGTGTATTGCGCCTTGTTCACATCGTAGTCGCGGTTGAGCTGCGCGAATTCGGCTTCCACCTGCGGCGCGGTGTCCAGCGAGCGGCGCAGCTCCGCCACCTTGGCTTCGTGCTGCGCGAGCTCCGTGTGCAGGTCGGCAATGTCGACGTCCACCTGATTGAGCGCCAGCTGCACACTCTGGTAGACGGGGTTGGTGCTGGCCCTGCTGATGGCGGCTGCGTCCGGATCGCCCTGTCGCAGACCCTCGATCTCGGCCGCCCGCCGACGCTTGAGGTCCTCGAGCGTTTGCCGGGCGGCGATGACGTCCGGATGGTTATCCGTGAATTTCAGCAGCAACTCGTCCAGATGCGCCTGCGCCTCATCGATGCGTGAGAGTGTGTCGAAGCCTCCCTTGGTACCGGAGCCACCGGCGCTCGCTCCGGGAGCCGCCG
Source organism: Burkholderiales bacterium (assembly GCA_035499005.1). GTDB lineage: Bacteria > Pseudomonadota > Gammaproteobacteria > Burkholderiales > SHXO01 > SHXO01. The sequence goes on along the minus strand of DATJZQ010000043.1, from coordinate 4,016 downwards.
CCGCGACGGCGATGTCACCGTGGAGTTGTTTCGTGAGCGTGGCGCGGCGCGACTCGGCCGCGGCCAGCTTCGTCTTGACTCCGGCCGCTGCGTCCGACTCCTTCTGCAGTTCCGCGAAGTAGCCGCCCTGCTCGGTGGGCATCAGCCCGATGTGGCGTGATTTGAACGCGGCGAGTCGATCTTCGGCCTGCCGCAGGCGCTTCTCGTAGTCGGCGATTTGCGCTTCGAGGAACTGCTGTGCATTCTCCGACCCCTCGCGTTTGCCGCCGAGGGTCTCATTGACCAGCGTATCGAGGAGAATGCCCACGACGCGCAGGGCGCGCGCGCGGTCATGGTCCTGGTAGGCAATGTGATAAATGCTGCCGGCAGTGCTGCGTTCCTCCTCGTGGCCATTGGCGCTGCGTACATTGATGTCAATGCGCTTGCCCATCGCCGACAGCAGTTCCTGCCGCTGCCGATCCGTGCCTCCGTGCGGCAGCACGCCGCCCTCACTCGCGATGCGCTCGAGTGACGGATCGGCAAGCAGCGACTGGCGTACGAAATTCAGCTCGGCGTCCACGTCCTGCTCGACCGTGAGTCCCTGCAGCGCCGGACGGAGCGAGGTCTTGGTGTTGACGAATACGCTCGCGCCCGCCTCGTAGCGATCCTGCAACGCGAATATGACCAGCCACCCCGCCAGCGCCAAAACCGCCGCCGCCGCGACCGCGAGCCAGCGAAAGCGCCAAGTGCCGCTCAACTGGTCGCGCAGCTCGTTAATGATCGGGTTCACGTGGGCCGTCTCATACCCTTTACGGCTCGGGTCCGTATTTTCGTTTTCCTCGGTCGGCCTTATAGATGTTATCGCATGCAGACCTGCCAAATCCGGGACGCTGGGCGGAGTGTGATGCGGCGCACGTGATCCCTCGAGCGTGGGCTCGGGATTGGCAGGCGAATAAGAATCGGCAAAACAAGGGATTAGCCCGACTTCCGTGACTTACCGTGCCGATCCTCCCGCGAACTCTTCGCCGACGGCCACGCGCTGGCCCCGCGTGTGCCCAGAGCGGCGGATTTCACGTGGATAAGCCGACGATTACGCGAGAAACTTGGGCGGGGCCCGTACCGATCGGAACGGCATGGAAAAGGCCATCGACTCCTGGCGATTGTTTTGGGTGCTGGCGCTCGGAACGAGCATCGCCGTGTGTCTTGGGCTCCCGGGCACCGACTTCCACTCTGCACGCGGCATGGAGTCCATCATTCTGCGGGCGGTGCGCTGCGCGCTCCCCTGGTTTCTCGTTGCCTTCACGGCGTCGTCGCTGGCGACGCTCTGGCCGAGCCGGTTCACTCGCTGGTTGCGCGCGAATCGTCGCTATTTCGGTCTCGCCTTCGCCTTCGGCATGGGCTGGCATCTGCTGTTCGTCGGCTACTCGATCTTCATGTTTGGCAACAAGCTCAATGCCAAGGCCACCGAGCTGGACCTCATTGGTCTCGCTTTCCTGCTCATGCTGACCGTGACTTCGTTCCGTTGGTGCGCGCGTCGTTTGAGCTCGTCGGACTGGCGGCGTCTTCACAAAGCCGGCGTCTACGTCATCTGGTTCCTGGCGACGGAGATCTTCCTGGGAATCGTCCGTGGCGGCGCAGATTTCCTGCATGAGCTGTTCCTGGCTCTGCTCGTTTTCGCCTGGCTGCTGCGCGTTGCCGCCTGGGTGAAGAAAAGACTGCCACGCCGCGGCTACGCGGGCGCTGCCGATGCCGCAGTGCGCAGCGGCAATCCGAGCAGTTCCAGATAGCGGTCGGTGATCGCATCGAGCGCGTAGTGCTTCTGTAGATTCTCCAACGCGTTCCTCACGAGACGCTGTCGCAGCTCGGGGGAGCCTGCAACCGACGCCATCGCGGTGGCGAGTTTGGCCGCATCCTGCGGCGGTACTGTCAGCCCTCGATCCTCACCGAACAACTGCGGAATACCCCCCACCGCCGTCGCCACGCACGGCACTCCGGCCGCCATGGCCTCGAGCAGCACCATCGGTAATCCTTCGCTTCTTGAGCTCATCACCACGGCATCCGCGGCCTTCAGTAGCTGCGATACATCCGTGCGGAACCCGAGAAACGTCACCCGCTCAGTGAGGTGCAACGCGTCGCGCTTCGATTCCAACATCGCGCGCTCGCTCCCGTCGCCAACCAGATACAGCCGCGAGCGGCTCAGAACCTCGCTCGGCAGCGCGGCGAAAGCGTCGAGCAGCGTGCCCAGGTCCTTGATGGGATTCAGCCGCCCGACATAGAAGAATGCAAAGACATCGGGCGAGATACCCAGTCGTCGCCGTGCGTCGCTGACGCACTCCGGAGTCCTGGCAGCGACTCGCACGCCGTTCGCCACATAGTGCACTCGGTCGGCGGGGACAGCGAGCTCGGTGCGGAAGTAATCGGCCTGCGCGGGTTCAACGACGGTGATCGCGCTCGCATACCGACAATAGCGCAGGGCGGGCCTGTGATACGCCGCGCCCCAATCTGCCCACTGCAGGGCGTGCTCGGTCATGACCAGCCTCACCCGAGCCAGCCGCGCGGGGATGGCGCACAGGATCAGCGCGGCCGTGTGATGCACGTGCAGGGCGCTGATCTGCTCCCTTCGCAGCATCTGCCAGAACCTCCAAAGGTAGCTCAGACGGCGAAAAAAACCCCGGTATCTGGAGTAGTTCATGTCCAGGCAGCGGATGCCGGATGCTTCCAGTTGCGTTCGCATCGGCCCATCGGAATCGTGGAAGGCGAAGCAAACGACCCGATAGCCGCGTCGCTGAAACTCCAGTGCCAGATCGGCGCCGACTCGCTCCGATCCACCGATCTGGTACGTAAACAGACCCTCGGCCACTACCGAAGCGCTGCGCATGCTCCTAGTTTGCACGCGCGCGCGCCGGTGCGTCTCGCCCTGGCATGATCGACGTCAGTGCGCTCGGCCTCTCCGCGGGCATCCCCGGGGGCATCACGTGTACGAAGTTTGCCAGCACGGCGCGGCCTGCCGCACAGGACGGGGAGCACGCGGTCCTCAGCGCGAACAGCGCCGAATAGGGTGGTGTTCCGAAGGCATTGATGCCGTACCACAACTGGGCAAACAGCGGCGTTGCGATCGGGCGGTCGCCTATGACATAGATCGACCAGATCACGGAGCGCAACGCGCTTGCGTCGGCGACCACGTCTTCCCGAAAGAGCTTGCCGTCCTCGGTGACGCGTGCGGTGGCCAAGGGCGTCAGTCCAGCGTTGCCGATGAGCGAGTTGTCCTCGTTCACCAGTTCGCGACCCTGCGCCTGCGCGCTGTAGCCAACAGCCAGGACTTCAACGGCATGCCCCGAGAGGTCGCGATACGCGCCGTGCCACTCCTCGTGAGACCCGACAAATACCGGCCGCCAGTTGTGGTCGGTGGTCTCAAGCGGCCCCGTCCACTCTGCGCGCCCGGCTGGCAAACGCAGTCCGCGCGCCGACGCCGGATCGGTGGCCGCTGCGAGGCCGGCAGCCAGCAGCGGCGGCACCAGCAGCGCACCGACCGCCGCGAGGTAGCCGCTGACACCTTGGCTACTCGGTCGCAGCGCAGGCGATGTGACTCGTGGCGTCTCCGGGGATGCCGCCGGCCGGGCAATCCACACGAACCCCACCAGCACTATCACGAACAGAACATAACCGAACAGCAGGTGATGGCGCGTGACCAGCACGTGACGCATCTGGGTCGAATAGCCAACGTGTACGATCGCGAGCACGCGAATCCAGTTGGCGACGATCGCAACGACGGCCATAGCGCCCAGGAGTCGCATTCTGCGCCCGAGTGAGGCCTGCTCGAGCTCCCCCAGCAGTGCAGCCACGGCGAGACCTTGGACGAGAAATCCGACGCCGCTACACACCAGTCCGACGTTGAACTTCATGTCGTCGGGCAAGGAAATCAGGGACCCCGAAACCGTCGCCGGAACACCGATCGCCGGGGCGGCGAGCTTCGCCATCCACAGCGTCAGGCTCTGCAGCGGGCCGGCGAGCACGTTCCAGGCCGGCATCGCGAAGTA
>DATJZQ010000042.1:0-31141 GCA_035499005.1 Burkholderiales bacterium | reverse complement strand
AGGGCTTTGCCCCGGCGGCCCGCATCCATGATGGCGCGGAGCTGCTGGCGTTGCCTGCTCTCCATCGCGCTCTGCGCCTCGGCCAGCTCCTCCGCCAGCTCGCCATGCCCAAGGATGGCGCCGAGGATGTTGTTGAAGTCGTGCGCGATGCCGCCCGCCATGGTGCCGAGCGCTTCCATCTTCTGCGCTTCGCGCAGTTGCGCATCCAGCTGTGCGCGCTCCGCTTCCACGCGCTTGCGTTCCGTCACGTCCTTGAGGAACCCGATGGCGCGTACGGCCCGTCCCTGCGGCAGCCGCACCACGCGGCCGGTGTCTTCGACTTCGATGTAGACGCCATCCCTGCGCCGCACGCGATACTCGAGGGTTTGTGTCTGCCCCTCGCCCGGCGCGCCTTCGCCGATCTGCGCTTCGATCTTGCCGAGATCGCCCGGATGCACCCGCGCCAGCCACGCCGAAGCGTCGCCCAGCTCGCTGGCATCGAAACCGAGCATGCCACGCGTATTGCCGCCCCAGACGACGCGCTTGGTTTCGAGATCCACGTCGTAGAGCACATTGCCCGAGGAAACCGCCGCCGCGTCGTAGCGCAGTCTCCACCGTGCCGCCGTGCTCTCCGCGGCGAGCCGCTCCTGCATGACCGCACACACGAGCAATGTCATCAGTGCCGCCACCACCAGATACAGCTGCAGGTTCAGCACCGAGCGCTCGGGCTGAATGAAGGCGGCCGAGAACAACCCCAGGCCGTGCATCGTGCACCAGACCGAAATGACCGCGAGGAGCAGGAGCGCTGCGCTCTGGCCGCGTGTCCCGAAGCGCAGTGCAGCCCACACCAGAAACGGCGCGATGAAATGCATGAGCGGCGGAATGCCGCCACCGGGGATCGGCGGCGCGCTGAAAGCCCAATTGGAGACGAGAACGAGCCCGCCGAAGCACACGATGCCTTCGGCGGCGCGCGCCAGGCTGACGGGCCGCAACGCAATGGCTCGGATATCGGACCACGCCAGAACCAGCGGCACAACCAGCAGCATCCCGAGTGCGTCCGACACCCACCACACCTGGAACGTTTGCAAAAACGTATGCTCTCCAGGCGTCACCGACATCAACGCGCCCAGCCCAGAGGCCAGAAGGTTGGCGACGATGGGGGCGATCAGCACGAACCAAAGCACCCTGCGAATATTGTCCAGGCGCAGCGGCACACCGACCCAGCGCCTCAGGACGAGCGAGGCCAGAAGCAAGCACGCAAAGTAGAGTGCAGCGTAACCGACGCTCTTGTGCAGCGCGTTGGTGACGGTTTCGGCGTGCACCACATCGGCTATGAACACGGCTCCCAGGAAAGGCAGCCAGAGCCGGTTCGGCGCTACGAGCAGCATGCCGAGCGCAAAACCGCCCGCGGCCCAGAGGTAGGCGACATCCCCCGCGCGCGGCGTCAGGCGCGTGGACAGCCACGCCAGCGCGAAATAGATGACGCCGACCAGAATGCACTTGGCGGCATCGTGCAGGCGTTGCAGATAGACGGGGCTCAGCTTGCTCTCTTGTTGCGGGTCAAGGGGAGCTTTGCGCGCAAGCGCAGCGCCTGTCAGCTGCTGGCCGGGGCGGAAAAGTCCGATTCGGAGGAGCGGCCGCGTGAGGTGCGGCTGAGCGCAGCCTTCACGACCAGCCCCAGAGCGAAGAAGCTGTAGGGCTTGCCGAGCTTCACGCAAGGCACTTCGGTCGAGATCGAAGCCAAGACGTCGTCGTAGCCCACGGCACCGGTCAGTATCACCATCGGCGTTCCGGACAGCTTACTCTCAACCGAACGCAGCAGCGATATCCCGTCACCGCGCGGCAGGTCGAGCTCGAGGAGCACGAGATCGAAGCGGCGCCGCTCGAGCCAGGCCAGCGCGTCGTGCGCGCTGGATGCGGCGTGGGCGATATAGCCGGTGCCGCCGAGCCAGTCGCAGATCATCTCGCGCAGGAAGCGGTTGTCCTGCACCACCAGTATCGCAGGACGGTCGCCGTAAAGGTCAAAATCAAGGGCCAAGGTTCTCCTCCCTTCACGCAGGAACACGGGGAAAGTGGGAAAGTGCGGCGGCGGAAAACCGACCTCGACGGCCCAGGGAGGGGTGGTACGTCTGAGGGAGGATCGCCGCCGCGGTGCGCATTTGAACCCGACCCCATTTCGGGCCAATGTCCACGCGCTTCCGGGCGGTTACATCTGAAACCGTTGTGCGCAGCCGTCTGCTGGTTTATGGTTCGCGAGTCGCAGCCCGGGGCGGGAACCGCAGGTGACCGAGCACATCTTGGTGGTGGAGGACGATCGCGCCACGCGCGACCTCATCGCCCGTTACCTCGCGGAGAATCACTTCCGCGTGAGCACCGCGGTGACCGGCGCCGAAGGCGAGCGTGCGCTCGACGGCGATCCAGTCGACCTGGTGGTTCTGGATCTCAACCTGCCGGACCAGGATGGCCTGATGCTGGCGAAGAAGCTGCTGGCGGAGCGTGATATCCCGATCGTCATGCTGACCGGGCGGGTCGAAGAGATGGATCGCGTACTCGGGCTGGAGCTAGGTGCCGACGATTACGTGACCAAGCCGTTCAGTCCCCGTGAGCTGCTGGCGCGAATCCGCGCCGTCCTGCGACGCGCCAAGAGCAAGCCCGGGACCCGGCGCGGGCAGGCGCTGCGCGTCTACCGTTTCGCCGGCTTCGAGCTGCGCAGCGGCACGCGCAAGCTCGTCTCTCCGGCTGGCAAGGAGCTGACGCTAACCGGCGGGGAGTTCTCGCTGCTGATGACCTTCGTGAATGCGCCGCGGCAGATCCTGAGCCGGGATCAGCTGCTGGAGGGAAGCCGCATGTACGACGACGTCTATGACCGGTCCATCGACGTGCAGATCCTGCGGCTACGGCGCAAGATCGAAACCAATGCGTCGGAGCCGGCGCTGATCCGGACCGAGCGCGGTGCCGGCTATTTCCTCGATTGCGACGTCGAGGTGAGCTAGAGCGACTCCTGACCCTAGCGCTCTCCCGCAAGGGGAGAGGGAAAACCCTATAGCTCGTAGCTCTCGCCATTCGCAGACCGGGCACGGTCGACGATCTCTGGCGTGAGCTGTGGCGCGAACATCTGGATGAAAGCGTAGGTATAGCGGCGCAGGTAGGCGGCGCGCTTGACCGCCAGGCGCGTCGTGTTGTCGCGAAACAGGTGGCCGGCGTCGATCGCACGCAGCTGCGCATCGCGCTTGGCATCGTAGGCCATGGCTGCGATCACACCGACGCCGAGTCCCAGCTCCACGTAGGTCTTGATTACGTCTGCGTCGATCGCGGTCAGCACGAGGTCCATTTTCAACGCCTTCGAGGCAAAGGCCTGGTCGATATGCGAGCGGCCGGTGAACTCCGGGCTGTACGTAATGAGGGGATACCGGGCAACCTCTTCGAGCGTCAACAGCTTCACCTTGGTCAGGGGATGACCCTGCGGGACAACTACACAGTGGTGCCACGTGTAGCCCGGCAGCGCGAGCAACTCCGGGTAGTGGTCGAGCGCTTCGGTGGCGATAGCGACGTCGGCCTGCCCTGCGATCACCATCTGTGCGAGCTGGGTCGGGCTGCCCTGCTGCAGCGACAGCCGCACCTTCGGGTACTGAGCGCGAAACTGCTGCACCACGCCCGGCAACGCATAGCGCGCCTGCGTGTGCGTGGTCGCGATCGTCAGCGAGCCGCTATCTCGATCGGCGAACTCCCTGCCCACCTGCCTCAGATTGTCGGCCTCGGCCAGCAGGCGCTCGATCACCTGCACCACGGTGCGCCCGGGCTCGGTGAGGGCTACCAGCCGCTTCCCCCGCCGCACGAAGATCTCGACGCCAAGCTCATCCTCGAGCTCGCGAATCTGTTTGCTGATGCCGGGCTGGGAAGTAAACAGGGCGTTGGCGGCTTCGGTGAGGTTCAGACCCTGGCGCACGGCCTCCCTCACATAGCGAAGCTGTTGAAAGTTCATGATTCCTTCTGCTTAAAACCGAAAGTTATTTGAATATACGGATTAGTTCGTTTTGTTTATAAGCCCAGCTTATTACGATCGAGGGCTGCTTGGGAAGAGGGCCCAGGCGCTGCTGCGTGGATGAGCGGCACCGTAACGCGACCAACCGCCAGAGAATATATGGAAGGGTCTGTCAGCTTGAAGCAGGGCCTCGCCGACCTGCTCGAAATCGAACAGTACGAGCGCGATCTGCAAGGCTTCCGCAACCTGCAGATCGACGCCGATCGCTTCACCGCCATCCGCCTGCAGATGGGCTGCTACGGACAGCGGCAGGAGGGCGTCAACATGCTGCGGGTGAAAATCCCGGGCGGACGTCTGCGGCCCGACCAGCTGCGCACCATCGGCGACGTGCTGGAGCGCCACTCCCGCCACGAGGTCGCACACGTGACCACGCGCCAGGACATCCAGATCCACCACGTGCCGCTCGAGAAGACGCCGGAGGCGATGCGCGACCTGGCGCGCTCCGGGCTCACGACGCGCGAAGCCTGCGGAAACACCATCCGCAATGTGACGGCCTGTCCCCTGGCCGGCGTCTGCTCCAAGGAGCACACCGACGTCAATCACCACTTGCAGACCGCGGTGCGGCACTTCCTGCGCAACCCCCTCAACCAGCAGCTGCCGCGCAAATTCAAGGTGAGCTTCTCCGGCTGCGAGTCGGATTGCGCGCAGGCCATGATCCATGACCTGGGCATCGTCGCTGTGCAGCGCTTGGAAGCCGACGGCACGCGGCGCTCCGGCTTCAAAATCCTGGCGGGCGGCGGCCTGGGCCACAAGCCGCACGAGGCGATACTGATCGAAAGCTTCCTCGAGGAGCACGAGCTGCTGATCGCGATGGAAGCCGTGGTCACGCTGCACAGCAAATACTCGGACCGCACCAAGCGCGCCAAATCGCGCATCAAGTTCCTGGTCGACCGCTTCGGCGCAGAGGGCTTCGTGCAGCGTTACCGCGAGGAGTTCGCTCGCATCAAGGAAGCGCTCGGCCAGCGGGAGTTCCCGCCTGCAGAGTGGCGCAACGGCGCCGGCGGCCACCCGCCGGGCCCAGGCGCGCCGCGCACGCTCTGGCCGCAGAAGCAGGGAGGTCTGTCGGTGCTGCCGCTCGCTTTGCCGATCGGCAACCTCACCACCCTCCAGATGCACGGCATCGCCGACATCGCCGAGCAGCACGGCCTCACAGAAATCCAGACGACGCAGGATCAGAACCTGATCTTCCTGAACGTGCCCGACCAGCTCGCACCGCGATTGCTCGAGCAGTTCGCGCAGCTTGGGCTGGGCCTGCCCAAGGTGGGCGATGACGTCGTCGCCTGTCCGGGCACCTCGACCTGCCGCCTCGGCATCACCTCCTCCACTATTCTTGGCCCGAAGCTCGACGGCGGTGAGCACGATCTGCGCATTCGCGTCTCCGGCTGCCACAACGGCTGCGCGCAGCCTGAAAGCGGCGATATCGGCGTGTACGGCGAGGGGCGCCGCCTGCACGGCAAGCTGATTCCGCACTACCAGATCTACCTGGGCGGCGACGGTATGAGCGGCGGCGGCATCGGCCGCAAGGGCCCATCGGTGCCGTCGGCCAGGATCGAGGAAGCCATCGAGCGCATCAAGCGCGCCTATTCCGAGCAGCGCGCCGGCGATGAAAGCTTCTTTGCCTGGTCCCGCCGGCAGGAGGCCGACCATTTTCAGAAGCTGCTCGCCGACCTGATCTCCGTATCGGCCGAGCAGGTACCGGCCGTGCTCCGGGATCACGGCGACGCCGCCGACTTCCGTGTACTGCAGCTGGGCGGAGGCGAATGCGCCGGCGCATCGCAGCAGAAGATCGGGACACTCTTCTTCGAAGCGGCTCACGAGCGCAACTACCGCGACGCCCTCAAGTTCCAGCGCAAATACGCTGAGGCGCTCACCTGCGCAGAGGCGAGCCTGCAGGCCGTTGCGTACGCGCTCGCTGACGCCACCACGATTCCCGGGAACGATGATCTTGCCGCGTTCGCCGGCAGTCTGTCCGCTGCGCCCGATGCGCAGCCGCTCGCCTCGGAGCTCGCGGTACTAGCCGGCGCCGTGGCGCTCGAGGACGCGCCGGGGGAGCCGGACATTTCCGCGCTGTTCACCCGCGTCGACGCCTGGATCCTCGCGGCAGCAGAGCTGTGCCAGCAGCGCGATCCGACGCTGGTTCTGCGCGACGCGCTCCCGCGCACTCCAGCGCTCGCATCATGAGCGACCTCGCACCCGCGGCGCTTGCCGGCGTGCGGCAGCGTTCGGAAGAGCTGGAGCGGACGCTGCGTTCGATCGCGATCGAGCACGCGCCCGCTACGCTGGCAAGCAGCCTTGGCGCCGAGGACATGGTGCTGACCGATGCCATCCTGCGCGACGGCATCGCGATCGAGATCTTCACCCTCGACACCGGCCGGCTGCATCCCGAGACCCTCGAGCTGCTGGAGCGCGTGCGCGAGCGCTATGGGTACGACATCCGCGTCTATCAGCCGGATTCCGCTGCAGTGGAGCAATACGTCCGCGAGCTCGGCCTCGACGCCATCTATCGCACTGTGGAGCTGCGGCGGCGCTGCTGCGAGATCCGCAAGGTGGAGCCTCTCTCGCGCGCGCTGTGTGGAAAGAGCGCATGGGTCACCGGGCTGCGGCGCGCGCAGTCGGTGACGCGCGCCCAGTTGCCGCTGCGGGAATTCGATCCGGCACATGGCCTGTTGAAGTTCAATCCGCTGGCGGAATGGAGCGAGCCCGAGGTGTGGGAATACCTGCACGGCCACGGAGTGCCTTACAACGCGCTGCATGACCGCGGTTTCCGCAGCATCGGCTGCGCGCCCTGCACCCGCCCCACCGCCGTGGGCGAAGATCTGCGGGCCGGCCGCTGGTGGTGGGAAGACGCGCAGACTAAGGAATGCGGGTTGCATCCGCGCCGGGCGCAGGAACCGGACGAACGGGCAAGCCGATGAGCCTTGCCAGCGAAGCGCGCATCCTGGACGACGCCAGCGACGCGTACATCCGCCACAGCCATCTCGACTGGCTGGAGTCGGAGGCCGTGCACATCCTGCGGGAGGTTGCGGGCGAGTGCCGCAGCCCGGCGCTCCTGTTCTCGGGCGGCAAGGATTCCGCGGTGGTCCTCAGGCTGGCGGAGAAGGCGTTCCGCCCGGGGCCGATTCCTTTTCCCGTCCTGCACATCGACACCGGGCACAATTTCCCCGAGGCGATCGAGTTCCGCGACGCGCGCGTGGCGGAGCTCGGGGTACGGCTTATCGTCGGCGAAGTGGAGGAGTCGATCCGCCGCGGCACGGTAAGGCTGCGCCGCCCCGACGAGAGCCGCAACGCCGCTCAGTCCATCACGCTGCTCGAGACCATTGCCGCGCATGGGCTGGATGCCTGCATCGGCGGCGCGCGGCGCGACGAGGAAAAAGCGCGCGCCAAAGAGCGCGTGTTCTCGTTCCGCGACGAGTTCGGCCAATGGGACCCGAAGAACCAGCGGCCCGAGCTGTGGAACCTGTACAACGCGCGTGCTCACCGTGGCGAGCACGTTCGCGTGTTTCCGATCAGCAACTGGACCGAGCTCGACGTGTGGCAGTACATCGAGCGCGAGCGCCTGAGCCTGCCGCCGCTCTATTTCGCGCATCGGCGCGCGGTGATCCGCCGCAACGGTCTTCTGGTCGCCGTCACCGCCGTCACGCCGCCAAAGCCGAGCGAAGTGGTGGAAGAGTTGAGCGTGCGATTCCGCACCGTGGGCGACATGACCTGCACCTGCCCGGTCGAATCGAACGCCGATACCGTCGCGCAGATCGTGGCGGAGACAGCCGGCGCCCGCATCACCGAGCGCGGCGCGACGCGCATGGACGACCAGACCTCCGACGTCTCCATGGAGCGGCGCAAAAAGGAAGGGTATTTCTGATGAGCGCGACCGCGCTTCAGGCTGCGCGCACCGACGCGCCGACCGCCAGCGGCGTGTTGCGCTTCATCACCGCTGGCAGCGTCGACGACGGCAAGAGCACGCTGATCGGGCGGCTGCTGCACGACAGCCGCGCAATCCTGGAGGATCAGTTCGCCGCGGTGGAGCGCGTCTCGCGCGGCCGCGGGCAGGAGTTCGTCGATCTGTCGCTGCTCACGGATGGGCTGGAAGCGGAACGCGAGCAGGGCATCACGATCGACGTGGCCTACCGCTACTTCGCCACATCGCGGCGCAAGTTCATCATCGCCGACACGCCTGGCCACGAGCAGTACACGCGCAACATGGTGACGGGCGCCAGCACGGCCGATGCGGCAGTCGTGCTGATCGATGCCCGCAAAGGGCTCCTGCCGCAGTCGCGCCGGCATGTCTATCTGGCCGCGCTGCTGGGCCTGTCGGAGATCATCATCGCAGTGAACAAGATGGATCTCGTCGAATTCGACGAGGCCCGTTTCCGCAGCATTCGTAAGGAGGTCCTGGAGTTCGTTGCGCGCCTCGATGCAGAAGCGGTCAGCTTCGTGCCGATCAGCGCGCTGCGCGGAGACATGGTGGTCGAGCGGGGGCGAAACCTGCCCTGGTGGAACGGCCCTACGCTGCTCGAAGCGCTGGAAGCGGTCGACGCGACCCGCAGCCTGCAGGATCTTCCCGCCCGCTTTCCGGTGCAGCTGGTAAGCCGGCCGGACGCTGCAGAGCTGGGTGGTGCACGCGCCTACCTGGGACGTCTCGAGTCGGGCATTCTCACGCGCGGGCAGCGCGTCTCCGTGCTGCCGGCGCGTCACAGCACCAGCATCCGCGCCATCATCTCGCTCGAAGGTCAAATGACCGAGGCGGTCGCGGGCGATTCGATCACGCTCGTGCTGGCCGACGACCTGGATGTTTCGCGCGGTGACATGATCGCCGGCAGCTTCGAGCCACCAGCGGTCCGGCAATCGATTACCGCGCGGCTATGCTGGCTGAGCGCGGAGCCGTTCGAGCCGCAGCGGCGCTATCTGCTGCGCCATACCACCCGTTCGGTCAAAGCTCAGCTGCGCAACATCGACGCGCGCGTGAACATCCACACGCTCGAGCGCGATGCCTTTTCCGGCGAGCTCCGCATGAACGACATCGTGCACGCTCACCTCGCCCTGCAGCAGCCGATCGCCTGCGACTCGTACGCCGTGAACCGTGCGACCGGCGCGTTCATCCTCATCGACGAGGTCACCAATCAGACGGTGGCCGCGGGGTTGATCGACTGATGGGCAAAGTCTATCTCGTCGGGGCCGGTCCGGGCGCGCCCGATCTTCTCACTGTGCGTGCGGCGCGCCTCCTGGAACGGGCCGACGTCGTGTTTCACGATGCCCTGGTGCATCCGGAAGTACTGGCGATCGCATCTCGCGCCCGCATCGTTCCGGTCGGCAAGCGCTGCAGCCGCATCTCTACCGATCAGCGCTTCATCAACCGCGCACTGGTCGAAGCCGCTGCGCGCTACGACGTCGTCGTGCGGCTCAAGGGCGGTGATCCGATGGTGTTCGGACGCGCCCAGGAGGAGCTCGACGCGCTTGCCGTGCATGGCGTCGACTGCGAGGTGGTACCTGGAGTGACTGCCGCGCTGGCCGCCGCTGCCGAGCTGAAAATCTCCTTGACGCGGCGCGGAGTCAGCCGCAGCGTCGTGCTCGCGACCCCGCGCATTGGAACCGAAGAGCCTCCGGGGCGTTGGGCCGACGGCGTCGCCGCAGCCGATACGGCCGTGCTCTATATGGGAGTGGGCGAGGCGGATCTGCTGGCAAGCGCGCTCAGACAGGCCGGAATGTCAGGGCGCATGCCGGTCGCAATCGTCCAGAACGCTTCGTCGCCGGCATGCACGACACTGCACACGACGTTGCAGGATCTGCCGCAGCGCGCGGCGGAGCTTCCCCCGGGCGGCCCGACGCTTCTCGTGCTGGGTGAAGTTTTGCGGCCGGCATCCCGCGCGGAGCAGAGCGGCGAATCCGGCCACACGGCTGATCTCTCCGCACCCCACGCCAAGCTGGCCTGAGGGCCGTGGCGATATAAGCAAAGAATTCGCGATTCGTTCCTCTGCTCTTGCAGCAGTATTACAGTTCGTTGGTCGAAGCATATCCGGGGCGGGACGTGGGGATCGCGACATCCGAGAAGCCAGCTGACGTGCGGCAGAGCCTGCCGGACGAGGTTCTGGGCGCGCTCGCGCGCCTGATTCGCGAGGTGCGCTTCGGCTCGATCGAGATCGTTGTGCACGACGGACGCGTCACTCAGATCGAGCGCAGGGAGAAGGTGCGCTTCGGCCCGTCGGATTCGGCGCGCAGAGAGTAGCGCGAGCCGCCGTCAAATCACGCCGACCAGTCCGCTGGAGGCGATCAGAAGAACAAGCATCGAAGCGAGCTGACCGAACCATCGGAAGGTCTCTTCAGGCAGTTACGGAGATCCTTCCATGTGGTCGTTGCGATATGGGACGCTCGCGTCCGTCGCCGTCATTGTGTTGTCGCTGTCATGTCAAGCCGCGCATGCGCAGGCGGCCCCTTCGCCCGAGGAGCAGGCGTTGCGCCAGCGCGTAGAGGACCTGGAACGCCAGTTGAAGCAGCTCGAGGAGCGGTTCAATCAGCAGGCCAGGCCCGAAACGCCGCCGGTTGCCGCGCAGCCGACTCAGCCCGCGGAAGCCCCTTCCGCTCAAGAGCAGGCGACGCAGAAGCAGATCGACCAGCTGAATCAGCAGGTCAAGGCGCTCGAGCAGAAGGAGCAGTCGCTCGAAAGTGTGACAGAGAAAAAGACAGTGCTGCCAGTCACACCGGGAGTGAGGCCCGGACTGGTCCTGACCTCTCCCAGCTCACCATTTCAGCTTCGGTTCGGAGCGGTGGTGCAGGTCGACTATCGCCAGTTCTTCGATGAGCCTTCGCCTCCGCCGCAGTCGGGCGTCGACACTTTCCTGCTGCGCCGTATCAGGCCGATCCTCGAGGGCGGCTATGACGATTTCGGCTTCAAGATCATGCCGGACTTCGGCAACGGCTCGAACACCACGCCGAGCACCGCGCCGACGCCGCAGATTTTCGACGCATGGATCTACTGGACGCCGTACACCGAGTTCAATGCCCGCGTGGGCAAGATGAAGGCGCCGCTCGGTCTGGAGGAGCTCCAGGAGGACGTGAATATCGCTTTTCCCGAACGAGCCTTTCCGTCGGAACTGATTCCAAACCGCGACATCGGCTTGCAGGCCTCGGGCGCCCTGTTCAGCCGCACGGTCAGCTATGCTGCCGGAGTGTTCAACGGCGCAGTGGACAACAACAGCGCCAACGATGGCAGCGGGGATTTCAACAACGGCAAGGACGTCAATGCGCGCGTGTTCGCACAACCGTGGAAGAACACCGATCTCAAGGCGTTGCGCGGGCTCGGTTTCGGCGTCGGCTACGGATTTGGCATCCAATCGGGCAGCGTGGCGACGCCGGCTGTGCCCACTTATACAACCCCTGGCCAACAGACCTGGTTCGCGTACAACGCCGGGACATTCGCCAACGGTCGGCGAGAGAGCTGGACGCCGCAGCTCTACTACTCGGTTGGCCCGTTTGGACTGCTGGGTGAGTGGACGAACACCGCGCAGGTCTTCACGCGCGGGGCCAACACCCAGACTGTGTCGAACACCGCCTGGCAGGTCCAGCTCGCGTGGGTCCTGAGCGGGGAGGACGCGTCATACCTGGGTGTAACTCCAAGCCAGAACTTCAGCCTCAAGGGCGGTCATTGGGGCAGCCTGACGCTGGTTGGCCGGGTGAGTCAGCTCAACGTTGACAGTGACGCCTTTGCAGGCACGGCGGCAACGCGGCTCGCCAACCTCAACACACAGCCCAACAGGGCCACCGACTACGGCATCGGGTTGAGCTGGGACTTGAGCCGGGAAGTGCGCATCATGTTCACCTACGATCAGACCGTTTTCGACGGCGGTGCGGCGAACGGCGCCAACAGGCCCGACGAGAAAGTGCTGATCACTCGCTTTCAATATGCACTCTGACCCCTCGAACCATGCACAGCGCTCCACCAAAACGTAAGCTCGCCGCCGCGGTCCTGGCAGTGATCTGCGGGCTCGGACTGCCGGCGCACGCCGATGTCAGCCTGCTCAACGTCTCCTACGACCCGACACGCGAGCTGTACCAGGAAGTCAACGCCGGCTTCGCAGCGCTCTGGGAGGTGAAGAACAAAGAGAAGGTGACCATCAAGCAATCTCACGGTGGCTCTGGCAAGCAGGCGCGAGCGGTCATCGATGGTCTCGAGGCCGACGTCGTCACGCTTGCGCTGGCCTATGACATCGACGAGATCGCCGAGCGGGCGAAGCTGCTGCCGGTCAACTGGCAAAGCCGCTTGCCGCATGGCAGTTCTCCTTACACCTCGACCATCGTATTTCTCGTGCGCAAGGGCAACCCCAAGCAGATTCGAGACTGGGATGACGTGGTCAAGCCGGGAATTGCGGTCATCACGCCCAACCCGAAGACCTCCGGCGGCGCCCGCTGGAACTATCTCGCCGCATGGGGCTACGCCCTCAAGCGCTACGGCAACGATGAAGCCAAGGCGCGGGATTTCGTCGTTCGCCTGTACAAGAACGTCCCGGTGCTCGATTCAGGCGCTCGCGGCTCGACCACCACGTTCGTGGAGCGCGGCATCGGCGACGTGCTGCTCGCCTGGGAGAACGAAGCGTTTCTCGCGGTAAAAGAGCTGGGTCCGGACAAAGTTCAGATTGTCGCTCCTTCGGCAAGCGTCCTTGCCCAGCCGCCGGTAGCGTGGGTGGACAAGGTGGTGGAGAAGCGCGGCACCCGCAAAGTGGCTCAAGCCTATCTGGAATACCTTTACACGCCTGAGGCGCAGCAGATCATCGCACGCAATTTCTATCGTCCGATCGACGCCAAGGTCGCGGCACAATTCTCGAAGCAGTTTCCCAAGCTCACCCTGTTCACCGTCGATGAGGTGTTTGGCGGGTGGCAGAGAGCGCAGAAAGTGCACTTCAACGATGGCGGGGTGTTCGATCAAATCTATCAGCCGGGACGGTAGCAAACCAGCCCTCCTTGAAAAGGAGGGAGAAAACGCATGGATGCGAATCAGTTGCTGACCGCGTGGAGCGAGGCGCGCGCCGACGGCCTCAACAACCGCGCCGTCGCCGCCAAGCTCGGCGTCACCGAAGCGGAGTTGATCGCTTCGGCCTGCGGCCGCTTCGTGACGCGGCTGCGGCCTGACACGCTACCGTTGCTGCGCGAGCTGCCAGCGCTGGGTGAGATCAAAGCAATCGTCCGCAATCCGACCGCGGTCATCGAGCGCGCGGGCACAGTGCGCGGAAGCGAGACTGCTGCTGTCGGCGTAGTCCTGGTTCAGGCAGACCATTTCGAGCTGATGTGCCAAGCGCCGCGCTGGAGTAAAGCATTTGCATTGCGCGAGGAGACCAGCCGAGGCGTCAAGCAGAGCGTCCAGTTCTTCACCGCCGCAGGAACCTCGGCGGCAAAGTTCTTCCTGCGCCCAAGCAGCAACTTGAGCGCCTTCGCAAATTTAGTCAGCACCTTTGCCGATCCGGATCAATCACAACTGGAAAACATCGAACACCCGGCTACAGAGTCCGGGAGTCCGCTGCAGCGCCTACCGGCCGCGCCTCTCGGTGGGCTCACGGCATTTCTCGGCATGGCTGAGCAGTTGCGGCAGCTGTTGACTTTTGTGGTCCGCAACGAAGCCGCGACGCTTTCCACCAGCAGAGCGGTCGAGCGCGTCAAGCGCTCGGATCGCGGCGGATGGATGAACGTGCTCCATGATGAAATGGACATCCACCTGCACGATGAGCGTATCCGCTACGTGAGATGCGTGCCGGACGCGGATGCCGGTGCCGGGTGGCTGCACTGGTACTCCGACGAGCAAGCGATCGCGCTGTCGGTGCGATGCGGCGAGAGCTGGGAGGAACTGGCGCAGGCCGCGCGTGCGGCCGCCGCTTGAGCAGCTAGCCCCGGCCTCAAGCTAGCGCGCGGTGCACGAACTGCCCGGCGTCGAACTCCTCGGCGACACGGTTGTCGTGCTCGAGGAGCGCTTCGCCGTCGACGTCGGCAAACTCCATCGCGCCCATGTCGGCGAACGCCTTCTGCACGCCCTTGCCCCACAGCCCGATGTCCTTGACGGTCGGGACGATGCGGCTGAACAGACGCCGGCGGAACAGACGCATCGTTTCGGAAGACATCGTAGCCTCGACCGCCTGCCCCACCGGGAGGCCCAGGTGCTCCCACAGCTCCTTCTGATTGAAGCGGTCGCGCATGTGGTAGCAGGCTTCGACGACGAACTCCTCGCGCTCGTTGCGCTCACCTTCAGTGAGCTCGGGATAAAAATCACGCAGCGCCAGCCGCCCGAAAGCCACGTGGCGCGCTTCGTCCTGCATCACATACGCGTTCACGGAGGCGGCCAGCCGATTCTTCGCGTAGTCGCGGATGCGCTGGAACGCCGCCAGCGCCAGCCCTTCGATCAGGATCTGCATGCCGAGATAGGTCATGTCCCAGCGCCGGTCGGTCAACGTCGTCTCGAGCAGCGACTTGAGGCCCGGCGTGATGGGGTAGGCGATGCCGAGCTTCTCGTTGAGCAGGCGCGCGTACGCCTCAACGTGCCGCGCCTCATCCATCACCTGAGTCGCCGCGTAGAACTTGGCGTCGAGGTCGGGTACCATCTGCACGATGCGGGCTGCCGCCATCAGCGCGCCCTGCTCGCCGTGCATGAACTGCGACAGCGACTGCGCCTGCTGGTGCTGTCGCACGCGGACGCGCTCGTGGTTGTCCATCTTCTCCCAGAGCGGGGAGCCAAAGATGGGAATGAGACGATCGTCGATCTCCTGCGGATTCTCCGGATCGAGGTCGAGCGACCAGTCGATACGCGTCGCAGCATCCCACTGCTGCTTCTTGCCCTTGTCGTAGAGAGCGAGCAGCTTCTCGCGCTCGTCCTCATACTCCCAGGTGAAGGAGGTCTGCGTCTGGCCGTTCAGCTTCCAGCCGGTCTGCTCGACGGGCAGCTGATACCGATACATCGTCGCCATGGGGTTCTCCTTGGCGCGAAGGAATGGGGAACTGCACCATACCACGCGCCAAGGATCGACGTGGAACGACCGCCCCTCACCCCGGATCGAGTCCGGGCCGGGCTCTCTCCCGCAAGGGAGAGGGGGTATCTACCAGATTACGTTGCCGGAGGCGGCCAGCCAGCCGGCGGGATCGGCGGGGGCCGCAGGTGCCGGCGCTGCATCCTTGCCTGGATACACCGAGCCTCGCTTTTCGCCAAGGAACACCTGCATGCGGCTCGGGCGGATCAGGAGCGTTTCTCCCTGCCTCAGGTTCAGGCTGCGCACACGCTCCGCTGCGATCTCGGCTTCGATGATCTGCGTGCTGTCGTCTCGCTCGAGCTCGAGGCGAGCGGTCGGGCCGATCAACAGGATCCGCTGCAGCACGGCGGGGATGCCGGGCTGGCCGGGCGAAAAGCGCTCGATCTCGATCTCGTGGGGTCGCGCATATACGGTAGCCGGCCGATCATCCGCGTCCGAGTGCTCGGGCGCTGCCACGGTCACCGGCCCGAGATGCAGACGGCCCGCGTCGGCCCGGCCGTGAAACACATTGACGGTGCCGAGAAAACCGTACACGAACGGGCTCGCCGGACGCTCGTACACCTCCTGGGGCGTTCCCACCTGTTCGACGCGCCCCTTGTTCATCAGCACGACGCGGTCCGCCACCTCCAGCGCTTCCTCCTGATCGTGCGTGACGAAGATGCTGGTGATGTGCAGCTCATCGTGCAGCCGCCGCAGCCAGCGCCTCAGCTCTTTGCGGACCTTAGCGTCGAGCGCGCCGAACGGCTCGTCGAGCAGCAGCACCTTCGGCTCTACCGCCAGCGCGCGGGCCAGCGCGATGCGCTGCCGTTGCCCGCCGGACAGCTGGTGGGGATAGCGGTCGGCCAGCCAATCGAGCTGAACGAGCTGCAACAGCTCGTGCACTTTGCGCCGGATCTGGGCGGCATCGGGGCGCAGCACACGCGGTTTCACCGTGAGGCCGAAGGCCACGTTGTCGAACACCGTCATGTGCCGGAACAGCGCGTAGTGCTGAAACACGAAGCCGACTTCGCGCTGACGCGCGTCCCGCTGCGCGGCGTCCTCGCCGTGAAACAGGACGCTGCCGGAATCCGGTATCTCGAGGCCAGCGATCACGCGCAGCAGCGTCGTCTTCCCGCAGCCGGAAGGCCCAAGGAGCGCGACCAGCTCACCGGAAGCGAACTCCAAGCTGACGTCGTCGAGCGCAGTGAAAGTGCCGAAGCGCTTCTCGATCTGACGGACTTCGATGCTCATGTCGCGGCTCCATACTCGAAGACGGGTTCGCCGTTGTCCTGCTCTTGCCTCGCTTTCCATTCAACCAGCCCCTTCAGGGCGAGCGTGGCGAGTGCGAGACACGCCAGCAGGGAAGCGACCGCGAAAGCGGCGGCAAAGTGGTATTCGTTGTACAGAATCTCAACGTATAGCGGCATTGTGTTGGTCAGGCCGCGGATGTGCCCGGAGACCACAGACACGGCGCCGAACTCGCCCATCGCCCGAGCGTTGCACAGAATGACCCCGTAGAGCAGGCCCCACTTGACGTTCGGCAGGGTCACGCGCCAGAGGATCTGCCAGCCGGAGGCGCCCAGCACGCGCGCGGCCTCCTCTTCTTCGCTGCCCTGCGCCTGCATCAGGGGAATCAGCTCGCGCGCTACGAAGGGAAAAGTCACGAACACTGTTGCCAGCACGATGCCCGGCACGGCGAAGATGATCTTGATGTCGTGCGCCTGCAGCCACGGGCCGAACCATCCCTGCAGGCCGAACAGCAGCACATAGATGAGCCCCGACACCACGGGTGAAACGGCAAACGGCAAGTCGATGAGGGTGATCAGCACGCTCTTGCCCTTGAACTCGAACTTGGCGATGGCCCACGATGCCGCCACGCCGAAGATCAGGTTGGCGGGCACTGCGATCAGCGCAACCAGGATAGTGAGCCGGACAGCCGCCAGCGCGTCGGGTTCGGTAAGCGCCGCAAAATACGCTTGCACGCCTTTGCGCAAAGCCTCGGTGAAGACCGCTGCGAGCGGGACGACCAGAAATACGCCGAGAAACACCATGGCGATGCCGATCAGCCCAGCGCGGACCAGCACCGGTTCGGCCGTCGCGCGGCGTCGTGCGGCGACCGGCGCGGGAAGGGCGAATACGTCGCTCACCGGGTCAGATCCTCACCATCCGACGCCCGGTCCACCACTGCAGCAGGTTGATGAGCAGCAGCAGAGCGAACGAGATCAAAAGCATCACTACGGCAATCGCCGTGGCGCCGGCATAGTCGTACTGCTCGAGCTTGGTGATGATCAGCAGCGGGGTGATCTCGGACACCATCGGCACATTGCCCGCGATGAAGATCACAGACCCGTACTCTCCCACAGCCCTGGCTGTCGCCAGAGTGAATCCGGTCAGCAGCGCCGGCCAGATCGCCGGAAGGATGATGCGCTGGAACGTCTGCCACCGATTGGCGCCGAGGGTGGCGGCCGCTTCCTCCAGCTCCGGCTCGAGATCTTCGAGCACGGGCTGCACCGTGCGCACGACGAATGGCAGCCCGATGAAGGTCAGCGCGACGATCACCCCCAGCGGCGTGAACGCGACCTTAATACCCATCGGCTCGAGCAGCCTGCCGATCCACCCGTTGCCCGCATAGACCGCAGTCAACGCGATACCGGCAACCGCGGTCGGCAGTGCGAAGGGGAGATCGATCAGCGCGTCCACGATGCGACGGCCGGCAAACCGGTAGCGCACCAGGACCCAAGCCACCAGCAAGCCAAAGATGCCGTTGATCGCCGCCGCGATCAACGAGGCGCCGAAGGTGAGACGCAGCGACGCCACCACACGGGGAGCGGTCACCGTTTCCCAGAACGCGGTCCAGGTAAGCGCGAAGGTCTTGAAGAACGCCGCCGACAAGGGAATGAGCACGATCAAAGACAGGTACAGGATCGTGTAGCCGAGCGCCAGGCCGAAGCCAGGAAGCACGCTCGGGCGCCGCCACTGCCATACCGCCGCACTCATCGGGTTGGAAGCCCCATCAACGTGGCCGCACCAAAAAGAAAAACGGATCCAGGTGTCAGCCCGGACCCGCGCAAGTTCTCGGAGGGGTCAAACAAGCAGAAGCGGAGAAGCACCGTCAGACTGCGAACTCGCGCCGTCACAGCGCACTGAAGCTGATGTGCCTCCGCGGGTTCCCGGCTGGCGTCCATACAACGATACTGCGGCGGGCGCCAAATCCGAACTACTTAGATGTTCCTACCTAATGCGCTGTGGTTATTTACGCGCCGATTCGTGTCCCCGGGCCCGGGATCACGTCCGGGGCAGGCTCTCTCCCGCAAGGGGACAGGGGGCCAGGCTCAGGCCAGCATGTCGGCCCAGATGTTCTTGCCCCACGATTCAGCGTAGGTGCCTTCGAGCTCGCTCGGCGCGGCGGATACGCCGGACGTACCGGGCGCGACGACCATCGTCCTCTTCTCGGCGTCGTAGCGGTGGACCGAAGCGACATGGATCACCTGCTTGTCGCTCACAAAGCTGTAGCAGGTGTTGTTGATGACCGGGTTGGGGTTGGGCGCCTCACCCCGCAGGAGCGCGATGACCGCCGCGGCCGCCACCTTGCCGTGCTGGTTGGCCATGTGGCCGGACTTGGGCATAGCCGGGGCGGCGACAATGGCATCCCCCAGCACGTGAATGTGCTTTTTCGCGGTCGACTCGTAGGTCAGAAAATCGACTCCGACCCATTTGTTGTTGGCCGTGATCAATCCCGCGTCCGCCGCGATCTTGGCCGCGCGCTGGGGCGGCACCACATTGAGAACGTCGGCTTTCACCTCCTCGAACTCGAGCTTGGCCGTCAGGGTCGCGGCGTCCACGTCAAGCAGCGTGCTGTTCGGGCGGTACTCGACGATACCCGGGTACCACTCTTTCCACACTTTGGTGAAGAGCGGCTCCTTGGACTGCACCTTTTCGTTGGCGTCCAGGATCAAGACCTTCGACTTCGGCTTGTGCGTCTTGAAGTACCACGCCACCTGGCATGCCCGCTCATACGGCCCGGGCGGACAGCGATACGGCACCTTCGGAATCGTCAGGGCGTACAGACCCCCGTCGGGCATAGCTTCGAGCTGTCGCCGCAACGCCATGGTCTGCTGGCCTGCCCTCCACGCGTGCAATACGCGCTCGCGCGCGGCAGGCTCTCTCAGCCCGGGGATCTCATCGAACAGCAGGTCCAATCCGGGAGAGAGGATCAACCGGTCATAGGGCAGGACGTCTCCGCCTTCGAGCGCAAGCTCCCGCTTGTCCGGATCGATCGCCACGGCTTCGTCGTACACAACTTCGACGCTGTACTTGCTGGACAACGCGCCGTAACCGCGCGTGAGGTCGACGAGCTCGACTTGACCGGCCAGCACACGATTGCTGAGCGGACAGGAGATGAATTCTCGATTGCGCTCGACCAGCGTGACCTGGATATCGGGCGCCCACATGCGGATGTACTTTGCGGCGGTGGCACCCCCGAAGCCGCCACCCACGACCACCACCCGGGCACCTGCCGCAAACGCCGGTCTGCCCACTCCTGTGGCGGCACCAGCCACCGCACCCGCGGCGAGTTGCTTGAGAAACCGACGTCGGGACAGGCTCATGGCAGAAACCTCGTTCGACGGATTGAAGATCTACTGGCGCTTCTGCTTGGAGAAGTAATCGGCCAGGACTTCGATCTCCTGGTCGGTATAGCCTTTGGCGTGCTGATGCATCACCGTGGCCTGCCGCGTCCCGGCTTTGAATTCCTGCATTGCCGTGACGATGTAGGCCTTCTCCAGGCCGGCGATAGCGGGAATAGCGCCGACGCTGTTGCCGCCAGGACCGTGACAGCCGGTGCAGTTCGCCGCCAGGCTGCGTGTGGCCTGATCTTCCGCGGCTGTAGCCGAGTTCCCGAGGACGACGCTAAGCGCGGCGGCCCAGGCTATCCGACAGCGCGTGGGTTGGTTCACGCTTCATCTCCCTTCGATAGTGCGGGCTTGTTCGATCATCGGCCGCTCGTTTAGCGCTGTGCGCTTGTCGCAGTGTAGATCGCCGGAAGCTCAAGCGTAAATAGTCAATGATTGGATCGTTATAACTCGACCGACACACGCGCGCCGCGCTCCGCGCAAAAAGGTTGGCACAGGCTCAGGCCAGTGCTGTCCTGACTCCGAGCGGTGCTTCCTCGATGGGCAGGTTGATGAACGCAGCAGCGAGCGCAAGGACGCTGTCGGCGTACCACATCCACGCGTAGCTGCCGGTGCTGGCGAGCGCAAGGCCGCCGAGCCAGGCGCCGAAGAACGCTCCGATCTGATGCGAGAGCAGAGTCAGGCCGAACAACGTGGCGAGATAGCGCGTGCCGAACAGCTTGCCGACCAGCCCCGCGGTGGGAGGCACGGTGGAAAGCCACGTGAAGCCGAGCACAAGGGCGAACACATAAAACGTGAGCGCTGTCTTCGGCGCGGCGAGATAGATTACGATCGCAGCCGCTCGCGAGAGGTACATCCAGAACAGCAGCCACTTCATCCGGTAGACGCTTCCCAGCGCACCCGCGGTCAAGCTGCCGGCGATGTTCGCAAGCCCGATGATCGCGATCGAGGTAGCGGCCACACCCGCTGAAAGCCCGCACAGTTGTATCTCTCCGGGCAGGTGGGTAATGAGGAAGGCGATGTGAAAGCCGCAGGTGAAAAACCCCGCGTGCAGCAACCAGTAGCTCTTGTCGCGGGCGGCGATACGCAGCTGGCCGCGCAGCGTCAGCTCACTGGATGTGGTCGAGCCCGCGCTTGACGTCGGCAACGCGGCTCGAGCAGCAGGTCGTCGCCGAAACGGGCGTGCGAGCGGCAACGTCGCGAGCGCCACACCCGCCATGCTGATCATCGCAATGACCCATCCCAGCGTGCTGATCAATGCCTGATTCACGAGCGCAAACAGGAATTGGCCGAAGCTCCCGCCTGCGTTGATGAACCCCGACGCGAAGGCGCGCTTCTCGAAGGGGAGCCGCTGCGAGGTCGCGCCGATGAGAACCGAGAAGCTGGCTGCGCCCGCGCCGGCCTGCGTGAGCAGGCCCATGGCAAGGAGCAGCATCCACGGGCTCGTCGCGAACGGGGTCAGCAGCGTGCCGACCGCCAGCAACACGCCGCCAACCACGATCACCGGAGCCGGCCCGTAGCGGTCGGCGATGGCACCGAATATCGGCTGCGCCGCCCCCCACGTGAACTGTCCGACCGCCATGGCGAAGCTAATGGTGACGATTCCGAAACCGGTCGCAGTGTTCAAGGGTGACACGAACAGGCCCAGCGACTGGCGTGCGCCCATGGTGATCGCGCAGATTGCAGCAGCCGCGAACACCAGCGGCCAGAGCGATGCAGGGCCGGCCCTGCTCACTTCGGCTCTCCTTGGTCTCCCGGCACCGCGCGGAATAAAGGCACATAGTTATCCAGCATCCGATGCAGCTCGGCCAGACCGACCGAGCCAATCGTGCTGTTGACTTCCTGCTGCGCCTGCCGCCAGCAAACGCGCGCGGCTCGCCAGTGCATCTCCCCAGACGGCGTGATGTGAACCAGGCGGATGCGCGCATCTTCCGTGCTCGGCTTGACCTCGATCCATCCCGCCTCGACGAGCGGCCGCAGATTGCGCGTGAGCGTCGTGCGGTCCATGTCCAGCATCTCCGCCAACTCCGACATGGCAACGCCATGCAGACCACGCAAGTGCGTCAGCAGCGAATACTGCGTGACGCGCATCCCGGCCTCGGACAGCGCACGGTCGTACACCGCCGTCATGCGGCGCGTTAGCCGGCGCAGCTTGAAGCAGGTGCACCCGCTCGCACCGGCCGGCTTCCCCGTTGCCGAGGGTTTGATCTGGTCCATGGCAGCGCATTATGGTGCATATACACATATTTGCGCAAGCGATGGATGGAGCTCGCCCGAACCAGCGGAATTTTGAAAGCTGGACCTGCGCGCGTCCGATTCGGCCGTCGACACGCGCAGGGAGGCAGCGACAGCCAAAGCGGAGCCGCAGCGCGGGCTTTCCGCTCGCGGCGGAGCGGAGCCTCTAAATGGCCGCTCTAACCCGCGGGGCGGAGCTTTCTAAGGAAAATCTCCATCGGGCAGAAGCGGGTAAACCCGCTCTGCAGCAGGTTTGCGCCGACGAATGCGGTGAACCAGAGCCAGTACTGGCTGACGAACAGGGGGCTGCCGGGAACACCCAGTCCAAGCGAGATCAGGATAAAGGACCCCGCGATAATGCGGATCATGCGTTCGATGCTCATTGCAGCTCCTTATGCGTATCGGTGACTTCCATGCTAGCCACGCGCCACAACGTCTTCCGTGACCTAGGTCACGCTGGCCCGAGTCGTCACAACGCTTTCGCGCTCTGCACCGACACTCCTGCCTGCTGTTTCCCAGCTTGCCTTTTGCGTCGCAGCGCCGCGTAATAGGCCACCGGGATCACCACCAGCGTGAGGAGGGTGGAAACCAAGATCCCGAAAATCAGCGACACGGCCAGCCCGTTGAAGATCGGGTCGTCCAAGATAAACAGAGCGCCCAGCATGGCCGCAACACCGGTCAGTGCGATCGGCTTGGCGCGGGCGGCCGCCGCCCCGATCACGGCGTCTTCCAGGCGCGCCCCGGCTGCAACCTGCTGATTCACGAAATCGACCAGCAGGATCGAGTTGCGCACGATGATCCCGGCCAGGGCGATCATCCCGATCATGGACGTCGCGGTGAACTGCGCCCGCAGCAGCGCGTGACCGGGCATCACACCGATAATCGTAAGTGGGATGGGCGCCATGATGATCAGCGGAGTGATGTATGAGCGGAACTGCGCCACGACCAGGAGATAGATCAGCACAAGCCCCACCGCATACGCGATGCCCATGTCGCGGAACGTTTCGTAGGTCACCTGCCACTCCCCGTCCCATTTATAAGAGTAGGCTCGGTAGCGGTCTTCCGGCTGGTGCACGAAATACTCCATCAGGTTGCCGCCTTCCGGCAAGCTCATTCCCGCGATCCGCGAGCGGATGCCGAACATGCCGTACAGCGGGCTGTCGAGCTTCCCGCCCATGTCCCCCATCACGTACACGACTGGAACCAGATCTTTGTGATAGACGGTCTTCTCGCGGTCGCCCTGAACCGGCTGCACCAGCTCGGATAGCGCGACCAGACCGCCGTCGCGGCTGCGTACCGTCAGTTTGAGCAGTTCGTCCACATCGCTCTGCCGCTCCGGCGGCAACGTGAGGCGGACCGGTATCTCGTACTTCGCTTCCCCGCTATGTATGGGTGTGACGTACTCGCCGGACAAGCCCATGCGCATGGTCTCTACCACGTCCTTCTGCGCAACGCCCGACAGCGCCGCCTTGTTCTGCAACACGCGCAGCACTACCCTCGGCGCGCTCGCATCGACGGTGTCGGTAACGCCGGTAATATCCGGCGCGCGAGCAAACTCGTCACGAACACGCCTGGCGACTCGCAGCTGCCCCTCGTAGTCCGGGCCGTAGATCTCGGCCACGATGGGCGACAACACCGGCGGACCCGGCGGCACTTCCACCACCATCACGTCAGCGCCATAGCGCTTGCCAATCGCCTCGAGCTCTGGCCGGAGCGAGGCTGCGATGTCGTGACTTTTGCGGTCACGATGATGCTTGTCGACGATATTGACTTGGATGTCGCCCTGCTCGGGGTTTTGGCGCAGGTAATACTGACGCACCAGCCCGTTGAAGTTGATCGGGCTCGAAGTGCCGGCGTACGCCTGGTAGTCAGTCACTTCCGGCACGCTCTGCAAGCGCTGGCCCATCTCGCGCAGCACGCGCGCCGTCTGCTCGAGCGGCGTCCCCACCGGCATGTTCACCACGACCTGCAGCTCCGACTTATTGTCGAATGGCAGCATCTTCAGCGTCACCAGCCTGAGCATCGGCAGCAACATCGCGAGCGAGATGGCTGCGATCACTCCACCGAGCAGATACCACCGGTTGCGCGTGCCGCGCTCGGGATCCAGAAACGGTCCCATCACTGCCCCGAAGAACACCGTTAGCCGGTCGCCGCGCCGCGTCTGTTCGTGAGGAGCGTGCGCCAGCAGCCGGTTGGCGAGCCACGGCGTCACGCTGAACGCGACTGCGAGCGAGATGAGCATGCCCATGCTCGCGTTGATGGGGATCGGGCTCATGTAGGGTCCCATCAGACCGCTCACGAAGGCCATTGGCAGCAGCGCCGCGATCACGGTGAACGTGGCCAGTATGGTGGGTCCGCCAACTTCGTCGACGGCACGCGGAATGACCTCGGCAAGCGGCGCGCCGGTGGCCTGACGCCGCCGGTGAATGTTCTCCACCACGACGATGGCGTCGTCGACCAGTATCCCGATCGAGAAGATGAGCGCAAACAACGAGACGCGGTTGATGGTGAAGCCCCAGGCCCAGGACGCGAACAAGGTAGCCGCGAGAGTCAGCAAAACGGCAACGCCCACGATCAGGGCTTCGCGGCGTCCCAAGGCCACAAACACCAGCGCCACGACGGACAGGGTTGCGAAGATGAGCTTCCGGATCAGCTTCATCGCCTTGTCGCCAGCGGTTTCGCCATAGTTGCGCGTCACCGTCACCTTGACCCCGTCGGGAATGATGGTCCCTTGCATGAGGTCCACCGCGCGCATGACGCGTTCGGCAACCTGCACGGCGTTCTCGCCCGGCTTCTTGGAGATCGCCAGGGTCACTGCCGGATGCTCTCCCGTCTCGAGGATCCCTTTTCGCACGGCTTGCGGCCCCAATCCCGTCCAGACGTAGCGCGAAGGCTGATCGGCCCCATCTTCGATCCGCGCCACGTCGCTCATGTAGATAGGCCGGTCGCCGATAACGCCGACCACCAGTCGCCGAACATCGGCAGCGCTAGTGAGGTAGGTGCCGGTCTCGACAAGAAGCTGCCGGTTGTCTTTCACCACGTCCCCGGAGGGCTGCGCCGCATTCGATAGCTGCAGCGCCGAGCGGATGTCCTGCCCGCTGATGCCGTAGGCGTTCATACGCTCAGGCTCGACGATGACGCGCACCACATGAGACGGCCCGCCGATGGTGTATACATCGCGCGTACCAGGCACCCGTTTGAGCTCGATCTCCGCCGAGTGAGCCACGCGCTCAAGATCGAAAGCGCCGCGGTTCGGGTCCGTCGTCCACAGCGTGAGCGTAACGATCGGTACGTCGTCGATGCCCTTGGGTTTGATGATCGGTTCGCCCACACCGAGGTTTGGCGACAGCCAGTCGCGATGAGAGTAGATCGTGTCGTACAGCAGAACGAGGGCGCGTTCGTGCGGAACGCCCACCTCGAACTGCGCGGTCAGCACAGCCATCCCGGGCCTCGACACCGAGTAGACGTGGTCGATCCCGGCGATGCGCGACAGCACCTGCTCGGCCGGGCTGGCGATCAGATTCTCGACGTCTTTGGCGGAGGCGCCCGGGAAGGGGACGATCACGTTCGCCATCGTCACGTTGATCTGCGGTTCCTCCTCCTTGGGTGTGACGAGAACCGCGAACAGTCCGAGCAGAAACAGCACCAGCGCGATGAGCGGGGTAAGCTCACTCGACTGGAAGAACGCGGCGATCCGTCCGGAGAAGCCCATGACGTTACGCCGCGTCCTTCAGCTTTTTGATTCCCAGCGAATGCAGCACGAGTTTTTCATACAGCGGCTCGGTGGCGCCGGTCTTCATCTTGCGCAGGAAGTAGCGCTCGAAGGCCACTTTGCCCAGATGCACCCACTTCCCCTCAGCGAACCAATTGACATTCCGTGGTGGGATCTGAGGCAGCGCCACGAACGCGACACCCGAGTCACCGAAATCGGCCAGGCACACGGCATTCCAGGTGGCCTTGGCTTGCGGCTCCTTGCCGTCGAGCTCGGCGCGAATGTTCGCGGCCGTGGCCTCCACCATGGACTCGATCATGTAGCCGGTCTTCGGCGCGCCGGTGGGAACCGGCGTCTGCTCCACCGGTGGGATAGCCACGCACACGCCTACCGCATAGATGTTCCTGTACTTCGGATTGCGCTGCTGCTGGTCGATGAGTATGAACCCGCGCGGGTTAGTCAGACCCTCGATGCCGAACACCGCGTCGATGCCCTTGAATGCCGGCAGCATCATCGAGTACTTGAACGGCAGCTCGTGGCTGCGCTTCTCTTTGCCCATGTCGTCGAATTCGGTCACGTACATCTTGGCCGCTTCGATCTTGATGACTTTGGCATTGGTAATCCATTTGATATGGCGATCGCGCATCGCCGATTCCAGCAATCCCTTGGAATCGCCCACACCGCCCAAACCCAGGTGGCCGACGTACGGTTCAGCGGTGACAAAGGTCATGGGAACCTTGTCGCGGATCTTGCGGCGGCGCAGGTCGGTATCCATGATCATGGCAAACTCGTAGGCCGGGCCGTAGCAGGAGGCGCCCTGCACTGCACCGACCACGATGGGTCCGGGGTCCCCTACGAACTGCTCCCACGCGCGACCCGCCCCGACGGCGTGGTCCACGTGGCAAATCGACTGCGTGTGACCATCCGGTCCCAACCCCTCGACCTCGTCGAACGCGAGCTTCGGCCCCGTTGCGATCACGAGGTAGTCGTACCGCACCGAGCGGCCATCCGCCAGTTCGAGGCGATTCTCGGCCGGGTGCAAGCGCTTGGCTCCGACCGGGATGAAGTCGATGCCCTTCTTCTCGAGATAAGGGCGGACCGCGAACTGGATGTCGTCCCGCTTGCGCCAGTTCACCGCCACCCACGGATTGGACGGCACGAAATGGAAGTAATCCACGTTGGACACGACCGTCACCTTGTCCTGCGGCCGTGCCCGCTTGCGCATGTCGTACGCCATCGGGAGGCCACCGATGCCGGCGCCCAGAATCACGATGTGAGCCATAAAGAATTTCCTCCTTGAAAACCGAATCGGTCAGGAGCCCGCCGGCTTCGACGCCGGACCAGCCATGCCTGCCCTGATCGGGTCCAACGCCACTTTCTCGCCGGCGGAAACTCCCGCCAGCACCTCCACCAGCCCGTCCCCGGTCTTTTCGCCCAGCCGGATTTGCCGGAAACTCGTGGCCCCCTTATCGTTGACGACATAGACTCCGCTTACTTCGCTGCGCCGGATCACCGATTGCGCCGGGATGACGAGTTTCTTCGCGTGCCCAACGGCAAAGTGCGCCAGCGCGTAAACGCCGGGGTATACATCGTGCTCTTCCGCGGCCAGATAGAGTCGAACGCGGGTCGAGTGGGTGCGTGGATCGGCGGCCGGGATGATCACCATGGACTTCACTTTGATCCACTTACTCACCGAGGGAATTTCGACGCTGGCGCGGCTCAACGCGCGGATCTCGGGCACCATCGACTGCGGCACCTCGGCGATGACGCGCATATCGTTGGGGTCGAAGGTGGTCAGCAAAGGCTTGCCTGGTGCGGCCATTTCGCCGACCTCGACGTTGCGGGCCGAAACCACGCCGCTGATTGGAGCCACCACTGTCGTGTAGCCCTTGCTCACGGCCGCTTGCCCCGCACCCGCTTCGGCCGCCCGGAGCTGGGCCTCCGCCGCTTTGTACTCGGCGTCAGCGCGATCCACCGCCGACTGGCTGACGAAGTTGCTTTCGAGCAGGCGGCGCGCGCGCTCCAGACTGAGGCGCGCGTTCTGTAGATTCGCGCGCGCCTGCGCAACCTGCGCTTCGCTGCTGGCGACCACCTGCGCTGCCTCGCGTTCGTCGATGCGAGCCACCACCTGACCGGCCTTCACGAAATCGCCCACGTCCGCGCGCAGATCGACGATGCGGCCCATCACCTGCGCAGAAATGGTGGATTGGCGCACGGCCTCGACCACTGCCTCGGTCGAATACGTCGTGTCCACGTCGCGGTATTCCACCCGTACCGCAGAGAGGGGTTCCGCAGCGCGCGGCTGCATGCTCGCGATGGCCAACACGAGCGCTACAGTCCCGCCCCGGTAAACGCCAAGAGCAACCATTCGTCTCACCGTCCCTTTGATGCCGCCGCCTATGTTATTGCGCATGTCAGCGGCACATTTGATCCGCGTCAAATGATGTCTGATTGACACGATTCGATCTGTGACTGCTGTCACAAACCGAGAGGCGCACACAGGTCGGAACTGCGCTCTTTGTCCGCTGGTCTAAATGATTGTCATCAGTGAGGAGGCCTTTATGAAAAGGTTATTTGCGATGCTCACCTCAGCTTTGAGCGTTCTCGCTGCGCTGCCGGCCCTTAGCGCTACGCAGGAGCGGGGCAGCGCATCGGCAGTCGTACCACCAGCGGTACAGCAGCCGGAAGACGTAAGCACCTCGGGTCGGAACTGGACGGACCAGGACGGCGAGCATTTGCTGCCGCCACAGACACTCCCTTCGCAGGGCATAAACAGTTGGGGAGCGGCCACACAGCCGGGGCCGCGGAATGAGCACGTAACTCCGCCGCACGGGCAGCCAGTTGTGGCAGGCGATCGAACCAACGTTCCTGGGCGCGAGTAGCAGGCTCGATCCGCGGGCGCGGCGCCGGTCGGACCGGCGGGGAGTTTTGCGAGAACGTGAGTTGCGCGAGCCGAACCGCTCACACACCCGCGGCTAGGCGCCGCAGCTGCGCGGGGTTGACGATCTCGATCTCTTCCCGCCCGATCGAAACCAGGCCCTGCTCGGCAAACGTCTTGAGCAGGCGGCTGACGATCTCCCGCACGCTGCCGAGCTCGTCCGCCAGCTGCTGATGCGTGGTGTGAATCGTTTTGCCTTTGCCCAAGAGGAGGGTTGCCAGCCGCTGATCCAGTTTGTGAAAGGCGACGGCTTCGACCAACTGCATCAGCTCGGTGATACGCTCGGCGAACAAACCGAATACGTAGTTGCGGAACGGCTCGTGCTCGGCGATCAGCTTATGGAACAGGGCGGGCGGCAACGCGACGAACGTCAGCTCCGATTCTGCAATACCCTTGGCCGAGTAGGGCGCGCTGCCCAGCATGCACCCGGTCGACAGGATGCAGCTTTCGCCCGGGAGCACGCGGTAGAGCTGCAGCTCTCTTCCGCTCGGGGCAGTCTTGACGACCCGAACCGCGCCCTCGATCACCATGGGAAAAGCCTGGCACGCGCTCTTCTCGTCGAACAGGACGGTCCCGGCGGGAACGGTTCTCACAACCGCTCCTGCCAGAGTGCGGTTCAACGCCTCCTGCGGCATGGCCGCGAAGGCTGGATAGAGCGCCCTTAGTTTGTCGCTGATCACAGGCACATTCAACCGCACGGGTGACCCCTGAATAGGCCACAGAATAGACCTGTTGCCAGTATGTTTCAGGCTGACGGGAACGACCAGCCGCCTCCGCGCCACGCCATGTGATACCGGTCACATACGCCGCATCGCCCAGGCGACACAATCATCGCGTCCACTTGGCAAGGAAGATAAAGCAGATGTATACGAATGTTGGTGGCATCGACAAGATCATCAGGATCATCGCGGGGTGCGGTCTAATAAGCCTCTTTTTCCTGTTGCGAGGCGACGCCCGCTGGTTGGGCTTGCTCGGCGTCGTGCCGCTTGCGACCGGTCTGATCGGCTATTGCCCGCTGTACTCGCTGCTAGGCTGGAGCACCTGCGCAAGCAAGACCCACGCGTGATTCGCACGCATGGCATTTCTTGATCCGCATCAAGAATGTCGCGCGCGAATCATCTAAGCTGACCGCATCGAACCAACTGAAGGAAGGACAGTGGGCAAGTCCTACACGGAAATCACCGCCGAGATCAACCGCGGCATAGTCAAGCTGCGGCAATCCGCGCCCGACGCCATGAATGGCTTCAGCGCGATGGCGAAGGGGGCGCTCAAAGAGGGGGTGCTATCCGCGGTACAAAAAGAATTGATCGCGCTGGCGATTGGCGTGGCGGGCCACTGCGACGGCTGCATCGGCTTTCATGCCCGGTCCTTGGTGCGCGTCGGCGCGACGCGAGAACAGGTGATCGAGGCCTTGGCCGTAGCCGTGTATATGGGCGGCGGGCCGTCTCTGATGTACGCGGCCGGTGCGGTCCACGCTTTCGACGAGTTCTCCGCACCGGCTAAAGTGGCATCTGCCGTTTCGGCCTGACCCGGAGCTGGATCCAGCACAGGACTTCAACCGAAACTAGTCGCCCCCGTTGGGCGGAAAGCGGCTCTCCAGCCAGTTGTGGTACTCGACGTCGGCCGCGTTGCGCGCGAGGATCTGGTCGATGCGCGCAAGTGCGAAGGTGTCCGCCTCGCCCACCGATATGGTGCCGTTTTCGGCCATCTCGTACAGCCGCCTGTCATACGCGAAGACGCCCTCCATCTCCGGGTCCAGGCCGTAAATCTCGCGGTACTTCGCCGCAACCTTCTCGTCCGCTGCTACCGGAGTCAGATCGCCGCGGTTGCGCTCCTGCATCACCTGCTGGCGGTAATCCCACCAACTCACCGAGTGGGATGTCGACGAAGGGGCGCTTGCACAAGCTGCCAGGCTCAACACGGTTGCCGCTAGAAACAACGCTCTCATGATCTTCTCCATTCTCAGGTCGCTGTGTTTACATCCGGCCCGGCGCGTTGAGGCGAGCGCCCCCGGTCACCGGACTCCCGTGTGCCGGGCTCACGTGCTCATTTCTTGGCCCAGGCTGCATCGCCTCTCCCCAACTGCGCACCGGCCGCGGAGAGAGCGGAATCATCTGAGGGGTCGCATATTCCCAATCTCCGGTTTTCACTCCCGCGCTCTTGGATACACTGTGAAGGCGAGGCAGCGCGGTTGCGTTTGAAGCGGAGCTCGTACTCTGTGTCGCCGCGCTAGCCTGCAGCGTGCCAACGGCACAGGCCATTGCCAGAAACACCGATAGAGCGTGTCTCACAGCGCCCTCCATGCACGGTCGGTCCTCTCGGATCACAGCGCCGAGAGCGCTGTAAACCCGGGGACCCATACAAGGAGTGTCCGCTCCCAGGGTTTCCTGCTGATTTCACCGCGACAAGCGGTATTGCGGCGCGTAACAGTGCAGCGCGAGGGGATGAGGTGCCAGGACGAAAAAAACGGGCGCCTTGTGGCGCCCGTTCGAGTGCGATTCTAAGCTGTCGTTATTATTAGAAGCTGTGCTTCAGGCCAACCGTTACGCCCCAGATGCTTGCCCCCAGATTCAGAGCTGGACCGACACCCCCGGCCGTGGTGTACATGTTCAAGTCCCCATTGTTGAT
>DATJZQ010000041.1:0-2499 GCA_035499005.1 Burkholderiales bacterium | reverse complement strand
GGCTTCGCGCTACTATCAGGACGGCATGATTTCGCGGCGCAATCTTCTCAAGGTCTCCGGCGCGGCTGCCATCTCCGCGTCACTGCGGGCCTTGGCACAGGACGTCGGAAAGCCTGATTACGCGCTCGACATCGCTGCGGTCACCCTCGACCTTTCGCCGCGTCACAAGCTCAGGACGATCGCCTACAACGGCCAGGTTCCCGGCCCGCTGCTGCGCCTGAAGGAAGGCCAGCCGGTCACCATCGAGGTCACCAACCACACCGATAGCCCGGAAGTCGTGCACTGGCACGGCCTGTTCCTTCCGCCAGTCGTGGACGGCAGCCTGGAGGAGGGTACGCCACCCATCGCTCCCAATGCGACCGTACGCCTGACGTTCATACCGCGGCCGGCCGGCTTTCGCTGGTACCACACCCACACGATGGCGATGGGGGACCTCACACGCGCGCAGTACGGCGGTCAGCATGGCTTTCTGATGATCGAGCCCCGGGAGAATCCCGGCCGCTACGATCAGGAGTTTTTCCTCGCCCTGCACGATTGGGGCGGTCGCCTGCTCGCCAATGAGGACGGCGCTATGAATCCCAGCTACGATCTTGCCACCATCAACGGCAGGATGATGGGTGCGGGCGAGCCGCTGCGCGTCAAGCAGGGTCAGCGCGTCCTGCTGCACGTGCTCAACTCGAGCCCCACTGAGGTCCACTGGATCGCCCTCGCTGGCCACAACCTGCGCGTCGTCGCCCTCGACGGCAACCCGGTCCCAAGCTCCCGGGTCCTACCCATGCTGCGGCTCGCGCCGGCCGAGCGCGTCTGCGCCGTGGTCGAGATGAACAATCCCGGTGTCTGGACGCTCGGCGAGGTTCGTAAGCACGTCCAGGCCGCAGGCATGGGCATCGTGGTCGAATACAGCGACCAAGCCGGCCGACCGCAGTGGCAGCAGCCGAGCGATCTGGTCTGGAACTACGAGCAGTTCGCGGGCACGTCGCCCGGCGACGAATCCACCGAATCCCCCATCATCGTTCCGCTCGTGATTGAGTCGAAGTTTCGCGGCCACGGGGCCATGGAGAGCTGGACTATCAACGGCAGGTCATATCCCGCGACCGGCGTTGCGCCGCTCAAACACGGCCGGCGGTACCGGCTGCAGTTCATCAACAGGAGCAACGACGATCACCCGTTGCATCTGCACCGGCACAGCTTCGAGCTGCGCGACCTCGGCGCACCGCTCAACGGCCCCCAGAACGCCGCGCGTAAGGGCATCCGCGGCATCATCAAGGATGTCGTGCTGGTCGACTCTCACACCCAGACCGAAGTCGACTTCACAGCCGACAACCCTGGCGCCACGCTGTTCCACTGCCACCAGCAGAACCACATGGATCTCGGCTTCATGATGCTGTTGAACTATGCCTGAGCGACTGAGTGTCTGGGGGCCGTGTCTCATCCTGCTTGGGCTCACCGTCTTACCCGCACTCGCTCATGCTCAGGGCAATTACGAGATCCAGGTCTACGGTTCCGACACGGTGCCCCCGAAGACCCTGATGGTCGAGCTGCACTCCAACTTTACGTTCGAAGGCCAGAATGAAGTCATCGACGGCGTCTATCCGACGACTCATCAGCTGCACGAGACGCTCGAGCTCACGCAAGGTATCAACAGCTGGTCCGAGGTCGGGTTTTATGTCTTCACCAACGAGCAGAACGGCTACGGCGTTCAATGGGTCGGTGACCACATTCGCCCTCGCGTCCGCGCACCCGACTCGTGGGGGTGGCCGGTCGGTGCCAGCCTCTCCATGGAAATCGGCTACCAGCGCGCCGTCTACTCTCCCGATACCTGGACCTGGGAGATCCGGCCCATCATCGATAAGGCCGTTGGCCGATGGTACTTCGCCGTCAACCTCGCCCTCGAGCGCACCTTGCATGGCCCGGACGTGAATCAGGGTCTTGCCTTCGCGCCCTCCGCCAAGATCAGCTATGACTTCACCCGCGTCGTGAGCGGCGGCCTAGAGTACTACGCCGACTATGGCCCCCTGGACGGCTTCGTCGCGGTGCATAACCAACAGCAGCAGATCTTCGCCGTTACTGACCTCAACGTCTCGCCGTTGTGGGAGATCAACATCGGCGTTGGCATCGGCGCTACCGCCTCGACCGACCACTTGATCTTCAAGTGCATCCTGGGCCGCCGATTCGATTGGGGCCGACATTCTCCGGTCGACTGAGCGCGCACCGATCGCGAAAAAACCTCAGGGGTGGGCAAAGTCAAAGCTGCCGCTCGGCACGATTTCCACTGCCCAGGAACCCCACGCCCGGAAATGTGCACCCCTCGCGAGGAGCTAGCCCGCGAGAAGACTCGCGGCGCCAGATCTGATGCACGGAGATGAGCAGACGGCGCAGCGCCGCTCGGGCCGCGTCGAGGTCGCAGCCGCTCCACGACGAGCGCCTCAAGATCGGCAATCTCCAACGCGATGGTCTCCGATTCTCACGCAGCGCGACCATGTCGACGACGAAATGTCG
>DATJZQ010000040.1:0-10867 GCA_035499005.1 Burkholderiales bacterium | reverse complement strand
GCGTCCGAGACCGAGCTCATCTATTGGACTGACCCCTCACCCCAACCCTCTCCCGCAAGGGGAGAGGGGGCCCCGGCGCATTTCACGGTTAACAGCCACGAGCGCAAATACGGTTCACGCGTTTTGATTGGCGGTGAGGAGCCGCAGAGCCTCGCGGTATTTCTCAGCGGTCTTGACCAGCACATCGAGCGGCAGCGCGGGAGCGGGCGGCGTTTTGTTCCACTGCTGCGCCTCGAGCCAATCGCGCACGTACTGCTTGTCGAAGCTGGGCGGATTGCGTCCCGGACGATACTGCTCGACGGGCCAGAAGCGCGAAGAGTCGGGCGTCAGCGCCTCGTCGATCAGATAGACCTTGCCGGCGGCATCGGTGCCGAACTCGAACTTGGTGTCGGCGATGATGATGCCGCGGGTGCGCGCGTACGCTGCCGCTTCCGTGTACAGCGCGATCGCTTTGTCACGCACCTGGGTAGCGCGCGCCTCGCCGATGCGCTTCTGCGTCTCGGCGAAATCGATGTTCTCGTCGTGGCTGCCGGCGGGCGCCTTGGTCGCGGGGGTGAAAATCGGATGCGGGAGCTTGTCCGCCTCCTGCAGGCCAAGCGGAAGGGCGACGCCGCAGATCGCACCGCCGCTCGAATACTCCTTCCAGCCCGAGCCCGCCAGGTAACCGCGCACGACGGCCTCGATCGGCAGCGGCTGCAGGCGGCGCACGACGCACGCGCGCGCCCTGACCTGCTCGCGCTCGTCTGGCGCGACGAGCGACTCGGGCTCGACGTCGAGCAGATGGTTGGGCACGACGTGCGCGAGCTTGCGAAACCAGAAGTTGGACAGCGCCGTCAGGACTTCGCCTTTGCCCGGGACCGGCGTGGGCAGGACTACGTCGAAGGCCGAGAGACGATCGGTTTGGACGATGAGCAGCCGCTCGTCGTCCACCGCGTAGATGTCGCGCACCTTGCCGCGGTGAAGCAGCCGCAGGGAGCGCAAAGCGGATTCGAAGAGGGTTTTGGTCATCTGTATCGGTAACTACCCCTCACCCCGGCCCTCTCCCGCTCCCACCACCCCGCCTGCTTCGCAGGCACCCGTCCTCCGGCAGCAGGGGAAAGGGGACGGAGGTGTTGCCTCTCCCGAGGGGAGAGGGAGGCTGTCTGTGTCGCCATCATGCGCTCTTGAGCCGGGCTTCTTGAGCCTCGGAAAGCAGCAGCGACTTGGCCTGCATGGCTACCGCGAGTGCGGCTTCGCGGCTGTCCGCCAGAACGGTGTAGTGGCCCATCTTGCGACCGGGGCGGGGCTGGGCCTTGCCGTACAGATGCAGCTTCGCGCCCGGGTGGCGCAGCACGTGCTCCCAGCGCGGCTCGCCGCCGGCCCACAGGTCCCCGAGCAGGTTCACCATCACCGCCGGGCAATGCAGCTGCGTCGAGCCAAGCGGGAGCCTGCACAAGACACGGACCTGCTGCTCGAACTGAGACGTGACACAGGCATCGATGGTGTAGTGGCCGCTGTTGTGCGGGCGCGGCGCGATCTCGTTGGCGAGCAGCCGGCCGTCGCGCAGAACGAAGAACTCGACGCAAAGCACGCCGCGGTAGTCCAATTGAGATGCAACGCGCAGCGCCGCAGAACGTGCACGCTCCGCGAGTGTGTCGGCGACGCGGGCCGGCACGATGCTCACTTCGAGAATGCCGTGCGCGTGCTGGTTCTCCGTCACTGTCCAGGTCACAGCCGAACCGTCGAAGCCGCGCGCAACCACCACGGACAGCTCGAGCTCGAGCGGCACCACGCGCTCCAGCACGCACGGCTGCGCTCCAAGGCGAACGAAGGCTGAGCGCGCCTCGTCCACGGTCGTCACCCGCGCCTGCCCCTTGCCGTCGTAGCCCAGCCGGCTGCGCTTGAGAATGCCCGGGAGCAGCGCCGTCACGCTGTCGTCAAGATCCTGCTCGCCGCGCACAGCGCGATGCGGAGCAACTTCGATCCCGGCCGAGGCGAGGAAGCTCTTCTCGGCGATGCGGTCCTGCGCGACCGCCACGCTGTCGGCGGAGGGGCTCACGGTGCAGTGCTGCGCGAGAAAGCGCAGCGCATCGGCCGGAACGTTCTCGAACTCGGTGGTGGCGGCGGCGCACCGCGTCGCCAGCTCCTGCAGCGCGCCCGGGTCGAGATAGTCCGCCGCGATGTGATCGTCCGCGACGCTGCCGGCCGGGCTGTCGCTGCCCGGATCGAGCACGACGACCTTGTAGCCCATGCTCTGCGCGGCCATGGTGAACATGCGCCCGAGCTGGCCGCCGCCGAGCAGCCCGAGCCACGCGCCCGGAGGGATCATGCCAGCGCGCTCACTTGGCGGGCAGCTGCATCCCTTTCACCGCTGCCGCCTGCTCGCGCCGAAACTCGTCGAGTTTTTGCGCCAGCGTCGCATCGCCCGCAGCCAGCATGGCGACAGCAAAGAGACCCGCATTCACCGCACCGGCTTCCCCGATCGCAAACGTCGCTACTGGCACGCCTCTCGGCATCTGCACGATGGACAACAGCGAATCGAGGCCCTGCAAATGACGGCTCGGCACCGGCACGCCGAGCACCGGAACCGTGGTCTTTGCCGCCAGCATGCCGGGCAGGTGGGCTGCGCCGCCCGCGCCCGCGATGATGCAGCGCACGCCGCGCTGCGCCGCGCTCTCCGCGTACGCGAACATTTCGTCCGGCGTGCGGTGCGCGGAGACCACACGGCACTCGTGCGCGACAGCAAACTTCTCGAGCTGGCGCGCGGCATGCTGCATGACGTCCCAGTCGCTGTCGCTGCCCATGACGATGCCCACCAGCGCTTTGCTCATTGCACCCCCTCAGCGCTCGCCTACCTTGATGATCTTCAGCGTATTGGTTCCGCCCGGCATGCCGATCGGCTCGCCGACCGTGACGACGATGAGATCGCCCGCGCTCACCGCGCCCGCTTCGACCAGCTTCTCCTCGGCCATCCGAAGGAGCGTTTCGCGGTTGTCGCCCACGTACTGAAGCATGATCGGGTAGACATCGCGGAACAGGGACAGACGATAACGTGTGGAGACTTCCGGCGTCAGCGCGTAGATCGGGACGCCGCAGTTCATCCGAGACATCCAGAGCGCGGTGGAGCCCGACTGGGTCAGCGCCGCGATCGCCTTGACGTTGAGGTGATAGGCGGTGAACAGCGCACCCATGGCGATGGTCTGGTCCACGCGCGTAAACACACGGTTAAGGAACTCGCGGTCGAGCGTCACTTCGCTCGACTTCTCCGCCTCGAGGCAAACGCGCGCCATCGCTTCGACCGTTTCCACCGGATACTTTCCGCTCGCGGTCTCGGCCGACAACATGACCGCGTCGGTGCCGTCCAAAACGGCGTTAGCCACGTCAGATACCTCCGCGCGCGTCGGCACGGGGTTGGTGATCATCGACTCCATCATCTGCGTGGCGGTGATGGCGAGCTTGTTCTTCTCGCGCGCCAGTCGGATCATGCGCTTCTGCATTGCCGGCACAGCCGCGTCGCCGACCTCGACCGCCAGATCGCCGCGCGCGACCATGATGCAGTCGGAAGCGTCGATGATGTCTTCCAGCGCCGTGATCGCCTCGGCCCGCTCGACCTTCGCGATCAGCAGCGCCTGGCCGCCCGCTGCGCGCATCAGCTCGCGCGCCATGTACATGTCCGAGCCGCTCTTGGGGAACGAAACCGCCAGAAAATCCGCCTTGAGCTGCGCCGCCACGCGGATGTCTTCCATGTCCTTGGCGGTGAGCGCCGGGGCGGTGAGGCCGCCGCCCTGACGGTTGATGCCCTTGTTGTTGGTGAGCTCGCCGCCGTGGCGCACCTGGGTGCGGATCTCGCTGCCATGCACCTCGCGCACGTCGAGCACGATGCGGCCGTCATCCAGCAGCAGCACGTCGCCCGCGCGCACGTCGCGCGGAAGCTCGGGGTAGTCCAGCCCGACGCGCTCCTGGTTGCCCATCGCGCAATCGGCATCCAGCACGAAGCGCATGCCTTTGTCGAGCTTGACGCCGCCCT
The DNA here is from genome assembly GCA_035499005.1 of Burkholderiales bacterium. Classification (GTDB taxonomy): domain Bacteria; phylum Pseudomonadota; class Gammaproteobacteria; order Burkholderiales; family SHXO01; genus SHXO01. The sequence goes on along the minus strand of DATJZQ010000040.1, from coordinate 6,861 downwards.
TGTCGAACTTGCCGATGCGGATCTTCGGCCCCTGCAGATCGACCATCACGCCGACCGTGCGGCCGAGCTCGCGCGACACTTCCCGCAGCACCTCGGTCCGGTGGACGTGGTCCTCGCGACGGCCGTGGGAGAAGTTCATGCGCACCACGTCGACGCCGGCGGCGATCATGCGCTTCAGCACCTCGCGCTCGCTGCTGGCCGGGCCCAGGGTGGCTACGATTTTCGTGCTTCGCTGCATGGTTCAGCCAGCTTTGCCGGAGCCACGCTGCTCCAGGATCTCCACTGCCGGCAGCTTCTTGCCCTCCAGAAACTCGAGAAACGCACCGCCCGCCGTGGACACATAGCCGATCTTGTCCGTGACACCGAACTTGGCGAGAGCGGCGATCGTCTCTCCTCCTCCGGCCAGCGAAAACGCGCCGGAAGACGCCACGGCCTGCGCAACTACGCGGGTACCTGCGGCGAACTGATCATGCTCGAACACGCCCACAGGCCCGTTCCAGACGATCGTGCCCGCCTGCTTCAACATGCCGCTCAAGGCCGCCGCCGTTTTCGGGCCGATATCGAGGATCAGGTCGTCGGCCGCGATCTGGTTCACGTCTTTCGTGGTTGCGACCGCACTAGCCGATAGCTCCTTCGCAACTACAACATCGACCGGCAGCGGAACAGCTCCACCCTTCGCCCGGATCTCCGCCATGACTTTGTTGGCCTCTGAGACCAGGTCGGGCTCCGCGAGAGACTTGCCGATGTTCATGCCGGCGGCGAGCATGAACGTGTTGGCGATGCCGCCGCCCACGATCAATTGATCGACCTTGCGCGCGAGCTCCGCGAGGATCGTCAGCTTGGTCGACACCTTCGCCCCGCCCACGATGGCGACGAGCGGGCGCCTGGGCTGCTGCAGCGCCTTGCCGAGCGCATCCAGTTCTGCCCACAACAGCGGGCCTGCACACGCAACCGGGGCGTACTTCGCGATCCCATGCGTGCTGGCCTCCGCGCGATGGGCGGTGGCGAACGCGTCATTCACGTACACATCGCACAGCGCCGCCATCTTGCGCGCCAGCGCATCGTCGTTCTTTTTCTCCCCCGGGTTGATACGACAGTTCTCGAGCAGCACGGCAGTTCCGGGCTCCGTCGTCACGCCGCCGAGCCAGTCGCGCTTGAGCGGCACCTCGGCGCCGAGCAGCTCGGACAGCCGGCGCGCAACGGGCGCAAGGGAATCCTTCGGGTCGAACTGACCTTCGGTCGGGCGGCCCAGGTGCGAAACGAGCAGGACACGCGCGCCTTTGGACAACGCGTGGCGGATCCCAGGTAGCGACGCGCGAATGCGAGTGTCGTCGCTGATCGCACCTTGCTGCAGGGGAACGTTGAAGTCCTCGCGGATCAGCACGCGCTTACCCGCGAGGTCGAGGTCGGTCATCTTGAGGATCGACATAGAGAGGCCGTGACTCGTGATTCGTGACTCGCGATCGTACCTGCCGCTATACCGCCAGCCGCGAGACCCGAAGCGCGCCACTCACTTGGCGTTTACCAGCGCGACGGTGGTGTCCAGCATCCGGTTCGAGAATCCCCACTCGTTGTCGTACCACGACGAAACCTTGACCAGCGTGCCTTCCGACACTTTGGTCAGCGTCGCGTCGAAGATGCTCGAATGCGGATCGTGGTTGAAGTCCATCGACACCAGCGGGTCGTTGTTGTAAGCAAGGATGCCTTTCAGGTCCCCCTGCGACGCAGCCTTGAGCACACCGTTCACCTCGTCCACCGTGGTCGCACGTTTCGCGACGAAGCTCAGATCGACCAGCGACACATTGATGGTCGGCACGCGGATGGCATAGCCGTCCAGCTTGCCTGCCAGCTCCGGCAGCACCAGACCCACTGCCGCCGCCGCCCCGGTCTTGGTCGGGATCTGGGATTGAGTCGCCGAACGCGCCCGCCGCAGATCTTCGTGATAGACGTCGATCAATACCTGATCGTTGGTGTAGGCATGAATGGTAGTCATCAACCCGCACACCACGCCGATCTTGTCGTGCAGCGGCTTGACCAGCGGCGCCAGGCAATTGGTGGTGCAGGAGGCATTGGAGACGACGGTGTGGCTGCTCTTCAGCACGTTGTGGTTCACGCCGTACACCACGGTGGCGTCGACGTCCTTGCCGCCCGGCGCCGAGATGATGACCTTCTTGGCCCCGGCCTTTACGTGCGCGGAAGCCTTCTCCTTGCTGGTGAACAGCCCGGTGCACTCCAGCACCACGTCCACGCCGAGGTCCTTCCACGGCAGCTGCGCCGGGTCGCGCTGCGCCAGCACCTTGACGCGATCGCCGTTGACGACCATGGCGTCGCCCTCGACCGCGACCGTACCCTTGAACTTGCCGTGCACCGTGTCGTAGCGCGTGAGATGTGCGTTGGTCTGCGGGCTGCCGAGGTCGTTCAGCGCCACGATCTGGATGTCCCGGTTGCGCCCGGATTCGTACAGCGCGCGCAGGATGTTGCGGCCGATGCGGCCATAGCCATTGATGGCAACGCGAATGCTCATGGGAACTGCTCCGGAAAAAGTTGAGGAAGGCGAGGGCGCAAGGGGCAATTTTACTCCAGCCGGAGGTGCCGGGCGCTGCATTGCGAAATCGCGACCTCTCTCGTATAGTGCGCCTCAAGCCCGCGCTGCAACGGCGCGAGACGATACTTAGAATCAACTACCTCTGGAGGCACTCATGAAACGATTGCTCGTCGCAACTGCGCTCGGCGCGGTCGGCCTGGCTTCGTCCGCTCCCCTCTATGCCGGCGGCGAAGTGGAAGTCCTGCACTGGTGGACCTCGGGCGGCGAAGCGAAATCCGTGGCCGAGCTCAAGAAGGAGCTCGAGGCCAAGGGCGACACCTGGAAAGATTTCGCGGTGGCCGGCGGCGGCGGCGAGACGGCCATGACCGTGCTCAAGTCGCGCGTGGTTTCCGGTCAGCCCCCCACGGCAGCTCAGGTGAAAGGCCCCCAGATCCAGGACTGGGCCGCCGAGGGCGTGCTGGCCAACCTGGACAGCACCGCCCAGGCCGGCAAATGGGACAGCCTGCTGCCGCCGGTGGTCAGCAATGTCATGAAGTACAAGGGGCACTACGTCGCCGTTCCGGTGAACGTTCACCGCGTGAACTGGCTGTGGGCCAATCCCGAGGTATTCAAGAAAGCCGGCGCCAAGATTCCCACCAACTGGGACGAGTTCATGGTCGCAGCGGACAAGATCCAGAAGGCCGGCTTCATCGCGCTGGCCCACGGCGGGCAGCCGTGGCAGGACGCGACCCTGTTCGAGTCGGTCGCGCTGGGCGTAGGCGGCGCCGAGTGGTACCGCAAGGCGTTCGTGGACCTTGACCCGAAGGCGCTGAACAGCCCGACGATGGAGAAAGCTTTCACGACCCTGCGCGCGGTGCAGAAATACATCGACAAGGACGCCGCCAACCGCGACTGGAATCTCGCCACCGCGATGGTGATCAACGGCAAGGCCGGGATGCAGATCATGGGTGACTGGGCCAAAGGCGAGTTCACGGCGGCGGGCAAGGTCGCGGGGCGGGATTACATCTGCGCGCCGGCTCCCGGCACGAAGGGCGCATTCACCTTCAACATCGACAGCTTCATCATGTTCCAGCAGAAGGACGCCAGCAAGCAGCAGGCGCAAAGGGACTTGGCCTCGGCCATCATGGACGTGCACTTCCAGGAGGTGTTCAACCTGAACAAGGGCTCGATCCCGGTGCGCATGGGCATGAACCTCGACAAGTTCGATCAGTGCGCGAAGGATTCGGCAGCCGAGTTCACCGCCTCATCGAAGAGCGGTGCGCTGGTCCCGAGCTTCGCGCATGAAATGGCCATGCCGCCCGCTCCCAAGGGGGCCATGTTCGACGTCATCACGGCATTCATGAACACGCCCAGCATGACGCCGAAGCAGGCAGCGGAAAAGATGGGCGCCGCCAGCGGCAAGAAAGTCTGACGTTAACGCCGGCGCCGGCGTAGTCCGCCGGCGCCCGGTGTCACGCAGTAGCACGACGGGGAGGCGTGTGAATCAACCGGCGGGCGGCGCCAGCCCGGCGCTCACGCGGGCGCGCAGAGGCATCGCGGACTATGTGGAGACCGCGCTGCCGAAGATCGTCCTCGGCCCGACCCTCCTCTGCGCGCTGATCTTCGTCTACGGCTTCATCGCGTGGACCGCCTGGCTGTCCTTCACCGAGTCGCGCATCCTGCCGCGCTACGATTTTGCCGGCCTGGTGCAGTACATCGCGCTGTTTGCCAACGACCGCTGGTGGACAGCGGTCAAGAACCTCGGCATCTTCGCCGGTCTGTTCATCGGGTTTTGCCTCGTAACCGGTCTCGTGCTGGCCATCCTGCTGGATCAGCGTATCCGAGCGGAGGGCTTCCTGCGCGCCATCTACCTGTATCCGATGGCGCTCTCGTTCATCGTCACGGGCACCGCATGGCGCTGGATCCTGAATCCCGGGCTCGGCCTGGAGCACCTGGTGCGGCAGCTCGGCTTCGAGCACTTCACCTTCGACTGGATCGTGACGCCGGGGATGTCGATCTACGCCGTCGTGATCGCAGGCGTATGGCAATCCACCGGCTTCGTCATGGCGCTGTTCCTGGCCGGGCTGCGCGGCATCGACGATGCGATCATCAAAGCCGCGCAGGTGGACGGCGCCGGGCCGGTTCGCATCTACGGCAGCATCGTCATTCCGTCGCTGCGGCCGGTATTCTTCAGCTCGCTCATCATCCTCGGGCACATCGCCATCAAGAGCTTCGACCTGGTGATGGCGCTCACCGGCGGCGGGCCCGGCTTCTCGTCCGATCTGCCGGCGACCTTCATGTATACCTTCGCCTTCAACCGCAACCAGATCGGGCTGGGCGCGGCGAGCGCGATGATGATGCTGATGACCGTGGTCGCGATCATCGTGCCGATGATCTACTCGGAGACCCGCAGGCAGCGCCATGGGTGAGCCCTATCGGACGCAGACGGCCGGCTCGCACCTCATCGGGCGCGCGGTCATCTACACGCTGCTCGTCCTGTTCGCGCTGTACTACCTCATGCCGCTGTTCGTGATGCTCACCACGTCGCTCAAAACCCTGGACGACATCCGCACCGGCAATTTGCTCGCGCTGCCGGTCCAGCTGAGCTTCGACGCCTGGACGAAGGCCTGGGACAGCGCATGCACTGGCGTCTACTGCGGCGGGCTCAAAGGCAACTTTCTCAACTCGGTGAGCTTCGTGGTGCCGGCGGTGATCATCTCCACGCTGATCGGGGCGTTCAACGGCTACGTGCTCACCATGTGGCGCTTCAAAGGCAGCGATCTGCTGTTCACCGCGCTCCTGATCGGCTGCTTCATCCCGTTTCAGGTGGTGCTGCTGCCGATGGCGCAGACCCTGGGATGGCTCGGGATCGCGAACTCGACCGCCGGCCTCGTCTTCGTGCACGTCGTGTACGGCCTGGCCTTCACCACGCTGTTCTTCCGCAACTTCTACGTGACCGTTCCGGTTGAGCTCACCAAGGCCGCGCGCATCGACGGCGCCGGCTTCTTCACCATCTTCTGGCGCATCATTCTGCCGCTGTCGCCGCCCATCATCGTGGTGTGCGTGATCTGGCAGTTCACGCAGATCTGGAACGACTTCCTGTTCGGGGTGGTGTTCTCCTCCGGCCAGCGGCAGCCCATCACGGTGGCGTTGAACAACCTCGTGAACACCACGACTGGCGTCAAGGAGTACAACGTCGACATGGCGGCGGCGATCATCGCCGGCCTGCCTACGCTGCTCGTCTACGTGCTCGCCGGCAAGTATTTCGTGCGCGGCCTCACAGCCGGCGCTGTCAAAGGCTGAGGAGACCGCATGGGCTCGCTCTCGATTCGCAACGTGGTCAAGCGCTATGGCCCCGTGCAGGTCCTGAAGGGCATCAACATCGAAGTGTCCGATGGTGAATTCCTGATCCTGGTGGGTCCCTCGGGCTGCGGCAAGTCGACTCTCCTCAATATGATCGCCGGCCTCGACACCATCACCGGCGGCGAGATCGCCATCGGCGGGCGCATCGTCAACGACCTGTCGCCCAAGGACCGGGACATCGCCATGGTGTTTCAGTCGTACGCGCTGTATCCGACTATGTCAGTGCGCGACAACATCTGCTTCGGACTGAAGATCCGCAAGGTGCCGAAGGACAAGCAGGACGAGATCGTGGCCCGCGTCGCCAAGACGCTGCAGATGGAGCATCTGCTCGAGCGCATGCCGTCGCAGTTGTCGGGCGGGCAGAGGCAGCGTGTCGCGATGGGGCGGGCGCTGGCGCGCGATCCAATGCTGTTCCTGTTCGACGAGCCGCTGTCCAATCTGGACGCCAAGCTGCGCGTGGAGATGCGCACCGAGATCAAGCTGCTGCACGAGCGCCTCAAGGCGACGATTGTGTACGTCACGCACGATCAGATCGAGGCCATGACGCTGGGCGATCGCATCGCGGTGATGAAGGAAGGCGAAGTCCGCCAGCTCGGGAGCCCGCAGGAGGTGTACGACAACCCGGCCGATTTATTCGTGGCGAGCTTCATCGGTTCGCCGTCGATGAACTTCATCCGCTGCCCGGTGGTGGCCGACAACGGGGCGGTAGGTGTGGAGTTGCAGGAAGGCGCCGAGCGCTTCGTCTTCCGCGCCCCGGAACCGCTGCGCGAGGGACTGCGCCGCTCGCTCGGCAAAGAAGTGATCATGGGCATCCGCCCGGAGCAGATCACGGATCGCTCACCGTGGAGCGGCGAGAATCCGCACGTCGTGTCTCGCTCGGCCAAGATCGAAGTCGTGCAGCCCACGGGCCCCGACACGCTGGCGCTCATCCACCTGAACGGGACACCCGTGACCTGCCGCGTGCACCCCGAGGC
>DATJZQ010000039.1:0-7600 GCA_035499005.1 Burkholderiales bacterium | reverse complement strand
CTGCGCAGGTCGCGGCTTCGGTTGCTGCCGCCGGATTGTCGGCGACGACCTCTGTCGCCGAAGCGGATGCGGAGCTCGCGGCAGCGGGGCTGTCTGCCACCACAGGATCAGCAGACCTCGAGCCGCTGACGGCGGGCTCGGTGTTCGGCGCTGGACTGTCCAGCACGACCGGGCAAGCGGAGGCTGGCTCGACGTTCACGCCAGCCTCGGCAGCAGGCCGACACACGAAGCGCTACGGCGTGCGCGACGGCGACCGGTTGCTCGTGTTCATGAACAAGGCGGACGCGGATGCCGCCCGCAAGGCGATCGAGGCCAAGAACAGTTCGAGCCCGAACGCGGCCAGAGCGCTCAAACGCATCAAGGCGGCCAAGATCCTTGCGCAGCCGGTTGATATCGTCCCTGTCGCGCTCGTCCGGCAGGCCGCCGAAAGCCAGCACGCCATCTCCGAGTATCTCGAGATGGCGCGCAAGCACTCATACACGTCGCTCATCAACGCCTACTACGACTGGAAGCGCAAGGCCGAGGACGAGCATCGCAAGCGCGAGGCGATGGCACGCGAGGAAGAGGAAATCGCCGTCATCCTGCTGCATCTCTAGGAGAAAACATGCTGAACGATCAGGAACTTCGCGAAAGAGAACTCCGCCGAGCAGGGGACGCACGCCAGATCCTCGATGCGCCGCTCTTCCAGGAAGCCAAGAGAGACATCGAGGACCAATTGCGCGAATTGCGTCGCGTTGTACCAATTAGGGATACCGAGATGCACACGCGGTTGATTCTCATGGAACAACTGTGGCGCAACCTGCTCGGGCACTTCGAGCAGCTGGCAGAGACCGGGCGCATGGCGGACCTGCAGCTCGAAGAGAAGCGTCGGCAGCAGAATCTCATCGAGCGCGGGATCGCGATGTTCAGGACCGGAGGCCGCAACGCCGTCTAGTTCGCAACACTCGCCCCTTGCCATACCGCTAGATTTCACGCTATGAGCCTAGAAACCCCGGGCGTGGCGAGCGCCAATCCGAACTCGTCAGAAGACACCTTCCAGAACCTGTGGGACAAAGGCGCGTTCAACGCCGACGGCAAGCCAGATCCCGCGCAGGGACAGGCTGAGGATTCGCCCGCTGCTGCGGCTTCTCCACAGCAGGCAACAACTCTCTCCGGCGAACCTGAGCAGGCACAAGCTCAGCAGCGGGCGACTCAGGAAACGGAAGGCCCGGATTACGCGAACCTCGACGACTACCTGCAGAAGTCAGGCGTCGAGCGCGATTCGTTCTACGACCTGCCCGTCACGGTCAAGATCGGCGGCGAGTCGAAGCTCGTTCCGCTCCGCGATGCGCTGCGCTCCTACCAGCAGGAAGGCGACTACACGCGCAAGTCCCAGGAACTCGCCAATCGCCAGCGCGAGTGGGACACCCAGCAGGCGCAGGCGCGCCAGGCGATGGAAACGCAGCTCGGGCAGGCCAAGGCGCTCGGCGATCTCGCTCACCAGCAGTTGCTCGGCGAATACCAGCGCATTGACTGGAACGCGCTCCGGGCCACCGACCCGGCGCAGTGGGCGGTACTCAACACCGAATTCAACCAGCGGGCGGCTGCCATCCAGCAGCATCTCGCGGCTGTCGCACAGCGACAGCAGGAGCTCTCGCTCGAGCAGCAGCAGCAGGTGCTTAAGCAGCTCCCAGTCGAGCGCGACAAGATGCTCGAGGCGCGCCCGGAGTGGCGCGACGAGACGAAGTTCACGGCAGCGCGCGCAGAGATGACTTCATACGCGCACAAGATGGGGTTCTCGGACGCAGAGATAGGCAACATCTTCGACCACCGCATCATGCTGGCTCTGCATGATGCAAGTCGATTTGCGGCTCTCCAAGCGCAGGCTCCCCAGGCGGTCAAGCGTGTGCGAGCCGCGCCACAAGTGGCGAATCCAGGCGCACGCATATCCCGCGACCCTGAGGCGGTCGCGCGTACCCAACTAAGAGACCAGTTCCGAAAGAACCCGCGCGACCAAGATACCGCAGCGAGGTACTTCGGGACTCTCGCCTGAATTCGGAGAACCCATGGCTGTCCCGACCGGAACCCTGCAGGTCTACACGCAGACCAACATCCGCGAAGACCTGATCGACGCGATCTACAACGTAGATCCGTTCAAGACACCCTTCTTCAACATGTGCAAGAAGGCGGAAGCGCGCCAGACCTACCACGAGTGGGATACCGACTCGCTGGCGGCGCAGAACCTCAACAACGCCGCGGTGGAAGGCGACAACCCGAGCAACATCGCGATCACGGCCACGACGCGCCTCGGCAACTACTGCCAGATCTCGAACAAGACCATCCAGATCTCTGGCACGACGCAGAGCGTCATCGCGGCCGGTGGCTCGAACAAGATGGGCTACCAGCTCCTCAAGAAGAGCAAGGAGCTCAAGCGCGACATCGAGGGCATCCTGACGAACAACGCCGCGAAGAACGCCGGCTCCTCGAGCACGGCGCGCATCCTCGCGGGCTGGCCGGCATGGTGCGCGACCAACGAGGTCTACGACTCGACGACCGGAGCCGACCCCTCGGAAGGCGCTCCGTTCAACGGCACGCAGCCGCGGACGTACTCGAGCTCACAGACGGCGGTTTCTGAGGCGCGCGTCAAGACCGTGCTGCAGAAGGTCTACACGAACTCTGGAGAGTCGCCTGAGTACGCGCTGATGAGCCCGACGAACAAGCAGTTGTTCTCGGCGTTCACGGGACCCGGCACGCGCTTCATCGAGGTCGAGGACTCGACGCTGCTGACGAAGGTCGATGTCTACGAGTCGGACTTCGGCGAGGTGAAGCTGATCCCGGACATCTTCCTCTCGACGTCCAAGAACGTGATGTTCGTCAATCCGAACTACGTTCGCGTGGCGTACCTGCGGCCATTCCAGACCATTCCGCTCGCGAAGACGGGCGACAGCGACCAGAAGATGCTGCTCGTCGAGTACACGCTGGAAGTGGGCAACGAAAAGGCCCACGGCAGCATGTACGACACGACTGGTTGATGGAGTCCTTGATTCATAAGGAGACATTCCTATGAGCAAGGGCTACACCGTCGCTCCCTGGAAGCCGATTCCAGGGAGCGGCCAGTCCTTGGCGGTCGGCAGCGGGTCGTCGTCGACGTTCACGAACGCGGTCGGCGCAATCACGGGGTCGACCGCGATGCACGCGATCGCGTTGTCGCTCGCACCTACGGCGACGGCGACTGGCGCGCTCATCAAGATCAGCCAGGCGGGCACTGCGGCGACGGCGACGTCGGACATCCTCATCAAGACGACCGATCCGCCGCTCATCGTGGCGGTCGCGCCGGGCGACAAGGTGAGTGCGTACGGCCTTGCGGCCTGCACCTGCTACCTGACTGAGCTCAGCAACTAGATGGGCGGCCAGACCGAAAGGGCCGCCCAGATCCTCGATCGGGCGCATCGCGTCACTGCGAAAGAACGCAGTGACGGTTCCGTTGCCGTGCACACCTACCAGGACGTCGAGCCGCACATGGAGTATGCGGCGAAGTGCCGGCGCGCGGACGCCGAGGAGCGCGGGCGTTTCGGCAAGCGCGGCGAGATGCGCCGCACGATGGCGATCCCGTTCAACATCTTGATGGAGGTGAGTAACAAGCATCACCTCAACTTCTTCAACCCGGAGGATGCTAAGAAGATCCTGAAGATCGTGAAACGCGACTACCCCGCGTTCAAGACGACGGTGGACAAACGGATCTGAGCCGTGGCGACGATCATTGACTACGCCTCGCTCAAGCAAGCGGTCAGTGACTTCACTCACCGCGGCGACCTCGCGACCGGCAACTACATCGACTACTTCATCCAGGCTGGGCAGGAACGTCTGACTAAGGACATATTCGAGGCGAACTTTGGCAACGGCATCCAGCTGATGGAGCAGGCTTACGGGCCGTATCCGATCTCAGCTGGCGTGCTGCAGGTTCCGAGCGGCTGGCTCGCGCCAAAACTGATGACGGTGGCGGACGGGAGTTCGCAGCAGTTCACGCTGATATTCAAGGCTGCGGCGTGGCTCTACGACAACTACCCGTTGCGACAGCCGCAGGGATTGCCGGCCTACATCGCCCGCGACGTGCAGCCGGCGACCACGTTCACCGGAGTCATGTCCGGCACGACGCTGACGGTGAGCGCCATCACGACGCCGAATCTCGTCGTCGGGACCGTCATCGACGATGCGGGCGGGAATGTCGCGTTTAACACCGTCATCACCGCCTTCGGTTCCGGCAGTGGCGGAAACGGAACCTACACGATCAACAACTCGCAAAGCGTCTCGAGCGAGCCGATGACGGGCGGCGGCAACGTATTCGTGTTCGGCCCGTATGCCGACAGTTCCTACAGCGTCTCGGGCACGTTCTACGCACAGGCCGCGCTTCTCTCCGGTAGCAGCACGACGAACTGGATGGTGCTGTCGGCGCCGAACACGCTCTTGCAGGCGTGCATGGTCGAGGCCGGGAAGTTCCTGCTGGACGACGTGATGATCGCGCGCTGGAATACTCCGTACCAGGACAGCGTCAAGACGCTCGTCGATCGCGACAAGGCCGAGCGCTGGGCCTCGTCCACGATGCAGATCGAATTGGGGTAGCGCGTGGCGCAGCCGTTCACCATCCAATTCGGTCCGTGGACGCCTGACCTCGCGAACGTCCCGGTGCAGGTGCCGCAGATGCCGGGACCCATCCCGGTACCGTGCGCGGACTGTCTCAATGTCTACCACAACAACGGCGTCTACAAGAGCCTGCCGACGCAGGTAGCCGTATCCGGGTCGCCGGCGCTTGCCGGGCAGTGCGTCGGAGCCTTCACGTTCCTCGACTCGAGCGGTACGCCGATTCCCATTGCTGGGTCTATCGGCACTGGTCTCTATGCCTGGATGAACTCGGCGTGGGCCACGTTGTTCGTCGTCGCTGGCGGCAACTCGACGAATATCAACTTCTGCCAGTTCGGGGCGAATCTCTATTCGCAGTACGTCCCGCAGCAGATTGTGAACTTCAACGGTGTACTCGCGAACCTCTATGCGCTGGTACCCGGAGCTATTGCCCCGCAGACCCCGATCACGGCGGCACCCTGGGGGACAGCCCTCGGCGTCGTCGGGCAGTTCGTGATGGTCGGTGACGTCTACATCCAGAACATGACGCCCGTCGTGCTCGGTACCGGCGACGGCGTGACCGTGACCTTTAGCGGCACATTGACGAACACGCCGCTGATGCCGACGTCCATCCAGGTAGCCGATCAGGGCGGCTCGGCGGTTGGCGTAGACAACGGGGCGGGTGTCATTTCCGGCACCGGGATCGCCAGCGGTACGGTCGGCTATGCCTCGGGCATCGTCTCGGTCACGTTCTCGTCGCCCCCGGCCAACGGTCATCAGGTCAGTTGCCTGAGCGCGCAAGGGTTCAGGTCACGCCTGCGTTGGTCTGCGATCGGAGATGCCACGAGCTGGCCGACGCCGCTCACGCAGGCGGCAATCGCTGCGCAGAGCGGGCAGAACGACCTCGAGTACGAATTCGGCCCGATCATGTTCATCGCAGGCTATCCGCTCTACGCACTGATCTTCCAGCGCGAAGCCATTACTCGGGCGACGTACCAGGGCGGCAACGTCGTGTTCAGTTGGGGCACCTATGAGCGCAAGCGCGGGCTGCTGACCCGCGGCGGTGCCGTCCAGGTCGAATCGCAGGTGTATTTCTTGTCGGACGCCGGCTTCTTCGTGACTGACGGTGCCAACGTCATTCCAATCGGTACAGCGAGTGACAATTCAGCCGGCATCGACAACTGGTTTTGGTCAAACGTCAACACATCGGCGTTGTCCGCCATCCGCTCCGGCTATGACGCGCAGAAGCGCTGCGTCTTCTGGGCCATCCCCACGGGCGGTAATACGCTCCCAGACACGCTGCTGATCTACAACATGCTGTCGGGCCGATGGACCCGTGCCGCGGCCAGTACGGAGCTCGTATGGAGCGACAACGACGGTTCCAGGCAGCGGCTCGGCGTTTTCGACCAGTCCCACAATTACAGCCTCCTGACGGGGTCGCCGTCGTCGGGCTATCTCGAGTCCTGTGACATCATGTTCTCTGATGGCAATACGCGCACAACCATCTCCGCGCGTCCGAACGGGAGCTTGACGTCTCCGACCGTCACCCTCGGGAACCGCAACACTCTGACGGCGTCGGTCTCGTACTCTTCAGCGGTAGCGCCTGACGCTTTTGGCGGCGGTTTTGCGCCAGTGATAGGGCAAGGCTTGTATACGCGCGCACGGGTGACGTCCACGAATGCCAGTGCGATGCACGGCGCGACACTCATGGTGCAGCCGGGCGGCCCGGTATGAACCTCATCGTGGCCCCCGAGGCTCTCGCAGACACATGGCCGAAGGTCGAGCGCTGGCTTGCTGCGGCGGTCGATCGCAACCAGGGCGATGAAAACCTGCTCGATGTCCTGCTCGCGATCGCGCGCGGGCACTACCTCCTCTGGCACGAAGATGGGAAGTGGGCCGCCGTCGTGCAGATCGTGAAGTTCCCTCGGCAGACCGTCGCGACCGTCCTCTACTGCGGCGGCAGCGACCTAGAGGCGATGAAGGCGGCGTTTGAGTACGGACGTCAGTGGGCCAGGGAGCACGGCATTGATGTCGTGCGGACCTACGGGCGCAAGGGCTGGGCGCGAGTGATCGGGTTGGAACAGCAGGGCGTCATCCTGCAGGCAGGCGTCTGATGGGCGGCGGTACGGCACAGGCAATGCTCAAGAACCCGCAGGACCCGCTTGCGCAGGTTGGCGGCAACACCCAGAAGTACCTCGATCCGTTCAGCGGATTGCCGAACTATCTGAACCCGATGACTGGCGGCCCATCGCTCGTCAATGCCGGAGCGCAGTCCGTGTTCGGACCGAGTGCTTCGCAGATCACGAATCCGATCGGCACGTTCAACGGCCCGACCTACGGGCAACAGAACCTGCAGACGACAGTCACTGGAGGCCCGCAGATGCGCCCGATGGGCGCTGGCTTCCCACAGCAGCAGATTCCGGGCGGTAGCGGGCAGCAACCACCGACGCCCGGCTGGGGAGGCATGAACCAGTCGTATGTGGGTCAGCAGCCCTATGCGACGCCGCGTCCGCAACCTCTGACCGGCGGCTACTACAACCAGATGACGCAGATGCTCGCGGGGCCGGGCTTCATGGCAAACACGAATCCGTATTCGTACCTGACCGGAAGCCCGTCGAGCACGAATCCGTACCCGACGATCCCGCCGCGGAAGGTGGGGTGACGCATGAGCGGCGGCGGCACCAGTACCAACACCGTCCAGACCACGATTCCCTCGTGGCTGCAGCCTTACTACACGACCGGGCTCAATGATGCGAGCAAACTGCTCGGCTCGGGTGGTCCCCAGTATTACCCCGGCCAGACGGTTGCGCCGCTGAACCCTGTGCAGGAACAGGGGATCGCGTCCAACGTCGGCGCAGCGAGCGGTCCCAACGCATCACAGGGTGCGCAGGCCGCAAACATGTTCGAGACGAGCGGGGCGCTCCTGAACCCCGCGATGAACCCCTACCTGCAGGGGACGTTCAACCAGGCCGCGAACGCCGTGCAGAACCAGCTTGCGACGGAG
>DATJZQ010000038.1:0-41270 GCA_035499005.1 Burkholderiales bacterium | reverse complement strand
CCCTGGCTGCCCAGGGAAGCGAAGCTACCCTTGGCGGCCCGCTGGTCGGCCTGGGTGTTGTAAGCGATATCGCCGAAGCCGCGTCCGAGGATGCCCCCGCTGCCGATCGGGAAGTTCACTTCCCAAGGAATCTCGAGGTAGCTCAGGTTGTTTATCCCGTTGTTATACGCCAGTCCGGCCGCGCTGGTGGGGAAGACACTCTGCGAGCCAGTAGGCGAGAAGGCGAAGGGGCCAAAGAAGCCGTTCGGGTTCTGATTGCGGTAGAACGGTTCGGGCGAGGCAAAGCCCGCGTAGTTGTACCAGCCCACCGCCACCTTGGCGTTGGTGGCTTCGGCGAATTTATATGTCACACCGCCCTGCCAGGCGAACTGGTAGCCGTCGTGATTGGCGAAGCCCAGGTTGCCGGTGTTGGAGCTGGGTTGGAAATTCTGATAGACGTACTGGCCGAAGTTGCCAAACAGGGTCAGCTGATCGTTGACCGCGTAGTTGATGCGCTCGGCGATGCCCTCGGGGTTGATGTCCGGGTCCCACACCATGGGCGTGGTATAGACCGGGTTGGGCATCTTGCCCGCCTGCACCGTGAGCCAGGGTGTGGCTCGCCAACCGATGTAGGCCTGACCGACCTGCAGACCATCGCCGCCTTTGCCATACGGCGCCGTTCCCCCACCCGTACCGTTCACGTTGTTGCCGAAGGTCACCCAAGCCGAACGCGGGTTGGTGCTGGTGTCGATGCGCAACCCGTAGAACCAATCCTCCACCAGGTCACCGCGGATGCCAATGCGCAGCGCGTAGCGCCAGCGATCCTCCGTCTCACCCAATGTAGAGTTGCCTGGGACGCCGTTGACAAAATAGGGCGGTACCGTAGTCCCCGCACGGCTCTCGTAGCGCAGCCGCAGGTCGCCGAACAACTGGATGCTGCGAATCCCGGGGCTAGCGTCGAACTTGGGCTTCTTGGCCGCCTCTTCGACCTGCTTCTGCTCCTTCTCGGCCTGCTGGGCGGCTTGCTGGGCCTGCCGCCGGCGCTCCTGGCGCTGCTCGATCTGCTCGTCCTCGCGCGCTTTCTTGAGCGCCTGATACTCGTCGTCGGACAGCACCCCTTTCGCCTTCAGCTTGTCGAGCAACTCATCCATCGGATCGGTCTGCTGCGCATTGGCCGGGCCCAGCAACAGCCCGACGAGAGCTGCGGCACCGAGCGCGGCCACGAGTCTACTTTGGCGGTTGACCTTGGATCGGAAGACCATTTTTTCTCTCCTGATGAACCAAACCGGGCTGTTCGCTTCCGCCTTAAGCAGGCAACACAGCGGCGCCAAGTCGCGCCCGCTCACGCCGGGGCAAGCGCTCAAGGACCCGCACACCAGCGTGGGGGATTCTGCGGAACCACTATGACAATTTGATGAACCCGCGCGGCCTCGGATGCCTTCGCGGGGATGGCGGCGCCGTCAAGTCCGCCAAGCAGCGAATGATCCGGGCGGCCCATGGCCAAAAGCGCGGATGCTCCCATGCGCGCCGACCTTCTACCGCGACGATCGCCGCCCGTCCGCCGGGACTCGATCGCAGGGCAGCGGGTGCCGCGGGTCAGACGAAAAGCTGGATGAGCTGCGCTACGAGCAAGACGGCGAGAACAACCGACAAAGCAATCAGCCACCGCGCCTGCCGCTTTTGCTCGGCGGCCGCGCTGGCGAGCTGCGCGGCGATCGCGTCGGAGTCGCCTGCCAGCAGCCTGCGATACAGCAGCCGTGGGAGTTGGGGCAATGCCACACCCCAGTGCGGCGCTTCTTCACGCATGTGCCGGGTCAATGCGCGCCAACCTACCTGCTCCGACATCCAGCGCTCGAGATAGGGCTTGGCCGTCTGCCACAGGTCGAGGTCGGGATCGAGCTCACGACCCAGGCCTTCGATGTTGAGCAAAGTCTTCTGCAGCAGTACCAGCTGCGGCTGGATTTCGACGTTGAAGCGCCGCGAGGTCTGAAACAGGCGCAGCAGCACGCGACCAAAGGAAATCTCTTTCAGGGGTTTGTCGAAAATCGGCTCGCACACCGCCCGGATGGCGCTCTCGAACTCGTCCACCCGCGTGTCCCTCGGGACCCAGCCCGCCTCGAGATGCGCCTGGGCCACGCGCCGATAGTCCCGGCGAAAAAACGCGAGGAAGTTGCGTGCCAGGTAGCTCTTGTCCGCATCCGACAGGGTGCCCATGATCCCGAAGTCGAGCGCGATGTAACGCCCCTGCGCGTCCACCAGAATGTTGCCGGGATGCATGTCCGCATGAAAGAAACCGTCCCGGAACACCTGCGTGAAGAAGATCTCGACGCCGCTGCGCGCCAGGCGTGCGAGGTCCACACCCTGCGCGCGGAGCGCATCCACCTGGCTGATCGGTATGCCAGCCATCGACTCCATCACCATCACCTCGCTCGAGCACCAGTCCCAGTACACCTCGGGAACGCGCAGCAAAGGAGAGTCCGCGAAGTTGCGCCGCAGCTGGCTGGCATTGGCAGCTTCGAGCATCAGGTCGAGCTCGTCGCGCAGGTGGCGCTCGAACTCGGCGACGACCGCGCGCGGCTTGAGGCGCTTGCCATCCTTCCACAGCACCTCGACCAGGGCGGCCGCGCTGTACAGCAGCGCTACATCGTTCGCGATCACGCGATCGATCTTGGGTCGCAGGATCTTGACCGCTGCGCGCGTTCCATCGGGCAGCTGTGCGAGGTGCACCTGAGCCACCGACGCGCTCGCCATGGGCTTTATGTCGAAGCTCGCGAACACCTGCCGCAAGGGCCGCCCGTAGACGCGCTCCAGCGTTTGCACCACCAGCCCGGAGTCGAACGGCGGCACGCTGTCCTGCAACCTGGCCAGCTCGTCCGCGATGTCGGGGGGTAACAGATCGCGACGCGTGGACAACACCTGGCCGAACTTGACGAAGATGGGGCCCAGGTTTTCGAGGGCCTGGCGCAGGCGGACCGCACGCGGCTTCTCGATCTTGCGTCGCGCTGACAGCGGGTGCACAAGCCGACGCAGCGCAGGGAATTGCTCAGAGCCGAGCAGGAATTCGTCCAGGCCGAAACGATGGGCGACCCACAGAATCTTGACCAGCCGGGCGAGACGCATCGCCAGCGCCTCAGCTCCCCGCGCGGCTCAGGCGGTCGATCCGCTGGCTCAGGCGCTCAGTGTCGTCGCGCAGAGCATCCACCTCGCCCGCAAACCCGCTGAGCGCGGCGCGACTGGCGATCAGCGGCTCCTCCTCCGTCCAGTATTCGGCCAACGCACGCGCCAATCGCGAGGCCACCTGGCTTTGCCAGGCCAACAGCGCCGCACCCCCCCGCGCCACGCGACGCGCAGCGATGTCGCCGACGAGCGCACTCAGGTCCTCCTCCACATCCCAGCGCAGGCCAGCCAGAACACCTGTCACGGCGGCCGCGAGCGCCCCGTCTCCATCGATCTGCACCTCCTGGCGCGCGGTGGTGTCGCCCAGCCACGCGAAACGCAGCAGCGCGGGACCGCTCACGTGCACGATCGCCGCGGGTTCGGTCTCAGGCGGAGCGGGCGCCACCCATCCGTCCGCTTCTACGCGGAGCATGACCGTAAGGGGGGGCACTTCATATCGCACGCTGCGCCCGGCAAAAGGCCGCAGACGCACACGCGCCCAGTCGGCATCGCGCATCGCGTGGTTGATGGCTGCCGCCGCCGGCTTCGAGAGCATGCGCTAACTGCGTCTAAAGGCGATAACCGCGGTGCAGCGCGACCACGCCCGCACTCAGGTTCCAGTATTCCAGCCGCTCCAACCCGGCCGCCGCCAGGAGCGCGCTCATCTCCCCCTGGGACGGCTGCAGGCGGATGGATTCGGCCAGGTAACGATAGCTCGCCGCGTCGCCGACGACCAAGCGGCCGAGGCGCGGCAACACGCCGAAGGTATAGGCTTCGACGAGCGGCCTGAGGGGTGCCCAGACCTGCGAGAACTCGAGTACCAGGAGACACCCCCCGGGACGGAGCACGCGCGTCATCTCGCGCAGCGCATCGGGCTTTCGCGTCACGTTGCGCAGCCCAAAACCGATGCAGACGCAGTCGAAGCGGCCGCTGGCAAACGGCAGCCGTTCCGCGTCGCACCGGACAGCAGGGGCCACGACTCCCGCGTCAACCAGCCGGTCGCGCCCTCGCGTGAGCATGCTGGCGTTAATGTCGGTCAGGACCACCTGACCCGACACGCCCACGCGCCGAGCAAACAGGCGGGCCAGATCACCGGTGCCACCCGCTACATCCAGCACCGACTGCCCCGGCCGCACACCACTCCGCTCGACGGTGAAGCGCTTCCATAAGCGATGCAGCCCGCCCGACATGAGATCGTTCATCAGGTCGTAGCGAGCAGCAACGGCGTCGAACACCTCCGCTACGCGCTGCGCCTTTTCAGCCTCGGGCACGGTTTGGAACCCGAAGTCGGCGGTCTTGCCGTTCCTGTCGGGCACTGATGACTTGCCGTTGCCAGGCATCGTCACAGTTTCTTCCAGGTTGCAGCCGGGCCGGATTGCCGCATCACCCGCTCGGATTCGGCCCGTTCCGATTCCGCACGGTGCGCCGGCTCCCGGCTGGCGCCGCTGCGCGCCAGCCGCTCGAGATACTCGGCCCACAAGCGGTCCTGATTCACTCCCAAGTAATGCAGATATTCCCAGGAGTACAGACCGGTGTCGTGTCCGTCGGAGAACACCAGACGGACGGCATAACCACCGACCGGCTCGATGGCGCTGATCCCGACCTCCCGTTTTCCCGTTTGAAGCACCTCCTGCCCAGGCCCGTGTCCGCGCACCTCAGCGGAGGGCGAGTGCACGCGTAGAAACTCGCACGGCAAACGGAATGTCCGGGCATCGGAAAAAGCGATTTCCAGGATGCGCGAGGCCTGGTGCAGGACGATTTCGGTGGGTTGAGGCGTGGTCATGGCGCCAAGCGCGCAAACCGGCCGGGCCGGGAGGGGGATAATAACCGACCGCGCCGGAGGCGGAGCACGCGGGCGTCTTCGGAGCGATTGTAACCGCATCGTAACAATGCTTTCATAAGCTATGCGCCGCGAGGTCCACTCCCCGGGAGAAACGCATGCCGGCGACCGTGCTGGTAGTCGAGGACGAGCCCGCAATCCAAGAGCTGATCGCCTACAATCTGAAACAGGCAGGACACCAGCCTCTGCGCGCCGATAACGCGGAGCAGGCGATGCGTCTGGTGCAGGACGCCCTGCCCGACCTCGTCCTGCTGGATTGGATGCTGCCCGGTTTGTCGGGCATCGAGTTGGCTCGGCGCCTGCGTGCCGACAAGCGTACCAAGACGGTGCCCATCATCATGCTCACCGCGCGCGCCGACGAGCAGGACAAGCTCACCGGCTTGGACACCGGCGCCGACGACTACATCATCAAGCCTTTCTCGCCGCGTGAGCTCAATGCGCGGGTAAAGGCGGTCTTGCGGCGGCGCTCGCCGCAGATGACCGATGACATCGTGCAGCTCGGCTCGCTCAAGCTCGATCCCACCACGCACCGCGTCAGCGCCAAGGGCGATGCGGTTCATCTGGGGCCTACCGAGTTCCGGCTGCTGCATTTTCTGATGACACATCCCGAGCGCGTGCATTCCCGCACCCAGCTGCTGGATCAGGTGTGGGGCGATCACGTGTTCGTCGAGGAGCGCACCGTCGACGTGCACATTCGCAGGCTGCGCAAAGCCCTGGAGCCGTCCGAACACGACGGCTTGATTCAGACCGTGCGCGGTGCCGGCTACAGGCTGTCGGCCAGCTGAGCCGACCGGCGGTGGGCCGGCGGTGCCAAGGGTCGCTGATTGCCACCGCGCACCGCGGGTGCGCGCCGATTCTGGGATAATCCTGCGCGGGCTGCGTCGTGGTGCGTTGCATGCATTCGCACCGCGTTGCGAAACGTGGTCAGAGCTTCCCTGAGGAGCAAGCCAGTGCTCAAGCTTTGGGGCCGGCCGCTCACGGCGGTCTTCGCGACGTGCATCGCAGCGCTGATCCTGTGGCCCATCCTCGGCGCGCCCGGCGCGCTGGCGGTGTGGGCGGCCGGCTTGCTGCTCGTGCTCTTCCATCACATCGCCAATCTTTCGCGCCTGCATCTCTGGCTGAAGGAGCCGAGCGCCTCCGCTTTGCCCGAGGGCCGCGGCGAGTGGGAGGAAATCTTTGCCGGTCTTGCGCGGCTGCTGCGCCGACGCACACAGATCGAATCGCGTCTGTCGGCCGCGCTCGATCGCTTCCAGCAGGCGGGCGCTGCGCTGCCCGAGGGCGTTATCGTGCTCGACGAACACGATCGCATCGAGTGGTGCAACCCGCCCGCCGAGGTCTATTTCGGGCTGTCCAGCCAGCGTGACCGCGGCCAGCAAATCACGTATCTCGTGCGCATGCCGCAGTTCCTCGAGTACCTGGCAACGCGCAACTATGGCGAGCCGCTCGTGCTGCGCTTGTCGCGCAACGACCAGGAGCTCACTCTGTCGGTCCAGCTCGTGCCCTATGGGGACCGCGACAAGCTGCTTCTGTCGCGTGACATCACACGCTGGGAGCGCCTCGAGACGACGCGCCGAGACTTCGTCGCCAACGTCTCGCACGAGCTGCGCACACCGCTCACAGTCCTGGGCGGGTTTCTGGAGACGCTGTCGGACATGCAGGACCCGGATTCGGACATGCTGCGGCGCTCGCTCAGACTCATGAGCGAACAGGCAACACGCATGCAGCGCCTGGTGGAAGACCTGCTCACCTTATCCAAGCTGGAGAGCGCGCAGAGTCCGCTGCGCGAGGAGATCATGGACCTGCCGGAGATCGCACGCTCTCTGCTGCGCGAGGCACAGGCCTTGAGTGGGGGCAGACACCGCTTCGGCCTGCGCCTGGAGCAGAACGACATGCTGCTCGGCAACGCCGAAGAGTTGCGCAGCGCGCTGTCCAACCTGATCAGCAATGCTGTGCGCTACACCCCGGAGGGCGGCGAGATCGAAATGACCTGGTCGAGGCGCGAGGGCGAACCGGTGTTCGCGGTGCGCGACACCGGCATAGGCATCGAGCCGGACCACATTCCTCGTCTCACGGAGCGCTTCTACCGGGTTGATCGCAGCCGGTCGCGCGCGACCGGCGGAACCGGGCTCGGCCTGGCTATCGTCAAACACGTGCTGTCGCGCCACCAGGCGCGTCTAGAGGTGGAAAGCGAGCCGGGCAAAGGCAGCACGTTCTCGGTCGTCTTCCCCGCCGAGCGCGGCGTTCCGCGCTCCGCTCAGCCGTCTCGCGAGCCGGCCGAACGGGCTCACTCGGACTAGGGGCGCGAATAGCTTCTAGAGCAGTCCGCGCTTCGCGCTGAGCGACTGATCGAGCGCGCGCCGCATCTCCATGGCGAATTCGGGCGGCAGGGGATGTCCGCCTTCGCGCACCTGCCTGCCCCATATCGCGAACGGCCAGTGCGGATCATCCTTGAAGCGCGGGATGACGTGCCAGTGCAGGTGCGGAACCTGATTGCCCAGGCTCGCGAGATTGACCTTATCGGGATGCAACACCTCGATCAAGGCGCGCTCGAGCGCGAACACCACTCGCATGATTTGACTCTTGCCGCCGGCGTCGAGATCGTTCATCTCGGTGACGTGCCGGTCCCAGATCACGCGGCAGAGGCCCGGGTAGTCTGCCTCGTACGCCCATACCGCACGACAGAAGTCGTCTTCCCACAGTACTTCGCCGCCGGCACCCTCGCAGAACACACATCCCATCGCATTCTCCTACGTGCCTGCTTGCGCCCGCTACAAGCCGATCTGGCCGGATGCGCAGCGGGCTCGCCTTGGCAACGATCCAGCCATGCTCGCAACTGCGGGGGATATCGCACGGTCGACTCGGACAGGACGGCACGTTGCAGCTCGAGGCTGCTGCCTGCCGAGGATGGCGCGCCCAGCGGGATTCGAACCCACGACCCTTGGCTTCGGAGGCCAATACTCTATCCACTGAGCTATGGGCGCGTGCAGAGCAGCGAGCGCTGGCGAAGCATAGCCGCAATCGTGCCGATCGTCCACGGAGCCGGCTGTGAGACCAGGGCGCCAATCCCCTATACTCAATATTTTTGCCCGAGATTCGGGCGAGGACTGCCATGAGCGAAGTGCACGTCGAAGATCACGCCACTGCGATCCAAACACCGCAGCAGCTCGTCGCGGTCGTAGCGCTGGCCTTTCTGGTCCCCATTGCGATGATCGTGATGATCGTGCAGATCGTGACCGGCGGAATCAGAGTGGACAGCCGCGCGATGTCGGAGGATGCGGTCGCGCGTCGCCTCAAACCAGTGGGCGAAGTGGCGCTCGCGCAGACGGCGCCGCCTAGCGCGGGAGCGGCGGCGCCGACGGCCGCCTCATCCGACGGGAGCAAGGTATATCAAACCGTATGCGTAGCCTGTCACGGCAGCGGTCTCGTCGGCGCGCCCAAAGTAGGTGACAAGGCGGCGTGGAAGCCGCGCCTCGCGCAGGGCCTGAGCACGCTGCACGAGCACGCCGTCAAAGGCATCCGCGCTATGCCCCCGAAGGGCGGCAACGCGTCGCTCTCAGACGGCGACGTGAGCGCCGCTGTGGACTACATGGTCAGCCAGTCGAAGTAGCGCAACTTCGACCTCGGCGAGTCGCTGCGACGGCGCGGTCTCGGCGCACGGCCTGGCTCGACCACAATCCCGACTCCGTCCGCTCATGGCCACCTACGCGATCGGCGATGTGCAGGGCTGCTTCGCTTCGCTCAAGGGCCTGCTCCAACAGATCGCGTTTGACCCGCAGCGCGATCGTCTTTGGTTCGTAGGCGATCTCGTCAACCGCGGTCCCGACTCCCTCGCCACGCTACGCTTCATCAAGAGCCTCGGGGATCGTGCCGTGTGCGTGCTAGGCAACCATGATCTGCATCTGGTCGCGGTAGCGGCCGGCCACGGCGAGCTGCGCGAGCAAGACACGTTGCACGCCACGCTCGACGCGCCCGATGCGGAGGAGCTGATCGACTGGCTGCGCAAGCGGCCGCTGATGCACGCCGAGAACGGCTACGCCATGGTGCATGCCGGCCTGCTGCCGTCTTGGACCGTGGCGCGTGCGCTGGAGCTCGCGCAGGAGGTGGAGCAGAAGCTAAGCGGGCGCGGTTACGACGCCGTGCTGGCCAGCATGTACGGTAATGAGCCAGATCGCTGGAACGATACGCTGCGCGGCGAAGAACGTCGGCGCGTGATCATCAATGCCATGACGCGCATGCGCGTGTGCACCGTCAAGGGCGCGATGCGGCTGCGCTACAAGGGCGATGGGACCGAGCTCCCCTCCGGAGTTGTGCCCTGGTTCGCCGTTCCCGAGCGAGCGAGCCGCGCAACGCCCATCATCTTCGGTCACTGGTCAGCGCTTGACCTGGTGCTGGAGCCGAATGTGATCGGATTGGATACGGGGTGTCTGTGGGGGCGAAAGCTGTCCGCTCTGCGCCTCGAGGACCGTCGGCTGTTCCAGTTTTCCTGTCCGGGGGGGACAACCGCAAAGCCGCAGCGGTGATGCTTTCGGCTTCGCGCGCGATTTCACGCCGCGTCTTGCCGCTCGCGTCGATCGTGCCCGCGAAAGTGAGCTCGGCGTGCAGTGAGCGATGCGAGACGATCAGCTGCACCGACTGCCACAGCGAGCGCTCGCCAGCGTATGAGGCGTCCAGGTTCGTGCTGCCATCGGATTTGACGTAGCGCAGCGCCAACACGACCACGCGCGCCCCTGCGCCAAGCACCGGCTGAAACAACGATGCGTGAAATGGCTTCACCTCGGTGCCGTCGGTCGTCGTGCCCTCGGGAAATATGGCGACGTGCTCGTGACGCAGAAGAGCCTGCACCATGTTGCGGTTGGTGCGTGCGGTGTCGTGCCGCTTGGTTCGCTCGATGAAGATCGTTCCCGCGCGCGTTACCAGAAACCCCAGGACGGGCCAGCGACGCACGTCGGCTTTGGACACGAAGCGCACCGGAACGACCGAGTTGATAACCCACATGTCGAGCCAGGACACGTGGTTGCTCACGATCAGGGTTGGCACTGCATCTACTGGCAGCGAGCCCCGCACCGTGAGGCGCAGCCGCACGATACGCAGAATGCCACGCGACCAGCGCTTGATGGCGGCAAAGCGGCGCGGCCAGGAATAGAAGGGGAAGAGCACGCCCACGCAGTAGCAGCCGTAGACGAGATGGAGCACGAGCCGGCCGAGCCGGTACAGCCGGATGAAGCCCGGGGTCGACCTTTCGCGAGTCACGTCGAAAGGCCGCGTCTGACCGCGGCTACCCGGCGATCTTCTTCAAGTGCCGCGCGATAAAGTACTTCGCGTAGCGCGCATCCGCCCGCGACGCCGGCAGCAGCATCAACAGATCGGCGGTATTGAAGTCCGGATCCCAGGCGGGCTCGCCGCATACATACGCACCGACTCGCAGGTAGGCGTTGATCAGGGGTTCGATCGTCGGCGCTGCGTTTTGGTCCAGCTCGTGCAGCGGCAGCGGACAGCGCGGGAAGACGCGGTATTCAGCCGGGCTCAGGTGCGATTCGCGCAGCTTGATGAACGCGGCCGCCGCCGAATGTCCCCCGTCGACCATGCTCATGCTGGCGCAGCCGAGGATGAATTCGCAGCGCGCGCGCAGGATGTACTCGGCCAGCCCGGCCCACAGGAGCGCTATCACGGCGCCCCGGCTGCGATGGTCCGGATGCACGCATGAGCGGCCAATCTCGATGGCGCGGTCGCGCACGTGAGTGAGCCGCGACAGGTCGAACTCCTGCTCCGAGTAGAACCCGCCGACGCGCTTGGCGGTCTCGCCGGTGAGGATCCGATACGTGCCCACTACTTCGCCCGTGTCTTCCTCGGTCACCAGCAGGTGCTCGCACCACGGATCGAATGCATCGCGGTCGATCCCTTCCGCCGCGCTCGGGAGGCGCGCCCCCATCTCCTCCGCGAACACGCGGTAACGCAAGCGCTGCGCCTCCAGGATCTCGGCCTCGCTGCGCGCCATATGCACCGCCAGCCGGCTCTGGGATTCAGGGCGCGGTTCGCGCCGTGTCTCGAGCATGTTTACGCTCCATTAAGAGACTAGGGGGAAGGAACACTGGGTTGAGGTTATGACAGATGCGTGAAGCGAATATGACGCTCTCGCGATCTCTGCAAGGCGCCGGTAAGGACCCGCAAGGCTCGCCGGGCTCACGCACAGCGCATCCGGACGCAGCCACCGATCGTAACAGCGGCGCACCATTGCGGGCCTCACCTGCTTGGTGCAGCGCTGCATGTGACTGGTTCTCGCTGTGTCCCGTGGTGATCCAAATAGGGCCGTTTCACCGCTCCGCGCGGCGGTCGGCCAAGGCGCGGTACCCCGCGGCGACGCGAATTATTACACGAAAGCTTACCAGATCGAAGCACCAAACGCCTCCCGGTAACGTGCACCGATGTCATCCTTCGTCGCCCGGTGGTTCTGGCCGCCCCGGCTGGCGATCTTTACGGCGCCCATGAGCGACGCCAGTCGACCGGTGGTGGGCCAATCCCAGCCTTCGGAGATACCGTGCAGCAGGCCGGCGCGGTAAGCATCGCCGCAGCCGGTCGGATCGAGCACGGCCTGCGGGCGCGCGGAGGGAATGCGATGCAGGCGCCCGTCCGCGTGGATGAGTGAGCCGTTGGCCCCTTGAGTGACCACGAATGCCCGCACCATGCGGGCGAGCTCTTCGACCGACGAGCCGGTCTTTTCCTGCAGCAGACGCGCCTCGTAGTCGTTGACGGCAACGTAGTCGGCAAGACGCATGAACTGCAGCAGCTCTTCCCCGCTGAACATGGGTATGCCCTGACCGGGATCGAAAATGAACGGTATGCCGGCCTGCGCGAATTGACGCGCGTGGTCGAGCATGCCCTGGCGGCCGTCGGGAGCGATGATTCCAAGCGTCACGTCCCCGGCGTCGCCAACGCGGTTGAGATGCGAATGATTCATTGCGCCCGGATGAAACGCCGTGATTTGATTGTCGTCGAGATCCGTGGTGATGAACGCCTGCGCCGTGAATGTGTCGGGCACCTGACGGACATGCGCCTGCGACAGCCTGAGCTGCTCGAGGCGGGAGGCGTAGGGCTGATAGTCCTCGCCCACCGTGGCCATAATTAACGGCCGGCCGCCCAACAGCTGCAGGTTGTATGCGATGTTGCCTGCGCATCCACCGAACTCACGGCGCATGTCCGGGACCAGAAACGCGACGTTGAGAATGTGGATCTGGTCGGGAAGAATATGATTGCGGAACCGATCGCGGAACACCATGATCGTGTCGTAGGCGAGCGATCCGCAGAGCAGTGTATGCATGTGTATCTCGGGTGTTGCGTCTAGCGGCTGATGACGACCGGCCTCAAATCCATCGAACGCTCGATGCGTGTCGCGACCTGATCGGCCGCCAGGCGGTCCGGATACGGACCCGCGTGCACGCGGTATACGCCGTCGCGCAGATACACGCTGATCGCACTGCCCAGCCAGCTCATTTCGACCCGCATGTGCGCGAGGAAGGTCTCGGCGTTCTGGCGCAGGCTGAATGCGCCGAGCTGCACGTAGACGCCAGCGGGCTCCTGCTCCAGTGCCGACGGACCCGCGCGCGAGGCCGCAGTCGGAACGTCGTGGCCGGTCACACCGGCTTCGACGCTGGACGGGGTCGGTTGCGCGCCGGGTAGGATACTTTGCACCTCTACCAGATCGCTCCCTGCGCCGATCATCCCCAGCTTGTACGCGGCGGTATAGGAGAGATCGATCAGCCGCTCGCCGCGAAACGGGCCACGGTCGTTCACGCGCACGACCACCGCCTTCCCGGTCCGCAGATTGGTCACGCGCACGTAGCTCGGTATGGGAAGAGTGGGGTGGGCAGCGGTCATCGCATACATGTCATACGGCTCGCCCGAGGCGGTGGGCTGGCCGTGATAGCGTTTGCCGTACCAGCTAGCGGTGCCGCGCGCCTGGTAGGGCGCAAGCTGAGTCATCGGAACGTAGGTACGGCCGAACGCGGTATAAGGGCGTGACGTGGATGCCTTGATCGGCTCGGCGCGTGGTTCGGCGTCGGGAATCTGGTCCAGATTGGCCGGCGGACTGGCTCCCGGGCCGTCGTCCAGATAGTAGCCGCCCGGCTTGTGTGCTGCGGTCCCTTCGGCCGGCGGCGAGCTCGTGTCTGGACGAGGCGGCGAAACCGAGCAAGCGGCGAGCGTGAGAAGCGCGATGATGTACGCGCCACGCGGCCCGCAAGCTGAAAGGCGGCGGCCGCGCCCTGCGACATACATCAAGGCCGCACACGGCAGCGACGTGCCTGTGCCGGCGTTGCTCACTAGCTCTTTACCAGGCGCTTGTGCGTGTGGATGCTCATGAGTATCCCCATCGCGAACAGGATGCTGACCAGCGAGGTGCCGCCGTAACTGATCAATGGCAACGGCACGCCCACCACCGGCAACACCCCGCTCACCATCCCCATGTTCACGAAAACATAGGTGAACAGCGTGAGCGTGATCGCCCCTGCCAGGAGGCGCGTGAACAGGGTCGAGGCATTGAAGGTGATGAACAGGCCACGCCCGATGACGAACAAGAACAGGGTGACCAGCACCAGATTGCCGAACAGCCCGAACTCTTCGGAAAATACAGCGAAGATGAAGTCGGTGCTGCGCTCGGGCAAAAAATCCAGGTGCGCCTGAGTGCCGTTCAGCCAGCCCTTGCCAAAGAAACCGCCGGAGCCCAGCGCGATGGTGGCCTGAATCGTGTGGTACCCCGCGCCCAACGGATCCTGGTTCGGATCGAGCAAGGTCAGAATGCGCTGCCGCTGATAGTCGTGCAGCAGCGGCCACACCAGCGGCACACAGGCGCCGATTGCGACCGTCATGCCGACCAGCACCTTCCAGCTCAGCCCGGCCAGGAAGATCACATAGAAGCCGGCGGCAGTGATGATCAGCGCGGTGCCAAGATCGGGCTGCTTTGCGACCAGCACGACCGGGACCAGGAGCATCAGCCCCGCCACGGCGAAGTCGCGCAGCTTCAGAACGGCCTCGTAGCGGTCGAAGTACCACGCGAGCGCGAGGGGTACGGCCACCTTCATTAGCTCAGAGGGCTGGATGCGCGTCACACCGATGTGAAGCCAGCGGCGCGCGCCATTCACCGTCTCCCCGTAACGCCAAACGGCGATTAACAGCAACAGACCAACCACGTACACGGGCAGCGCCAGCCGCTGCAGATAATGCGGCGGGATGTTGGCCGCAATCCACATCACGGTGAGGGCGACGACGATGTTGGCAAGCTGCGCACCGATGCGGCCCACGTTCTCGCCGGAAGCGCTGTAGAGCGTAATCAGGCCCACCAGGAGCAGCGCACCGACGGCGGCCAGCAGATGGCGGTCGATGTGGCGTCCGAGAAATGCCAGCAGGCGGCTAATCATTTTCGCTTGCGTCCTCGGCGCCCTTCGACTTGAGCTGGGGTTCTTTGCCCAGCAGGAAGAAGTCCAGCACCGCGCGCGCCACTGGTGCCGCCGCCGATGCGCCGTGGCCTCCGTTCTCCACCAGTACCGCGAGAGCGATGGTCGGCGCCTCGGCCGGCGCATAGGCGATGAACAGGGCGTGGTCGCGGTGGCGCTCCTGCACCCGCCGTTCGTCGTACTTCTCGTTCTGCTTCATGGCCACCACCTGCGCCGTGCCCGTCTTTCCAGCGAAATGGTACGGCGCGCCCGCGCCTGCGGCGGCAGCGGTCCCGCCCGGGCGTGTGACGTCGATCATCGCGTCGCGCACCAGCCGCAGATTTTCCGGTCGCAGGTGGATCGTACCTACCGGCTCGACCTCGATGCTGGTGAGCTTGCCCGTCTGGCTGTCCTGGATGTGGCGCACGAGGTGCGGCCGGAACACAGCTCCATTGTTGGCGAGAATCGACACCGCCTGCGCGAGCTGCACCGGCGTGGCGAGGTTGTAGCCCTGGCCGATTCCAACGGAGATCGTGTCACCCATGAACCACTTCTGCTGGAAGCGGCGCATCTTCCATTCCTGCGACGGCAGCAAGCCGCCCGCCTCGCCGTCGATGTCGATACCGCTGCGCTTGCCGAAGCCGAACTGGCCGATGAACTCGTGGATGCTGTCGATACCCAGATCCTGCGCCACGCCGTAGTAATACGTGTCGCACGAGATGACGATCGAGCGGTGCATGTCCACCATGCCGTGTCCGCCGGTTTTCCAGTCGCGGTAGCGGTGGCCGCCGCCGCCAGACAGAAAAAAGTACCCTGGGTCATAGATGGCGTGATGCGGATTGCGCTTGCCCAGCTCCAGAGCCGCGAGCGCCATGAACGGCTTGAACGTGGAGCCCGGAGGATAGACGCCCTGCAGAGCGCGGTTGTTGAGCGGATGATCGGGAGAGCTGTTGAGCATGTCCCAGCTCTGCGGATCGATGCCGTCCACGAACTGATTGGGATCATAGCCAGGCTTGCTCACCAGGGCCAGCACGCCGCCGGTGGCCGGTTCGATGGCAACCAATGCCCCGCGCCGCTCCCCGAACACGCGCTCGGCTACCTCCTGCAGGCGGGCGTCGAGCGAGAGCAATAGATTGTTCCCCGACACCGGCAGCGTGCTGCGCAGCGTGCGCACCGCCCGCCCGTTGGCATCGGTCTCGACCTCCTCGAAACCGGTGGTGCCATGCAGGTTGGCTTCATAGCGTCCCTCGAGACCGACCTTGCCGATGAACTCCGTGCCCTTGTAGTTGGCGTCCATCCCCTCGGCTTCCAGCTTTTCGTCATCGGCTTGCGTGCGCCGCCCGATGTAGCCGAGCACATGCGACGCGACTTCTCCATTGGGGTAGTGCCGGAACAGGCGCGCGCGGATGTCTACGCCGGGGAAGCGGTATTTGTTGACCGCGAATCTCGCGACTTCGACGTCGTTCAACCGCGTGCGGATCGGCAGGCTGGCGAAGTCGTGACCTTCCTCCAGCAGCTTGCGAAAACGTTTGCGATCCTTCGGCGCAACCTCGACTACGGTGGCGAGCTCGTTGATCAGCGGCTCCAGATCGCCAGCCTTCGACGGCGTGATCTCGAGCGTGTACGCAGCGTAGTTGTGTGCGATCACTGCGCCGTTGCGGTCGATCATCAAGCCGCGATTGGGAATCATCGGGTTGATGGTGATGCGGTTGTTCTCGGCCAGCGTGTGGTAGTACTCGTGCTGCAGAACCTGCAGGTAGAAGAATCGCACCAGGAGCAGGAAGAACACCGCGACGACGCTGCCTGCGCACACCACAAGCCGCGTTTGGAAGCCATGCAGCTCCTTCTGGTGGTCGCGCAGCTCCGCGCGTCGAGCCCCTCCCAGAACGATCGGGGCGCGCTCCTCTCGTGCAGCGAGGCGACGAAAGATGCGCGGCCTAGACAGCATCCGGGTTGGACCTCGGCCGCAGCGGGACGCGTATCACGTTGAACAGCAGCGGCCACATCGCCGCGCCAAGCATGCTCGGCGCGAAGTACAGGACGCCGGGAAATTCGGCGCCTGCCATCAGGCGCACCCCGAGCATGATGACTTGCGAGACGATGAGGATCGCCGCCACGTGCGCGATCTGGTGCCGCATGCCGAACATCACGATCCTGCGATGCAGCAGGATGGCGAGATACATCAAGACAGCATAGGCCAGTGCATGTTGACCCAGCAGGCTGCCGTCGGCGACGTCCATGAGCAGCCCGAGAAACCACGCTGGCAGGAACCCCACGCGCCGGGGGTGATACACGACCCAGTAGATGAGCGTGAGCGCGATGAAATCGGGACGGATCGACTGCAACACCCCCGGCAGGGCAAACAGATTCAACGCCAGCGCGCTCAGCAAGGTGGCCGCGATATAACGTGTCCTCACGGGCAGCAGGATCTCCTGTGGGTCGGCCCGGCCAACGACGGGCGTACGCAGCCAGTCCAGGCTCATTTCTTGGCCTTCCGCCCCTTGGGTCCGGGCTCTTCGTCCGGCACCGCATTCTCCGGCGGGCGCCCGGTGGTGGCCACAATCAGCACTTGAGTGAAGCCGGTCACGCTGGCAGCCGGGGTGCAGGTGATGCGGGCAAAAGGGTAGGCGGCGTTGCGCTCGACGTTGGACACGACCGCAACTGGGAGACCGGGCGGATAGGTGCCATCGATACCGGAGGTGACCAGCAGGTCGCCGTTCTGGATGTCGGCGTTCACGGGCATGAACCGCAGCTCCAGCGTTCCGTCGTAACCGATGCCGAAGGTGACCCCGCGCAGGCCGCTGCGCACCGCTTGAATCGGTATCGCCTGCTCCCTGTCGGTAACCAGAGTGACCTCCGACACCCAGGGGAAAACCCGGGTCACCTGCCCGACCACACCGGCTTCATCCACGACAGCCTGGCCCGCTCTCACACCGTGCTGGAAGCCCTTGTCGACCACAACACGCCGCGTGAAAGGGTCGCGGTTCGAATACACCATTTCGGCTGCGATGAACTCGCGTGGCAGGCGCTCGCGCAATTCGAGCAACTGTCGCAGATGCTGGTTCTCGCTTTCCAGCGCCTTCCCGGCCTGCAGCGCGGCGCCGTCGAGCAGCTGCTGATGCTTGAGCTGCTCGTTGTCCCGCTGCAGCTGGGACTGGGTCACGAAGAAATCGCCGATGCGCGATGCGAGGGACGCGGGCAGCGCAGACAGGCGCTCGAGCGGGTAGACCACGGCTGCGATCCCCTGGCGCAGCAATGGGAGGTAGTTGAAACGGGCATCGGCGACGAGCAGAACGACCGACAGCAGGGAGAAGAACGTGAATCGGGTGAGAAGGCTCGGACCGCGCTTGAAGAACGGGGGCGGCGAGTATTCCATGGATTAACTGCGGTCTGACCGGCCAGTGGCGAAGCGCCTGCCGTCAAGCAAGAAGCATGCGGCGACGCGCCGGGCGCGCCTTGCCCGTCAGTCGCTGGTGAAGATGCTGCCGAGCTTGTCCATCTTGTCCAGAGCCTTGCCGGAGCCGCGCACCACGCACGTCAGGGGGTCATCGGCCACGATGACGGGCAGCCCGGTCTCCTCCATCAGCAGGCGGTCGATGTCGCGCAGCAGCGCTCCGCCTCCGGTGAGCACCATACCCTTCTCAGCAATGTCGGCACCCAGCTCGGGCGGTGTCTGCTCCAGCGCCGACTTGACTGCGCTTACGATGGCGTTCAGGGGCTCGGTCAGCGCCTCCAGAATCTCGTTGCTCGAGATGGTGAAGCTGCGCGGGATACCTTCGGCCAGGTTGCGGCCCTTGACCTCTTTCTCTTTCACCTCGCTGCCGGGGAAAGCCGATCCAATCTCTTTCTTGATCTCCTCGGCGGTGGTTTCCCCGATCAACATGCCGTAGTTGCGGCGGATATAGTTGATGATCGCCTCGTCGAACTTGTCGCCGCCGACGCGCACCGACCCCGAGTAGACGATCCCGCCGAGCGAGATCACGCCGACCTCTGTCGTGCCGCCGCCGATGTCCACCACCATCGAGCCGGTCGCCTCTTCCACCGGCAGCCCGGCCCCGATCGCGGCCGCCATCGGTTCTTCGATCAATTCCACCTTGCGCGCGCCGGCACCGTACGCGGATTCGCGTATTGCGCGGCGCTCGACCTGGGTCGAGCCACAAGGCACGCAGATGACGATGCGCGGGCTGGGCGAGAACAGGCGGTTGTCATGCACCTTCTTGATGAACTGCTTTAGCATCTGCTCGGTCACGGTGAAATCGGCGATCACGCCGTCTTTCATCGGCCGGATGGCGATGATGTTGCCGGGCGTGCGGCCGAGCATCTGCTTGGCGGCGAGCCCCACCTCTTGAATCACTTTCTTGCCGTTGGGACCACCTTCCTGCCGAATGGCGACGACCGAGGGCTCGTTCAAGACGATGCCTTTGCCGCGCACATAGATCAGGGTGTTGGCCGTGCCGAGGTCGATGGCGAGATCGTTGGAGAAGTAACCGCCAAGGAATCCGAACATGAAGCTCCCGCTAATCGTGGAGTCGATGGTGCATGGAGGGAAAAAGTTATAATACTCTACTTGAAGAAGACCTTGGAAGCGCCGGGCGTCTCGCACGAAGCCCAATCCATCACCATGCTGTTGTCCCTGGACGACGTCCGGCGCATGGCGCAGCTCGCCCGCCTGCAGATCAACGACACGGAAGCGGAACAGGTTCTCGCCCAGTTGCGAGCCATTTTCGCCTTGATCGACGAGCTCCAGGCGGTCGACACGCGCGGCGTCGAGCCGATGTCGCATGCCCAAGGCGCCGCCCTGCGCCTGCGCGAAGATCGGGTGACCGAGCTGGATCAGCACGAGCTGTTCCAAAGCATTGCCCCCCAGGCCGAAGCCGGTCTCTACCTCGTGCCAAAGGTCATCGAGTGAGACGTCCGCCGAGAGCAGCGGCTGCGGCCATGCGCGACACCCGTCTGCCGCGGTCCCGATCCTCTCCCCCCTACCGGTGTTGAACGCCAGCCTGAGCGAGCTGGCCCAGGCGCTCGCTCTCAAACAGCTGTCCAGCGTCGAGCTGACCCGGCTGTTTCTCGATCGCGCGCAGCGCTTGAACCGGGGGCTGAACGCCTTCGTCACGCTCGATCCCGAGGCAAGCCTGGCGCAGGCCCGGCTTGCCGATCAGCGCATTGGCGAAGGCGCAGCACAGCCGTTGACCGGTATCCCGGTAGCGCTCAAAGACATCTTCTGCGCCAAGGGCTGGCTCACGACCTGCGGCTCAAAGATCCTGTCGAATTTCATCGCGCCCTATGACGCGCATGTCGTCGAGAGGCTGCGCGATGCCGGCGCGGTCAACCTGGGCAAGACGAACATGGACGAGTTCGCCATGGGCTCGTCGACAGAGAGCTCGCACTACGGGCCGGTGGCCAACCCCTGGGATCGCAGCGCGGTGCCCGGCGGCAGCTCGGGTGGCTCCGCCGCAGTCGTCGCCGGCCGACTCGCGCCCGCGGCATTGGGCACCGACACCGGCGGCTCGGTCCGGCAGCCGGCGGCGATGTGCGGAGTCTGCGGACTCAAGCCGACCTATGGCGTGGTTTCCCGCTACGGGATGGTGGCTTTCGCGTCCAGCCTCGATCAGTGCGGCCCCATGGCCAAGTCTGCGGCGGATCTGGCTCTGCTGCTGAGTGCGATCGCCGGTTTCGACGCGCGCGATTCGACCAGCCTCGAGCGCCCGGGCGAAGACTACGGGCGCGATCTGGAGCACCCGATCGATGGACTGCGCATCGGGCTACCCAGGGAGTTCTTCGGTGCGGGCCTCGCGCCCGACGTCGCCCGCGCGGTGCAGGCCGCGGTAGCTGAGTATGAGAAGTTGGGTTGTAAGCTGGTGGACGTGAGTCTGCCGCAGACCCGATTGTCAGTTCCGGCTTACTACGTGCTGGCGCCGGCGGAAGCATCAAGCAACCTCGCTCGCTTCGACGGGGCCCGCTATGGCTACCGCGCACCGCGCTACGACGATCTGCGGGACATGTACGAAAAGACCAGGGCACAGGGTTTCGGCGCCGAAGTCAAACGCCGGATCCTGATCGGAACCTATGTGCTGTCTCACGGCTATTACGACGCTTACTATCTGCAGGCGCAGAAGGTTCGCCGGCTGATCGCCATGGACTTTGCCGATGCCTTCCAGCGCTGCGACGTCATCATGGGTCCGACCGCGCCGACCACGGCCTTCAAGCTCGGGGCCAAGACCGCCGATCCCGTGCAGATGTACCTCAACGACATCTACACCGTCCCCGCGCCCCTCGCCGGCATTCCGGCTCTGTCGATCCCCTGCGGTTTCGGCGACGACAATTTGCCGGTGGGGTTGCAGCTCATGGGCAACTACTTTCAGGAGGCGCGCATGCTGGGCCTGGCGCATCGCTATCAGCTTGTCACGGACTGGCATCTGCGCATGCCAGTCGGCTGTGAGTGAGTGTGGCGAGCATGCGTGCAAACCCAAAGACGACGAATTCAGGCATGCAATGGGAAACCGTGATCGGGCTGGAAACGCATGCCCAGCTCTCCACCGTCTCCAAGATGTTCTCGGGGGCGTCCACCGCATTCGGTGCAGCGCCCAACAGCCAGGCGAGCGCGGTGGATATCGCGTTGCCAGGCGTGCTGCCGGTAGCGAACCAGGGGGCGGTCGAGCGCGCCATCCGCTTCGGCCTCGCGGTGGGCGCCACCATCAACCGCCGCTCGGTGTTTGCGCGCAAGAACTACTTCTACCCTGATCTTCCCAAGGGCTATCAGATCAGCCAGTACGAGCTGCCCATCGTCCAGGGTGGCCACATCGCGATTCGCGCGGGCGAGACCGAGAAGAAAGTCCGTTTGACCCGCGCTCACCTGGAGGAGGACGCCGGCAAGTCGCTGCATGAAGACTTCGGCGGCATGACCGGTATCGATCTCAATCGCGCCGGCACGCCACTGCTGGAAATCGTGTCGGAGCCGGAGATGAGCAGCGCCGGAGAGGCCGTCGCCTACGCGAGGACGCTGCACGCGTTGGTGCGCTGGATCGGCATCTGCGATGGGAACATGCAGGAGGGATCGTTCCGTTGCGACGCCAACGTGTCGGTCCGGCCAAGGGGTAGCGATAAGCTCGGGACGCGCTGCGAGATCAAGAACCTCAATTCGTTTCGGTTTCTCGAGCGCGCCATCGAGTACGAAGCGCAGCGCCAGATCGACCTGTTGACGGAAGGCGGAGCCGTCGTGCAGGAGACCAGGCTATACGATCCGGATCGCGACGAAACCCGTTCCATGCGATCCAAAGAAGACGCCCAGGATTACCGGTACTTTCCGGACCCCGACCTTCTGCCGCTCGAGGTGGACGAGGCCTGGATCGAGCGGCTGCGCAACGAATTGCCCGAATTGCCGGGCGCGATGCGCGCGCGCTTCGAGCGGGTGTTTGGGTTGAGCAACTATGAAGCGGGACTCCTCACCGCGACCCGCGATCTCGCAGATTTCTACGAAGGCGTTGCGCGAGCGTTGGGCGGAGGCTACAAGCTCGCAGCCAGCTGGATACTCGGCGAATTCAGCGCGGCGCTCAATCGGGCCGGGATCGATGTGTCCGCTTCCCCGATGAGCAGCGCGCGACTGGCGGGCCTGCTCAAGAACATCGAGAGCAACAGAATCACGCGCAAGACCGCGGCAGAGATATTCGACGCGATGTGGAACGGCTCTTTGGAAGCCGACGCGATCATCCAAAGCCGCGGCCTGAGCCAGATCTCCGACAGCGT
This sequence comes from Burkholderiales bacterium, assembly GCA_035499005.1. Taxonomy (GTDB): domain Bacteria; phylum Pseudomonadota; class Gammaproteobacteria; order Burkholderiales; family SHXO01; genus SHXO01. Next base: position 19,127 of record DATJZQ010000038.1, on the reverse strand, counting down.
GGAGATCGAGAAGCTGGTGGAGAGCATCATCGCTGCAAACCCCGCTCAAGTGGCGGAATTTCGCGCTGGCAAACAGAAGGCTCTGAACTTTTTCGTGGGTCAGGCGATGAAGGCGACCGGCGGAAAGGCGAACCCGACGCAGGTCAACGAGATACTGCGACGCAAGCTTGCGGAGTAACGCGCAGCATCACGCGCGTCAGCGCTGAGTAAGCTCGAGGTAACGCTTTCTGTCTCCCTCGTACTTGACTTTGATCAGCTCGATTTCTGCTTTGTGCCGTTCGATCTCGGCCTGGATGGTGTCGATCTCGCTTTTTTGGTCGGCGAGATCGAGCTCGAGGCCATGGGGAGGCCGCTTGCCACCAGTGTTGAGACCGGCCATCTGCTGCTGCAGACTGGCGAGTCGCTGCTGCGCCTTCTTGAGACGCGGCTCCAACCCCTGGATCGCCTGCACCGGGAGCTGAAGCGTGCGGTCGCGGTGCTCGTCGATTTCCCTGGCGCTGGTGTAGGTGTTGATCAATGCCAGGTCGCGCCGCCGCTGTTCGAACTCACGCTGCTTTTCCTCCCGATCGCGCACGCTCTTCGTCTCGGTGGCCTTGCGCTGCTCGGGGGTAACGGCCGCATCCCATTTGCGGATGGTGAGGCCCTGTCTGCTCATTTCCTGCGCGGCCTGATCCTTGTACTCCGGCGGGATCACCTCGCCGTAGTGGGTCACGCCATTTTCGTCCGTCCACTTGAAAATCTTCGCGGCGACCACCGCATCCGCCCGCGCCAGTACGAATGCCAGTCCGGCCGCAATCACGAAAGGGTTAGCCCGCATCTTTGTGAACTCCGTATTGCCTGCGATAACCCGTGACCCCTTGCAACTCGCGTGCCATTTCGCCGCGCGTTTCCAGATAGCTGACCAGGTCATCCAGCGTTACGATGCTGGCGACTGGCAGCTGCAACTCCTGCTCCACCTCCTGCACCGCCGAACGCTCCCCCCGGCCCCGCTCCATGCGATCCAGCGCGATCACGACACCGCAGGGACGAGCGCCGGCGGCACGTATGAGCTCCACCGATTCCCGCACCGATGTCCCTGCGGAAATGACGTCGTCCACGATCAGCGTACGCCCCGTGAGGGGCGCGCCGATGATTACCCCGCCTTCGCCGTGATCTTTGAGCTCCTTGCGGTTGAATGAGACCGGCACGTTGCGACCGGTCTCGGCCAAGGCCACCGCGGCTGCGGTCACCAATGGAATACCCTTGTAGGCTGGTCCGAACAGCTGGTCGAACGCGATGCCGGAGTCGAGGATCGCCTGGGCGTAGAATCGCCCGAGCCGTTGCAGCGAAGCGCCGTCGTTGAACAGGCCAGCGTTGAAGAAGTAAGGCGAGATGCGCCCCGCCTTGGTGGTGAACGACCCGAAACGCAGCACGTTGCGCTCCAAGGCGAACGCGATGAAGTCGTGACGAAAGCTCAGACCCGGTTCCCTTTGCGCATCATCACATTGAATCTAAACGGCCTGCGCTCGGCCGTCAACAAAGGCTTGCTGCGCTGGCTGCGCCGCCAGAATGCGGACGTGGTATGCCTGCAGGAGCTGAAAGCACAGCAGGCCGATCTCACCGGCGCCGTGCGCGATCCGACACCGCTCACGGGATACTTTCACTTCGCGGACAAGAAGGGCTACAGCGGCGTCGGTCTGTACTGTGCCAAGACGCCCGACCGTGTCGTCTCGGGATTGGGCATTGCCGACATCGACATGGAAGGCCGCTATCTCGAGGCGCAGTTCGGTGCGTTGAGCGTGGTTTCCTTCTATCTGCCCTCGGGTTCGAGCTCGCCGGAGCGGCTGGCGGTGAAATTCAGTTTTCTCGAGCGCGTGATCCCGAGACTGCACGCGCTTGCAACCAGCGGAAGGGAAGCGATCATCTGCGGCGACTGGAACATCGCGCACCGGGAAATCGACCTCAAGAACTGGCGCTCGAATCAGAAGAATCCGGGGTTCCTTCCGGAGGAGCGCGCTTGGCTTTCCGGCGTATTCGACCGGCTGGGTTATGTGGATGTGTTCCGGCGCATCGATCCTCGGCCCGACCGGTACACCTGGTGGTCCAATCGCGGCCAGGCCTGGGCCAAAAACGTCGGGTGGCGCATCGATTATCAGATCGCCACGCCGGGCATCGCCGCGAAAGCCATCAAGGCCTCGATCTACAAGGCGAAGCGCTTTTCGGATCACGCTCCGCTCATCATCGACTACGACTGCGAATTGCCCGCGACCCGCGATTCGTGACTCGCTTGTATTGGGAGGTCTCTACCTGATGACTCAGGTGTCACGCGTCACGATCTTCTCGTTCCACGGCGCCACCCACCACAGCAACACCATCCCGGGTAGCGCCAACGCGGTGCACAGCAGATAGAAGTCGAGCCAGCCGATGTGCTCCACGATCCAGCCGGTGGTGGCATTGATCAGCGTCCTCGGCACAGCAGCGAGGCTCGTGAACAGGGCGAACTGGGTAGCGGTGTAGCGCGGATTGGTGGTGCGCGCGATGAACGCCGTGAACGCCGCCGTTCCGAGACCCACCCCCAGCGCTTCGAAGCCGATCGCGCTGGCGAGCGCTAAGCGGTCAGCCGGAAGCTGCGACAGCAGCGCGAAGCCCAGAATCGACAGCGCCTGCACCGCGCCGAACAGCCACAGCGCGCGGTTGATGCCGAGCCTCACCATCCACAGGCCACCCACGAGTCCGCCGAACACGCTGGGCCACAGGCCCGCGTTCTTGGCGATGAGGCCGATCTCGGATTTGCTGAAGCCCATGTCGAGGTAAAAGGGCGTAGCCAGGGCGGTAGCCATGCTGTCGCCCAGCTTGTACAGGAAGATGAAAGCGAGGACGATCGCCGCCTGGCGCCAGCCGGCTCGGCCGATGAATTCGACGAAGGGCTCGACCACCGCGCTGCGCAATGTGCGGGGCGCTCCGGCTGGAATGGCGGGTTCCTGGACCAGAAGTGTCATGCCGATTCCCGGCAGCATGAACAACGCGGTCACGATGAAAACGATCGGCCACGGGTAGTGGTCCGCCAGCACCAGCGACAGCGAGCCGGGAATCAAGCCGGCGATTTTGTACGCGTTGACGTAAACAGCCGTTCCGAGCCCGAGCTCGGCGTCGCTCAGCAGCTCGCGCCGATAGGCGTCCAGCACGATGTCCTGACTTGCGCTCAAGAACGCGGTCAACGCCGCGAGACCCACGATGGAACGCATATCGGTGGCTGGCAGCAGTCCGCCGAGCAGACTGATCGTCAGCAGCAACGCGCATTGAGTGATCAACATCCAGCCGCGCCGGCGCCCCATCCAGGGAAAAGCAAAACGGTCGAGCAGCGGCGACCACAGAAACTTCCAGGTATAGGGGAACTGAATGAGCGTGAACAGCCCGATCGCTTTGAGGTCCACATGCTCCGAGCGCAACCACCCCGGAACCAGCGTGAGGAGCACGTAAAGCGGCAACCCCGAGCTGAACCCGATGAACACGCAGATCAGCATGCGCCGCGTGAACAGAACTTCGCGGACGGAAGGGGTCACGCCAGCCTGCGACGTCGCAGACGCGGGGGCGCCCGGCGCGCCGCTGTCAGTGCTTATGGCCGAGGCCCCGGTCGAAGCGGTACACCGCGAGCGATCCCATCAAATTGGGCAGGATCGAGACGCGCCGCCGCTGGTCGATCACGACTCGTTCCAGGATACGGATGGCATGCGCAGCGCAGAAGGTTTCGAAGTCGCGGATCGTGAACAGGTGCACGTTAGGTGTGTCGTACCATTCAAATGGCAGGGTCGAGGACACCGGCATGCGCCCCCGCATGACCTGCAGCCGATGTCTCCAGTAACCAAAGTTTGGGAAAGTGACGATCCCCTGGCGCCCCACACGCAGCATCTCACCGATGATCTGCTCGGTGTGGCGCACGGCCTGCAGCGTCTGGGACAGCACTACGTAGTCGAACGAGCCGGACTCGAAGCCGGCCAGCCCCGATTCCAGATTGCTCTGCAGCACGTTCACGCCGTTGCGCACGCTCGCCAATATGTTAGCGTCGTCGATCTCGATCCCGTATCCCATGGCGCCGCGCTCGTCCTTCAAGTAGCGCAGCAGGGAGCCGTCGCCGCAGCCCAAATCGAGCACCTGCGCGCCCGCCTCGATCCATGCCGCGATCGCCTCGAACTCGGGACGATCCACCAGCCGATGGTCGGCAGCGCCGGACGCCACGGCGTGCGCGGTTGCGTGTTTCATCCGATCGAGATGTTATCCAGGTAGGTGCGGATCAGAGCGTGGTAGCGCGGGTCTTCCATGAGGAAGGCGTCGTGGCCGTGAGGTGCGGAGATTTCCGCGTACGACACGTCGAGGCGATTGTCTACCAATGCCTTGAGGATCTCGCGCGAGCGCGCCGGCGAGAAACGCCAATCGGAGGTAAACGACACCAGCAGGAATGCGGCCTTGGCGCGCGCCAGCGCCTTGGTCAGATCGCCGTTGTAGTCCGCTGCCGGGTCGAAGTAATCCAGCGCCTTGGTGATGCGCAGATATGTGTTGGCGTCGAAGTAGTCGGAGAACTTGTCCGCCTGATAGCGCAAGTAGGATTCGATCTCGAATTCGACATCGAAGTTGAACTTGAGCGTGCCATGACGCAGCGCGCGGCCGAATTTCTCCGCCATCGCGTCGTCCGACAGATAGGTGATGTGCCCGATCATGCGCGCCAGGCGCAGGCCGCGCCGGGGCGTGACACCGTGCGCGTAGAAATGTCCGTCGTGAAAATCTGGATCGGTCATGATCGCCTGGCGCGCCACCTCGTTGAAGGCGATGTTCTGTGCCGACAGCTTGGGCGCAGCCGCGATCACGAGAGCGTGACGGATGCGGTCCGGGAAGCTCATCGTCCACTGCAGCGCCTGCATGGCGCCCAGGCTGCCGCCCATGACCACCGCGAAGCGCTCGATGCCCAGTGAATCGGCAAGCTCCGCCTGGGTCTGAACCCAATCCTCTACGGTCACGACCGGGAAATCTGCACCCCACGGTCGCCCGGTCGCGGGATTGACGCTCGCGGGACCAGTAGAGCCGTGACAGCCGCCGAGGTTGTTGACCCCCACCACGAAGAAACGGTTGGTGTCGACCGGCTTGCCTGGGCCGACCAGATTGTCCCACCAGCCCAGGTTGGACGGATCGTCGCTGTAGACGCCGGCCACATGGTGGGACGCGTTGAGCGCGTGGCAAACGAGCACCGCATTGTCGCGCGCCTCGCTGAGTCGACCATAGGTCTCGTACGCGAGCTCGTAGCGCTCGATCGTCGCCCCGCTGCGCAGCCGCACCGGCCGGTCGAACTGCGCCTTGCGCGCGACAACCACACCGATCGATTCGGGGGCGTTCACCGGTCAGTGCTCAACCCGGCGCACGTGCCTCGGACATGCGCCGCATCATTTGCCGCATGGCATCGTCGCGCATCGACTGGAACAGCAGCGCGATCTCATCTTCCTTGGCCAGCACCGCCTGAACGTTGTAAGTGAGGTCGCGCTGCAGCGCGATGTCGCTGGGTGGAATCCAGTTCTTGTTGGCATTGTCGTGCAAGCGATACGACACGCGGTAACGCAGCAGGTATTCCGCTACCTGTCCGGCTGTGGTGAGCGACAGAATCTGGGTCTCCGAGGACTCGCTCAGCACCTGCAGGACGACTTCCGCGTCCTGCGGACGCGAGACCAGCTTGGGCTGACCGTTGCTGCTGATATAGCGTTTCAGGTCACCGGCAAACGATACATAGTTGCGCGCATCGATGTAGAGCGTTTGAAACGGCATCGGGCGCGCGCCGCTGCGGTGAAAGCCGCAGGAAACCAGCACGGCCGACACCAGGAGCAACGTTGCTACGGTGGAAGCGCGGCCTGGCGCGATGATGAGCAGCGCCTGATCGTAGGGCCGGATCGAACGATTCCTCACGGCATCAAACCACGACATTGACCAGGCGCCCAGGCACGACCACCACTCTCTTGATCTTTTCTTGCTGGCCGTTGGTGTAGCGTTGGACAGCCTCGTGAGCCCGCGCCAGGCGCTCGACCGCCTGCCGGTCTGCGTCCTTCGGCACCACAATTTCCCCGCGCAGCTTGCCGTTCACCTGCAGCACCATGGTGATTTCGTCCTGGTCCAGGGCGGCCGCTGCTGGTGCCGGCCACGGCTCGGCGCACACATCCGGCCCGAAGCCGAGCTCCCGCCACTGCCAGTAACACAGATGCGGCGTGATCGGCGCCAGCAGACGGAGCAGGATGGAGAGGCCCTCCTTATACACCGCGTTGCGCCCACTCCTGTCGGCTTGCTCCGCTTGGTCCGTCCCAGGCTTGGCTATTGGAAGCGTGACCAACGCAGCGTCGTCAAGAACGTTGAGGATCTTCATGCCGGCCGAGACGACCGTGTTGAACTGGTGTCGCCCGATGTCTCGATTCGCCTGCAGGAGGATGCGGTGTATCTCCCGGCGGGCATCTCTCTGCTTCTCGTTGAGAGGTACCGCGTCCGGCCACGGGATCTGGGCCAACCCGCCGATCTCGGCTAGCTCCTGGGAGAATTTGTCGCAGAAGCTCCACAACTTCTTCAGGAAACGAAACGCGCCCTCGACGCCGGCGTCGGACCACTCCAGGGTTTGCTCCGGCGGCGAAGCGAACATCATGAACAGGCGCGCCGTGTCGGCGCCGTACTGGTCGATCAGCGCTTGCGGGTCGATGCCGTTGTTCTTGGACTTCGACATGGTGCCCAGGCCGCCGGATTCGACCGGCAGTCCGTCCGCCTTCAGCCTGGCCCCGATGCGCTGTCCGCGCTCGTCCAATACCGGCTCCACGTCGGCCGGGTTGTAGTACGCAATGCGGCCGCTGTCGACCTTGCGGAAGAAGATCTCGTTGAGCACCATCCCCTGCGTGAGCAGGTTGACGAAAGGTTCGTCCAGCTTGATGAGACCAAGGTCGCGCATCGCCTTGGTCCAGAAGCGCGAATACAGCAGGTGCAGGATGGCGTGCTCGATGCCGCCGATATACTGGTCGACCGACATCCAGTAGGAAACGCGCTCGTCCACCATCGCGCGCTGGTTGTCCGGACAAGCGTAGCGCAGGTAGTACCAGGACGAATCCACGAAGGTGTCCATCGTGTCGGTCTCGCGCCGCGCCGCGCCGCCGCACCTGGGACAGCGAACCTGCAGGAACGATGGCGTTTTGGCGAGCGGATTGCCGCTGCCGTCGGGCACCAGGTCCTCAGGCAGAAGCACCGGCAGGTCCTGGTCCGGCACCGGGACATCACCGCATTTGCTGCAGTAGATGAGCGGGATCGGCGTACCCCAGTAGCGCTGGCGCGAGATACCCCAGTCGCGCAGCCGGTACTGCACGCGTTTGCGCCCTAGACTTTTTCTCTCGAGGGCGCCTGCGATCGCGTCTACCGCCGGATCAAATTCGAGCCCGTCGAACGGGCTCGAGTTGACCGTGATGCCGTGTTCCGCGTAGGCGTCTCGCCATGGCGCGACAGTATCCTCGTACGCGCCCGTCTTGGATGCGATCACGCACTTGATCGGGAGGCGGTAGCGCAGAGCGAACTCGAAGTCGCGCTGATCGTGTGCGGGCACCGCCATCACGGCACCTTCTCCGTAACCCATGAGGACGTAGTTGGCAACCCACACCGGCAGACGGGCGCCGGAGAGCGGGTGAATGACATGCAACCCGGTCGGCATGCCCTTCTTGTCCTGCGTGGCAAGCTCGGCCTCCATCACCGGCCCGCGCTTGCATTCCTCGATGAAGGCAGCGAGGCGTGGATTGGTCGCAGCGGCCCTGGCCGCGAGCTCGTGCTCCGCCGCTACCGCGCAATAGGTGGCTCCGAACAGCGTGTCGGCGCGAGTGGTGAACACCTTGAGAGCGCCGCTGCCATCCTCGTATGGGAAGCTCACTTCCACGCCTTCGCTGCGGCCGATCCAATTCGCCTGCATCACTTTCACGCGCTCGGGCCAGCCCGGCAGGCTCTCGAGCGCTTCCAGCAGCTCGTCGGCGTATGCGGTGATGCGCATGTAGAACATCGGGATCTCGCGCTTCTCCACCACCGCGCCGGTGCGCCACCCGCGCCCGTCGATCACCTGCTCGTTGGCGAGCACGGTCTGATCCACTGGATCCCAGTTCACCACCCCGCTCGCCCGGTACACCAGGCCGCGCTCCAGCAGGCGCAGGAACAGCCACTGGTTCCAGCGGTAGTAGTCGGGGTGACAGGTCGCGAGCTCCCGCTCCCAGTCGATGGCGAAGCCGAGCGACTTGAGCTGCTTCCTCATGTAGGCGATGTTGTCGTTGGTCCATTTGGCTGGCGGCACGCCGTTCGCCATGGCCGCGTTTTCCGCCGGCAGGCCGAACGCGTCCCAGCCCATCGGCTGCAGCACGTTGTAGCCCTTCATGCGGTGATAGCGCGACAGCACATCGCCGATCGTATAGTTGCGCACGTGCCCCATGTGCAGCTTGCCGGAGGGGTAGGGGAACATGGATAGGCAATAATATTTAGGCCGGTCGTCACGCTCCACGGCGCGCGCCGCCTTCGCCTGTTCCCATTCCACCTGGACCTGCTTCTCCACGCTGCGGAAGTCATACTTCCCGCGGCCACGCTGGGCGGCGTCGGCTTTGTCGAGCTCGGTGAGGCGGTGCGGCGAACTCATGCTCTCTGGACCTGGCTTGCAAAGTGCGAAATTATACCTGCAGCGCTCCTGATGGCTCGCAAAGCCGCGGGTATAATCGCCCGCACTTTCGACGACGCAACGTGATCTCGAGCGACATCCTCGCACGGCTCAACCCGCAGCAGCTCAAGGCCGTGACGCTGCCGCGCGTTCCCGCTCTGATTCTAGCCGGCGCAGGCAGCGGCAAGACACGTGTCCTCACCACGCGCGTGGCGTGGCTGATCCAGACCGGTCAGGTGAGTCCGAACGGACTGCTGGCGGTCACCTTCACCAACAAAGCCGCGCGCGAGATGCTGACCCGTATCGCCGCCATGCTGACGATCAGCACGCGTGGAATGTGGGTCGGCACTTTTCACGGTCTGTGCAACCGGATGCTGCGCGCGCATCACCGCGACGCAAACCTGCCCCAGGCCTTTCAGATCCTCGACAGCCAGGATCAGCTGGCGCTGATCAAGCGCCTGCTGAAGGCGCTCAATGTCGACGAGCAGCGCTGCCCACCGCGCGAGCTGCAATATTTCATCAACGGCAACAAGGAGGCGGGCCTGCGCGCGGCCGCCGTCGAGGCGCACGACAAGCGCTCGATCGAGCTGAAGGAGTTGTACGAACAGTACGAACGGCTGTGCAACCGCGAGGGCGTGGCGGACTTCGCCGAGCTTCTGCTGCGCTGTTTCGAGCTGCTGGAGCGCAACGAGATCCTGCGGGGCCACTATCGCCGCCGCTTCCGGCACATCCTGGTGGACGAGTTCCAGGACACCAGCCGTCTGCAGTATCGGTGGCTCAAGCTGCTGGCCGGAGCGGACAACGCGGTGTTCGCAGTGGGCGACGACGATCAGGCTATTTACGCATTCCGCGGCGCGTCGGCCCAGAACCTATTCGAATTCGAGCGCGAGTTCGCGGCCGGCAACGTCATCAAGCTGGAGCAAAACTATCGCAGCCACGGACGCATACTCGACGCGGCCAATGCATTGATCGGCCATAACAGCAAACGCCTCGGCAAGGACCTGTGGACCGACGCCGGCAAAGGCGAGCCGCTGCGCCTGTATGAGGCGCCAACCGATGCGAACGAGGCGGCCTTCATCGTGCAGGAAGCGAAAGATCTACGCGCAGACGGCGTCCTATTGTCCGAGATCGCACTGTTGTACCGCTCGAACGCCCAATCCCGCGTTTTCGAGCACGCGCTGTTCAACGCCGGGCTGCCTTATCGCGTCTATGGCGGGCTGCGTTTTTTCGAGCGGCAGGAAATCAAGCACGCGCTCGCCTACCTGCGGCTCGTGGCCAATCCGGCTGATGACGGGGCCTTCACGCGTGTCGTCAACATGCCGGCCCGCGGTGTTGGCAGCCGCAGCCTGGAGCAGCTGCAGGAGAGTGCAAGACAGAGGGGCGTGAGCCTGTGGGAGGCAGCCTGCGAGACCCCGTTGAGCGGCAAGTCGGGGCAGGCGGTGAGCGCGTTCATTCGCTTGATCGAGGGCCTGCGCCACGACTGCGAGGGACTCCCGCTGGCCGAGGCGGTGCAGCTGGTCATCGAGCGCAGCGGCCTGATCGCACATTTCCAGGGCGAACGCGAGGGACGCGACCGCCTCGAGAACCTGGCCGAGCTGCACAATGCCGCGGCAGCATTCGATGCCGAGGGGTTCGCGCGCGCCCAGCCGGAGGACAACGTCGGGGACGAAGTGTTTGCGCCGGCTGCGGACGAAGCCGCGTTCAGCGCATTGAATGACTTCCTGGCGCACGCCGCGCTCGAGGCAGGGGATCATCAAGCCGGTCCCGGACAATCCGCGCTGCAGCTGATGACGGTGCACTCGGCCAAAGGTCTGGAGTTCGACGCCGTATTCATCAGCGGCCTCGAAGAGGGATTGTTTCCGCACGACAACAGCCTGGACCAAGCCGACGGGGTGGAGGAGGAGCGCCGCCTCATGTACGTCGCGCTCACGCGCGCACGGCGCAGGTTGTACCTGACCCATGCCCAGACGCGGATCCTCCACGGCCAGACGCGCTATAACATCGCGTCGCGCTTTCTCAGCGAGATTCCGGAGCAGCTGCTGCAGCGGGTAAACCGCACGAGCATGGGGGATGCGAGCTTCGCTTCGAGTGCGTATGCTGCAGCGGCAGCTCCCTCGCCCTGGCGGGTGGGCCAGGACGTCGTGCACCCTAAATTCGGGGCGGGCGTGATCGTGAGTATGCAGGGTCGCGGGGCGGACGCCCGGGTGCTCGTCAACTTCGGCCGACAGGGGATGAAAGAGCTGGCTCTGGAGTACGCCCGCCTGGCTCCGGCTTAGCGGCTCGCTGCCGTCAAGCGTCCAGCCGCAGGGCCTCTGTGCTGCCCTCGATGTGGTGCCGAAGGATGCGGCGGAAACGCTCGGGGTCGTGGGCGTGCGTCAATTCACCCGGCCGCGGCAGATAGTAATCGTACAGGCGCGACACCCAGAAGCGCAGCGCCCCGGCGCGCAGCATCAGCGGCCAGGCATCGCATTCGGCAGAGGTGAACGGCCGCACCTGCCTGTAGCCAGCGAGCAGCGCTGCAGCGCGCCCCGGATCGAGGCTGCAGTCCGCGTTCGTGCACCAGTCGTTGACCGTGATGGCGACGTCGTAGATCAGCACGTCGATGCAGGCGAAGTAAAAATCGATGAAGCCCCCAACGCGTGGCTGCTCATCTGCCTGGTGGTCGTGGAACAGCACATTGTCGCGGAACAGGTCGGCGTGAATCACGCCGCGCGGCAGATCGTCGTGCCGGTGGCCGGCCTGAAACCGGATCTCGCCTCTTAGCAAGTCCACGTCGTCCGAACCGAGAAAAGGGTAGATCTCGGGCGCCACGCCGCTCCACCACTTGGGTCCCCGCAGGTTGTCGAGATGTCCGCCGTAGGTCTGCCCTGCCAGGTGTAGCTCCGCCAGGACCTCACCCACTCGCGCGCAGTGCTCCGGTCCTGGCTCCATCACCGGCTGCCCCTCGAGGCAGGTGACGATCACGGCCGGCTTGCCGTTCAATTCATCGAGCAGGGCATTGCTCAGATTGGCGATCGGTTTCGGCGCCGGGATGCCATGGCTCGACAGGTGTGCCATGAGGTTGAGGTAAAACGGCAGCTCGTGCGGCTTGAGCTTTTCGAACAACGTGAGAACAAAACGCCCGTGCGTGGTGGTGACGTAGTAGTTGGTGTTCTCGATGCCGGCGGCGATGCCGCGCAGATCGAGCGGCACGCCGATCGAGTAGTGCTTGAGCCAGGCAGCGAGTTGCTCGGGGGTGACAGTCGTAAAGACGGACATGAGCGCCGTGCGCGGTCAAAGGTTGAGTTGCGCCTCGCGCTCGCGGGCGGACGCTTCGAAGCCGCGCTGCTCGTAGTGGTCAAAGATCGCCTTGACGACGTCGCCCGGCCGGTCGATCACCTGGATGAGATGCACGTCCTCGGGGTCGATCATCTTCTCTCCGACCAGCGTCCCACGAATCCACTCCAGCATGCCGCGCCAGAATGGTTCATGCACCAGGATCACCGGCATGCGCCGGATCTTGCGCGTCTGCACCAGGGTGAGCGCCTCCAGCAGCTCGTCCAGCGTGCCGAAGCCGCCTGGCATGACGACATAGGCACACGCGAACTTCGCGAACATGACTTTGCGTGCGAAGAAATGCCGGAACGACTGACTGATGTCCTGATAGGGGTTGGTGAGCTGCTCGTGCGGCAGCTGGATGTTGAGCCCGACGGAAGGCGCGCGGCCGTGGAACGCGCCCTTGTTGGCCGCTTCCATCAGCCCGGGGCCACCGCCGGAGATCACCGTGAAGCCGGCATCGGACAGCTGCCGCGCGATCTGTTCCGTCAACGCGTAGTACGGATGGCCGGCGAACACGCGCGCGCTGCCGAAGATGCTGACCGCCGGGCGGATGCCGTTCAAGCGTTCGGTCGCCTCGGCGAATTCTGCGATAATCTCGAACACGCGCCACGCTTCTCTACCTGACCAGGACTTCTCGATCAGCTCGGGCGCCAGGGGTCTTGGAATCTTGTCTGCGGGGTTCATCGTTCGTCGATTGTCTCAAGGCTTGCGCTGGTCGGCGCAGAAGCGGTGAGGTGGCGCGCCCTTGGCAATCGAGGACCAGTGCTTGAGCAGAGACGCCAGAGAGGACTGCGCGGGGCCGGAATGAAGACGCTTCTACTCGTCGACGCTTCGTCCTATGTGTACCGGGCGTTCCATGCGCTGCCCGACCTGCGGACCAAGGCGGGGGAACCGACCGGCGCCATCTACGGTGTGCTCAATATGCTGCGCCGCCTGCACAAGGAAGTGCCGGCGGATTATAGCGCCTGCGTATTCGACGCAAAAGGCAAGACGTTCCGCGACGACTGGTATCCGCAGTACAAAGCGGGTCGCCCGCCGATGCCCGACGACTTGAGCGCACAGATCGGACCGCTGTACGAGGCCATCCGTGCCCTGGGCTGGCCGCTGCTGCAGGTGGAAGGCGTTGAGGCGGACGACGTCATCGCGTCACTGGCGCGCGAAGCCGAGCAACAGGGTGTGCGCACGGTTATCTCCTCGAGCGACAAGGACCTCACGCAGCTGGTGAGCCCGTTGGTGACGATGGTCAACACCATGTCCAACGAGACCTTCGACGAGGCCGGCGTCGCAGCCAAATTCGGCGTGAAGCCGCAGCAAATCGTCGACTTCCTCGCGCTGGTCGGCGACTCCGTGGACAACATCCCGGGGGTGGAAAAAGTCGGGCCGAAGACGGCGGCCAAGTGGCTCAGTCAGTACACCACGCTGGAGAACCTGCTGCAGCACGCAGACGAGGTGAACGGCGTGGCAGGAGAGAACTTGCGCCGCGTCAAGGATTGGCTGCCGCAGGGGAAGCGCCTCCTCACGTTGAGGGCCGACGTGCAGCTCCCGGCCAAAGTGGGGGAGTTGACGCACACACCGCCCGACAATGCCACGCTCGCACAGCTGTTCGACCGTTTCGAGTTCCGCACCTGGCGGCGCGAGCTCGCATCAGCGGACAGCGGCGAGCCGAGCCCGCCCGCCCTCAGCGCACCGCGTCGCGAATATCGGACCATCCTCACCGACGATGAGCTCAATGCCTGGCTGGCGCGGGTACACAGCGCCGAGCTCACCGCGGTGGACACTGAAACCACCGGGCTCGATCCGCTGACCGCCAAGCTCGTCGGCGTTTCGTTGTCCGTCGAGCCGGGTCACGCGGCCTATCTGCCGCTCGCCCATCGCTACACCGGTGCGCCCGATCAGCTCCCGTTCGACGCCAGCCTGGCGCGGCTCAAAGCCTGGCTCGAGGACGAGTCCAAAGCCAAGGTAGGGCACAACGCCAAGTACGACATGCATGTGCTGGCGAACCACGGGATTCGCCTGCGCGGCATCAGGCACGACACGCTGCTCGAGTCCTATGTGCTCGAAAGCCACCGCCCGCACGACATGGACAGCCTGGCTCAGCGCCATCTCGGGGTGAAGACCATCACGTACGAGGAGGTGGCGGGGAAGGGCGCGGCGCAGATCGGATTCGACCAGGTGCCGGTCGAACGGGCCGCTGCCTACTCGAGCGAGGACGCCGACATCACGCTGCAGCTGCACCAGGTGCTGAACCCCGCGATCGAGCGCGACGACAAGCTCGCTTTCATATACGGCACCATCGAGCTGCCCGTCATGGAAGTGCTATTCGAGATGGAACGTCACGGGGTGTTGCTGGACGCCGGCTTTTTGGAACGCCAGAGCCGGGAGCTCGGGACGCGCATGCTCGACATCGAGAGAGAGGCACAGCTGCAGGCCGGCCAGCCGTTCAACCTGAGCTCTCCGAAGCAGATTCAGGAGCTGCTCTTCGATCAGCACAAGCTCCCGGTGCTCAAGCGCACGCCCGGCGGCCAGCCCTCCACCGACGAAGACGTCCTGCAGGAGCTGGCGCTCGACTATCCCCTGCCCAAGCTGATCCTCGACTTCCGCGGGCTGGCGAAGCTGAAGAGCACATATACCGACAAGCTCCCGCGCATGGTTAACGCGCGCACCGGACGCGTTCACACTAACTATGCACAGGCAGTCGCAGTCACCGGGCGCCTGTCCAGCAACGAGCCCAACCTGCAGAATATCCCGGTGCGCACACCCGAGGGCCGGCGCATTCGCGAGGCCTTCATCGCGCCCGCCGGTCATCGCATCATCTCCGCCGACTACTCTCAGATCGAGCTGCGCATCATGGCCCACTTGTCCGGCGACGCGAACCTCCTGGCCGCCTTCGCCTCGGGCGAGGACGTGCATCGGCGCACGGCGTCCGAGATCTTTACCCTCGCGCCCGATCAGGTCACCAGCGAACAGCGGCGCTATGCCAAGGTGATCAACTTCGGCCTCATCTACGGCATGTCGGCGTTCGGCCTCGCCTCGCAGCTCGGGGTGGAGCGCACCGCTGCTCAGCAGTACATGGACCGCTACTTCGCACGCTATCCCGGCGTGGCGCAGTACATGCAACGCACGCGCGAGTTCGCGCGCGAGAAGGGTTACGTCGAAACCGTGTTCGGGCGCCGCCTGTTCATGCCCGATATCAACGCATCCAACGGCCAGCGACGCCAGGCGGCGGAGCGCGCCGCCATCAATGCTCCCATGCAGGGCACAGCGGCTGATCTGATCAAGCTGGCGATGATCGCGGTGCACCGCTGGATCGGGCAGCATGCGAGCGGCACAGCGCTGGTCATGCAGGTGCACGACGAGCTGGTGCTGGAGGTGCCTCAGGCCCAGGTTGAGCTGGTGGCGAGGGAGCTGCCTGCGCTGATGGCCGGGGTCGCCAGCCTCGCAGTCCCCCTGGTGGTCGACGTCGGCATCGGGTCGAACTGGGACGAGGCGCACTAGCTCCAGCGTCCGCCACCAGCCGCGCTTAGCCGGGCTGCATCGCGGGACTGGCGAGCGGCGCTTCACCCAGGGCGAACTGGATGCGGTGGAGCCGGGCGTACAGCCCCTGCCGCGCCAGCAGGTCCCGGTGGTTGCCGATTTCCACGATCGCGCCCTGGTCCAGGACCACGATGCGGTCGGCGTTCTCAATGGTCGACAGGCGATGCGCGATGACGATGGTGGTCCGGCCCCGCATCAGTGCCTCCAGTCCGGCCTGCACCTGCCGTTCGGATTCCGAGTCGAGCGCCGACGTGGCCTCGTCGAGGACCAGGATGGGCGCGTTCTTCAGCAGCGCACGCGCGATGGCAAGCCGCTGGCGCTGCCCGCCTGACAGCTTCACTCCGTTCTCACCCACCAACGTGTCGAGTCCGTTGGGCAGCGCCTGGATGAACTCCCAGGCATGTGCGGCCTTCGCGGCAACCACGATTTCTTCCCCGCTCGCGCCGGCTTTGACGCCATAGGCGATGTTGGCCGCCACTGTATCGTTGAAGAGGGTCACATCCTGACTGACGAGCCCGATATTGGCGCGCAGGCTCGCGAGGCGGATGCTCTCGATGTCGTGACCGTCGATCAGGATGCGGCCGGAGCTGGCATGGAAGAACCGCGGCACCAGGTTCGCGAGGGTCGTCTTGCCGCTGCCCGACTGACCCACCAGCGCCACGGTCTCCCCGGAACGGATCTCCAGGTCGATGTCCTCGAGCGCAGCACGCGCGGCGCCAGGATAGCGAAAGGTGAGGTGCTCGAAGCGCAGTTGCCCGCGGGCGCGCCCGAGCTCGACTGCGCCACGGTCGTCTTCCGGCTGCTGGTCCACCAGCGCGAACACGCTCTCCGCTGCGGACAAGCCGCGTTGCAGGTGCTCGAAAATCCCGGTCAAGCGCTTGAGCGGAGCGGTGACGAGCAGCATCGCCGCAATGAAGGACACGAAGCCGCCGACCGTGGTGCGGTCGGCTTGCACGTCGACCGTAACTCTGGCGAGGACGACCGCCACCGCGATGGCGGCGAGCAGCTGCACGACCGGCACGTTGGCCGCCGCCGCGATCTGCTCCTTGACCAGCAGCCTGCGCACGCGGTTGACTGCCGCGCCGAAGCGCTGCACTTCGTAAGCCTGGCCGCCGAATATCTTGACCATCTTCTGGTTGTCGATGCTCTCCTGCAGCACATGGTTGACATCGCCCATGGCGTGCTGCGTCTGCCGCGTCAGCCCGCGCAGACGGCGGTTGAACAGGCGCACCACGATCGCGATCGGAGGAATCATGGCGAAGGTGATGAGGGTCAGCTTCCAGTTCAGCCACAGCAGGTAGGCGAGCAGCGCAACGATGGTGACCGAATCCCGCACCAGCACGGTCACGACGTAGGTTACCGCGACCGCGATCTGGATCACGTCGAAGGTGAACTTCGAGATGAGCTTCCCGCTCAGGTTGTCGGCGAAGTAGCCGAGCGGCAGCGCCAGCAGGCGTGCGAACATCTGCTGACGAAGATCCATGATCACGCGCAGCGACACCCAATTGCTCGCGTACTGGCCGAGGAACGCACCGAGACCGCGCAGCGCGAACAGCAGCACGATGCCCCACGGCGCCCAGCGCATCAGCAGGGGATCCTTGTGCAGGAAGGTCCCGTCCAGAAACGGCTGAGCCGCCGCTGGCAACGCCACTTCGGTCGCTGCGACGATGAGGATGCCTAGGATCGAGACGGCGAACATGCGCCGGTACGGGCGCACATAGCCGAGCAGACGCAGATAGAGGCGGGTGCTGCTCATAGCCGCACCATAGTACTCAATCTAGGAATTTCAAGGTCGAGCGCGAGGCGCGTGGGCACCGCGCCTCAACGCCCGGCCACGACGGCGGCGAAGTCCGCCACCCAGCGGGGGTAGGGCACGCAGATGCGCCCTCCGCCGCAATCGGCCACCGGGGTGCGCCAGAACCAGAGGCGGTCGAACTCGTTCATCCCGTTGGTCTCGCAGCCCTTGTCGCCGAGCAGCTTGTTGCCCTTGCAGGCGGACGGCACCACCGGCACGGAACCGAACCGGGCGGCAAGGTCACCCTGCACTTTGGGGTCGAGCGTGTGCTCCAGCCACAAATAAGCGCAGGTGGGATGCTTCGCGTTCACATGCATCATCGTCGTGTCGGACCAGCCTGTCGACCCTTCCCGCGGCACGACGCTGGCGATGGGTCGACCTTCGGCACGCAGGAAATTCACCTGGAACGCCCAGGATGATCCCGCGACCGCCGCCGCCGTCCTGAAATCTTCGATTTGAGCACGCGCGTCCCGCCAATAGCGCCCGACCAGCTTGCGCTGCTCGCGCATGAGCTCCAGCACGGCCAGGTATTGCTTTTCGTCCAAAGCGTAGGGATCTTTGATCGCCAGCTCCGGCTTGGTCGTCATCAGATACAGCGCGGCATCGGCGATGGACATCGGTCCGTCGAAAGCCTCAACTCGACCCTGGTTGGGCTTGCCATCGGGCAGCTGCATCGCGGTGAACACGACATCCCAGCTCTTCGGCGCGGTCTTGAACACGCTGCTGTTGTAGGCGAGCACTGTCGCCCCCCATTGATAGGGAACGCCGAAGTTCTTGCCATTGACGTAGTGCCAGGGCGCCTTCTGCAGACGCGGGTCAATGGTCGTATAGCTCGGTATGAGCGCCGTGTTGATTTCCTGCACCAGTGCGCTGGCGATCAGACGCAGGCTGGCATCTCCCGATGCCACGACGAGGTCGAAGCTTACATCGCTCATGGCGGCCAGCATCTCGTCCGAGTTCGTGGCCGTCTTGACGTTCACCTTGCAACCCGTCTTGGTTTCGAACTCGGTCACCCAGTCGAACGCCTTGTCGATTTCACCGCGCTCGATGTAACTGGGCCACGCCAGGATGTCTACTGCGCCCTCGGGCTTGCCGAGCTTATCTATCCGGGCAAACGCGGGTGTCTGGATAGCCAGGATGACAACCAGCACAACGCACGTTATGCGCCAAGCGGTGCGCGACGAATCAGATCCCACCTCGAGCCTTCTCAGTGTTGTTATGGCCTGGTCTGCGCTGTCCACGCCCCGCGAAACCGCGGGCCTGGGGTGCTGAGCGACAAACGCGCCGCGGTTCCGCGCCCAGAGATGTGGTCAAGCGACCCAAAAACGCCTTCCGCCTGCGCCTGCCGGACGAAGGGGACAAATTGTAACAAGCTGCGCCACCTCGGTCGAAGGGCCACGCGCAACTCGTGCGGCGTAGTCAGATACGTTTCGATCTGGAGGGTTCGGCGCTGCACGCGCTGCCGACGCGATTCAGGCTTGCTCCTAAAGCTGTCATCCGGACTGCCGATCATCTTGGCGGTCTGTTGCGGTGAACGTGCCGCACTCTCGATACGAGCTGTTCGGGGGCGGCCCAAAAGGTATCAAAGAACATTCAGAAAAATCTGTTAAGAGTTGACTTAGCAAGATTTTTATCACTATAGTGTGTCGATGGAAGCAGAGCTCAATTCCCTCGACGAAAAAATCAACCAGCTCGTACAGCTATGCCACCGTCTTCGCACAGACAACCACGAGCTGCGCCAGCAGCTGGCCGCAGCACACAACGCAAGCAAACAGCTGAGCGAGAAGATCGAGAACGCCCGGGCACGCCTGG
>DATJZQ010000037.1:0-2647 GCA_035499005.1 Burkholderiales bacterium | reverse complement strand
CGGCCGCCTGATGAGATGCGTCCACAGGGCGATGTGTGGGCTTGCCACGTTGCGCCACAGCACGTTTAGCCGTTCGTGCCAGGCGTTAAGCTGCTCGTCGTCGGCACTCTCGAAACTTGCTCCGCCGAGCCGAAACGCCTGTAGGTAATCGCCGGATGCGGTTTTCACCACGGCGTTGCCGACGTGGGCCGTGTACGGAATGTGCTCCGCGGCCGCCCGCTCGCGCCGCAGCGTTCTCGAGCGCATGCCCCTCAACAAGAGCCTGCTCCGTGCCTCGGAGGCGCTGCCGGGAATGCTGCCAGCGCCGTGCGACGATCGCGCAGGTCCGGCAGGTCGAGGGTCAGCGGACTGTAGCTACTCGCCTTCCAGTGCGGCAACGTCCCGAGCAGAGCCGGCAAGCGGGTACGTCCCCACAGGAATATGAGATCGAAGAAACGTGCGTCGCGCGCGCAGAGCAACGCGCACACGCCATGAATCGGAGCACAGATGAGCAACGTCAGCAGATTACGGGTCACCAGGAAGCCTTCCAGGCTAAAGACCATGTTGAAGAGCAGCGCCGAGTAGGTGACGCCCCAGCGCATCGGCGGGCGGGTCGCTCCGACAAACAGCGGATCGGCCGTCAAACCGGCATTGCGTGATCGCATAGCGCTACACTCCAAACATTCCACGCACCCAGGCAACGATTTGCGGCGCGCCAAAAGCAATGGCGATTCCAACGATCGTGCCGAGACACCATCCCCATGACATGCGGTTCGCCATGGCCATAGCCCCGAGCACCATGACAAGGATGATGGCGACGGGCGTTAGCCACGCGAGTATGTTGGTTTGCAGCGAAGTGGCGCCGGTCATGAACGGCGAAGCCTGCGCCAGCGCGAGCGTCGGCGCTGTCCACAGAAGCGACGCCATGCCGCACCGCCGGGGCGGCAGTGCGTACATTGCAGGAAACCCGTGCATAACGCTTCCCTCCTAGGATTCACCGACATGGTGGGCAGTGGCCGCGATGCGCGGCGCCTCCTCCTCGCGGCGCGCTTCCCGCTCCTCGCGCTTGAGCTTGCCGGGCGCGCCAAAGCGGAATCCATCAACGATGAAGGAGTGGTCGTACTGCTTCTCTCCCTGCTTATCGGTCCAGTTGTTCGAGCGCACACGCGCCGCGACGAACAGCTGATCTCCCTTACGCGCGTTGCGTGCGAGCGCCTCGCCCAAAGCCCCGAACGCGACGAACCATACTGTGGTCACTATTTCCCGCGCGGCACCCTCCTCGTCTTTCCCCGCGTAGTCGTTGCCCACCAGACAGAAGCGCGCGTAGCTCGTGTCGTTCTTGGCGACGAGTTCCGGATTGCGCGCCAGGTTGCCCACTGCGGTCAGCGTAAAACTGTTCATCGTGAATAACTCCTAGACGGAAGTGTTGGTTCGCGGGAATCGCGAGCCAGTCTATTCAGCAGAGCTTCGATTGGAATCGCGATTGGCTGCCTGTTTGTGCAGAAACGCTTTGCAGCGCGCAGCCATGCGACACGCTCGCACCAGCACTCGTGTATGGTGGCTGCACATTCGGCGGACGGAGATGCACATGTCGTTCGCAGACGCAGCGCACACTGATGGAACCGTCGAGGAGTGTCTCGACGAGCTCAACGATTTCATCGCCGGATTGCAGCGCTATGCGCCAACCGTCCTGGCGGTGGCGCTGCGCGTGCATCTTGAGGCGCTGCTGCTGGCGCTGCTCGAAAGCAGGGTGTGTACGCGCGAGGAGGTGCGCGATTTCGTCAAGGAGCTCGAACGCGACGCACTTGAGTACAACGCGGCGTGAGCTGCCTGGCGTTCGACCTACCGCACCCCCCGTTCGCGCGAATCGCGATCGCCGTGCGGCGCGGAATCGCGCGGCTCATTCGATGAAATTCGCGGCGGTGGCGGTGGATGCGCCGGCGGTGGCGGTGGATGCGCCGGCGGTGGCGGTGGATGCGCCGGCGGTGGCGGTGGATGCGACGACGGTGAGGGTGAGGGCGGAGTGGATGTCACATGTGAAGCATGATGACCACCACCCGCTCGCCCCGACTCGTCGGGCAACCCTGGGTCCGGGCCGGCCGGAGGGTGGTAGACGGGCAGCGAGGGCGGGCGGCTGTAGGCGTGGGAAGGATCGTCGGGCGCGAAGGCTTGCTGCTGCATGGGCGGCATGTAGGCCTGCGCCTGCGGCGGCCGATCGGTGCGTGGCGGTGCGTAGGTCGGCAGTGAAGCCGCGAGCGGCACTACGGTGCCGTGCTGACCCGGAGGAAGGGTCGTATGTTCGAGCGCGTGCTGGCGCTGCGCGAAGCTCGTCGCCCCTTCGGCCTGTGGGAGTGCGCTTGCGCTCACCAGCGGGCCGGGCACGGTCATCTTGACAGGCACCGCGGGGGCGACAGGCTGAAGATGCGCGAGCTCGCTGCGGGCCAGAGGGCGGCCACCGTTGTCCTGCACGGCGGCGAGCTGCCGGTCGAAGGGCACCGGTGCCGGCGGCGGCATCGTGCGCACCACGGTGATCCGGTGCAGCTGCGCGGCGGGCGGCCGCAAAGCCGTCCGTCCAGCAGTGCCTGCCAGTGCGCTCTGGCGCGTCGGCACGATGGCCGGGGCCGTCGCCGTCACCAGCGACTCGGCCAGTACGGCGGGCGGCAGCTGC
>DATJZQ010000036.1:0-2035 GCA_035499005.1 Burkholderiales bacterium | reverse complement strand
GCTCGAAGAGGCGCAGTGTCTGCCCGGACGCTTGCTGCCGGAGGATCTCGCGCGCATGGTGCTGTTCCTCGCCGCCGACGACAGCCGCATGTGCACGGCGCAGAACTTCATCGTGGATGCGGGGTGGGTGTGAAGATCAGCGCGATCAAGACGCTGGTCGTCAACGCGCAGATGCGCAACTGGGTGTTCGTGCGCGTGGAGACCGATCAACCGGGGTTGTACGGCTGGGGCGAGGCCACGCTCGAGTGGAAGACGCGCGCGGTGGTAGGCGCGGTGCAGGACCTGGAGGCGCTCATGCTCGGACGCGACCCGCGCGACATCGAGCAGGCGGTGCGCGTGCTGACCAAGCACTCGTTCTGGCGCCTCGGCGTCATCGGCAATACCGCCATCAGCGGCATCGAGATGGCGCTCTGGGATATCTGGGGCAAGGAGCTCAACGTGCCGGTGTGGCGGCTGCTGGGCGGCAAGACGCGGGACCAGATCAAGATCTACACGCACCTCGGTTTCGGCTCCATGAGCATGGTCTATGAGAGCCTGGACCGCAGCGCAGTAGTCGAGCGTGCATTGCAGGTGACGGCGCGCGGCTATCGCGCGCTCAAGGTCGTGTTCATTCCCTACACGCATTACACCGCGTCGCCGCGGCAGATCGAGCACGTCGCAGCCATGATGCAGGGGCTGCGCGAGGCGGTGGGCGACGACGTCGAGATCATGATCGACTTCCACGGCCGATGCGCGTCCACCAGCGTCGCCGTTCAATATATCGACGCGCTCGCGCCTTCTCGCCCGCTGTTCGTGGAGGAGCCGATTCAGCCGGGGGATGCACCCGCCATGAAGCAGATCAGCGACAAATCACGCGTGCCGATCGCGACCGGCGAGCGCCTCGTCGACCGCAGGGAGTTCGACGACCTGTTCCGGCTGCGGGCGATCAACATCGCGCAGCCGGACCTGTGCCATGTGGGCGGCTTCAGCGAGGCGCGCAAGATCGCGGCCATGGCCGATACCGCCGGCGTGGGCATCGCTCCCCACAATCCGCTCGGGCCGCTGGCCGGCGTAGCTGCGCTGCACTTCGACGTCGCCACCCCCAACTTCGTCATTCAGGAAGAGATGTCGGGCGCCGTCCCGTGGTACCACGAGATCGTGGACAGCCCGATCCGCGCGCGCGACGGCCACTGGCTGGTCCCCGAGCGCCCCGGGCTGGGTGTCGAAATCAATGAGGCGGTGGCGGCCAAGCATCCGTATGAGCCGGAAATTCAGGCGGCGACCCAGGCCGTGCTGGCCGACGGCACCATTGTCGATTGGTGAGAACCCCTGGCGTCGACTGGTAGAACCCTCGGTTTACGCCTTGAAGTCGCCTTCTAGAGACCCGATTTTGGGAGTATGATCCCGCGGCAACGCGTTCCGGACCCCCGGATTTGACAACCTTTCGGCCCTTTCCCGCACCAGACTGTTGGCGGCACGCCGTGTCCCCGATCCCGGGAACGGCTCAGGAGTTTCCCCAGTTATGACATTCGATGAGTTCGGCCTGAGCGCCGAGCTGCTCCGTGCCGTATCGGAGCAGGGCTACACAGAACCTACCCCAGTCCAAAACCAAAGCATTCCCCCCATCCTGCGCGGGCAGGACATCATGGCCGGCGCGCAGACCGGCACGGGCAAGACTGCGGCGTTTACGCTGCCCATGCTGCAAAGGCTCAAGCAACACGCCAATTCCAGCGTGTCGCCCGCGCGGCATCCGGTGCGCGCGTTGATCATCGCACCCACGCGCGAGCTGGCGGCCCAGGTGCACGAGAGCATCCGGACCTACGGCAAGCACATCGCGCTGCGCTCGGCGTGCGTGTTCGGCGGCGTCAATATCGATCCGCAGATCGCGGAGCTGCGCGCTGGTGTCGAGATTCTGGTGGCGACGCCGGGACGGTTGCTCGACCACGTGCATCAGCGCACCGTGCACCTTGGCCAGGTCGAGATTCTCGTGCTGGACGAAGCCGACCGCATGCTCGACATGGGCTTCATGCCCGACATCAAGCGCATCCTCGCCCTG
>DATJZQ010000035.1:0-49387 GCA_035499005.1 Burkholderiales bacterium | reverse complement strand
GGCCCCTCGGCACGAACCTGATCGAGGGCATCAACAACCGGATCAAGGTGATCAAACGCATGGCCTACGGCTTCCGCGATGACCAATACTTCTTCCTGAAGATCCGGGCGGCTTTCCCCGGAGTTCGGTGAAGAACCTTTTATTTGGTATCTGCTGGACGCTACTTCGCGGCTACCAGGAACTCGCGCGTCGCCCCGATCAACTTGTCGGCTACGAGCTCCGGGTCTATGTTGAGGCGCCCGTCGATGATGGCTTGCTTGGCCGCCTGAACTCGCCCGCTGTCGACGGCGCCCGAGTCGTCCGCGGACAGGGAGCTGATCTCGACTTTGACCGCCCGAGCGGACGAAGCGCCCGGCCGCTGGGGCGCTAGCGCAGACCCCGCGCCTGGCTCTTGCACGCTGGCTGGTGAGACGGGCTTGGTTGAATCGCCACCGGTCGATTTCACAGCTTCACCTCCTGGTGAATTAAGAGCACATCCCCAGCCCACCCTCGGCCTCTTGGCTGGACCTTAACGGCAGAGTTCCCCCGGAAGTTAGGGCGAGGCAGCGAGTGCGTCAATGCTAGACCAGCCGCTGCCGCAGTTCAAGCGGCGGCATGTCTGTCCCGTTCGCGTCGAATCAATGCGGATCTTATCGTTTTTGTTTCAATGAGTTAGAGAGATACACAAATGAAACCTGCCAATGTGTCAGATTTGTATTCCCGCCATTCCTGTGCGATAAGTACGCACCCGCCAACAGGGTGAGGATGGATCGGCCGGGTGGGTAAGCGGGGCGGCTCTCGTCCGCCCCGATGTCCATACGCGCCAGCGGAAGGGGACCGCTGTCTGCCAGTCGGGTTCATTGCAGGGTTGCGCCGCGCTGGTAAGCGATTGGAGCATAGTTATGCCGACCGAAACGGTGGTGCCCTTTACAGCCGGGGACGGGTTCCGGTGCAACCTGATCCACGTCCAAGGCGAGCGTCCGCCCACCAAGGGGCCGGTTCTGCTCGTCCACGGTGCCGGGGTGCGCGCCAACATCTTCCGGGCGCGCGTCCAGGTCACGCTGGTCGATTTCCTCACCGAACAGGGCTACGACGTCTGGCTGGAGAATTGGCGCGCCAGCATTGATCTGCCGCCCAACCGTTGGACCCTGGACCAGGCGGCAGTCTTCGACCATCCCGCTGCCGTGCAGAAGGTGCTGTCGCAGACACGCGCGTCCGAGGTGAAAGCGGTCATCCATTGCCAGGGGTCGACCAGCTTCATGATGAGCGCCGCGGCGGGCCTTCTGCCTCAGGTCAAAACGGTCGTGACCAACGCTGTTTCGCTGCATCCGGTTGTGCCCTGGGTGTCCCGAATCAAGAGTGTCGTCGCAGTCCCGCTCGTTTCCACGCTCACAACCTTTCTCAACCCGCAGTGGGGGCTGCACGCCGAAGGCGCTGTTCCGAAGCTGATCAAAGCGCTGGTCGAGCTGACCCATCATGAATGCGACAACCCGGTCTGCAAGCAGGCGAGCTTCACCTACGGCACCGGCTTCCCGACGTTATGGCGGCACGAGAATCTCAACGCCGAGACGCACGAGTGGATCAAGCGCGAGTTCGCGCATGTCCCTATGCGCTTCTTCCAGCAGATGGCGCGCTGCCTGAGGAAGGGTCACCTCGTGTCGGTGGAAAGCTTTCGCGAGCTGCCGGCCGACTTCGTGTCCCAGCCGCCTCGCACGGACGCGCGCTTTGCCTTCCTGGCGGGGGAGCGCAACGCGTGCTTCCTGCCTGAGAGTCAGCAGCGCACCTACGATTTTTTCCAGCGGCAGCGCAAGGACTACCACTCGCTGCAGGTGCTGCCCGGCTACGGGCACCTGGATGTGTTCATCGGCAAGGACGCGGCGCGCGATGTGTTTCCAATAATCCTCGAGGAGCTGGAACGACCACACTGAGGGGGCAGGCGATGGGCAGGCCGCGAAGACTCGAACAACAGGCTGGGCGCTACGCATTGGTGGACGGCATCCCCTTTGAGCTGCCGGTGCGCTCCGAGCAGACGCCGGCGCTGATGGCGGCGTTCAGCATCGACCCGGACGCGGCCGCTCGCCTGCTGCCGGGCAATGAGCTCCATCCGCTGCGCGTGTGGAGAAAGGCGCTCCTGGTGGTGACGGTCGTCAACTACCAGATCACCAACATCGGAAAATACATCGAGTTCAGCATCGCCATCGCGTGCACACACGGCCGCCGGCCGGCGCCGCGCGTGCTGCCATTGCTCATGCAGAAAACCTACGGCACCGGCCAGTACGTCTACGATCTTCCGGTGAGCACCGAGATCTCGGTGAAGGGCGGCAAAGGCATCTGGGGCATGCCGAAGCATCAGGCCAACCTGGACTTCCTGGTGGACGATGAATGGGTGAGCAGCCAATACGACCTGGACGGGCAGCTCGCCATGCGCATCGACGTGCGGCGCCCCGGCAGCGCCTGGCTGCCAGTCAGCACGCGCGGCACGAATTATTGCGCGTTTCGCGGCATGCTGATGGCATCGTACATCTACTTCCAGGGCAAGCTCGGGCTGCATTTCATGCGGCCGGGGTCGGCGCGCTTGACTATCGGCAGCCATCCGCGCGTGCAGCCGCTCAAGGCTCTCGGGATTGAAGAGCAGCCCCTGTTCGCGGGGTTCTTCCCGGAAACGCACGGGGTGCTCGACGATCACTTCGAGTGCTGGTTCGTGAGCGAGGAACGCCTGCCCGCTGCCGAGATGGAGGGCATGCGCAGCGTGGTCGATCTGGGGCAGAGCGAGCAATGGCTGGCGCCGCCAAAACGTTGACGAAATTGGCAGAAAGGGGGGGGCATGAAATCGAAGTGGCTGGTATTCACGAATGCCTACATTTTCTTCGGCACGTCGCTGTACGCCGGAGTGCTGTGGTCGCTGCACTTTTTCTGGTATCCGACCTGGCGCGTGTACACCGCCGAGAATTACTACGACCACTTCATTCCGCCCACCGCGGCGGCGACGCAGTTCTTCACCGTCGTCGTGCCGCTCATGTTCGCGTGCCACGCGATCATGGTCTGGAAGGAGTGGAAAACCGGCATGCGTTGGATCGCGCTGGGTGCGCTGGCCTGCCTCGCTGGCGCCACCTATGTCGGTCAGTTCCACATCATCCCGATCAACAAGATCCTGGCGGGCCGCATTACTGACCCGGCACGCCTCACGGACCTGCTCCAGCAGTGGATGGCGCTCAACGACATCCGCTGGGTCGTGATGACCATCTCCTGGCTGCTGCTGATGTATTACTTCGGATCCAAGGCCTACCGATGGGACACGCGCTCATGAAGCGCCTCGGCTGGCTGGGCTGGCTGGTTGTCCTGATCGCTATTGTCACAGTGCTGAGCGGCGCGGTGCAGGTCGTCTGCCCGGCATTCGTTCTCGGCATCATCGGCAGCGAGACCGGAGCCGCGGCCAGGCATTTCTTCGGCATCGTCGGCATGTTCATGGTGCTGTTCGGCGGGCTCGCCTTGCACGGGGTGTTCGCGCACAGCTCTCCTGCGCTGCTCTGGTCCGGATTGCAGAAAGTGGGCGCCGTGGCTGCCGTCGTCCTGGGCATCCGCCACGGCGTGTTCTCGCTGATCGCGCTGGCGGTGGCCGGGTTCGACCTGGTGTCAGCGGCGCTGATCCTGCTGTACTGGAAGCGAGTGGCACGCGGCGCGGATTGATCGCGCCGGGCAGCGGCGAGCTAGAACCTAGGTTCGAGCATGAACGAGATCAGCCGCACTCCATCTCTGGCCGCAGGCAGCGCAGAGCAGTCTCCGCGCCGCTCGCTCATCCTCGCGGGCGGCGGGATGCGCGTCGCCTATCAGGCCGGCGTGTTGAAGGCGCTGGAGCAGGCCGGCTTGCGCTTCTTTCACGCCGACGGCACCTCCGGCGGGACTATCAATCTCGCCATGCTGTTCTCGGGTCTCTCGCCCGACGAGATGTGCGAGCGCTGGCGGACCCTGCAAGTGCGTGATTTCGCATCGCTGCTCCCGCTCCGCGAGTACGCGAAGGGGCTGCGCGCCCCGGCGCTGGGCGATGCCGACGGCATCGTGGGCAAGGTATTCCCTCATCTGGGCATCGACCCCGGCCGCATCCGCCTCGCCCAGGGCATGGCCGGTACGTTCAACGTGTGCAACTACACGCGGAAGACCAACGAAGCCATTGCTCACACCGATGTCGACCTGGACCTGTTGGTCGCCGGCATCTCGCTGCCCATCTTCATGCCGCCCGTGCGCAAGGACTCCGCGCTATACCTCGACTCGGTCTGGATCAAGGACGCCAACCTTATGCAGGCGGTTCAGCGTGGCGCGGAAGAGCTGTGGCTGGTATGGTGCATCGGCAACACCGCGCAGTATCATGACGGCGTCTTCCGGCAGTACGTGCACATGATCGAGATCAGCGCGGCTGGCAAGCTCAACGAGGAGCTGGATTGGATCCGCGATCTCAACGCCCGCATCGAGCGCGGCGATTCGCCGTACGGGCAGCGGCAGGCGGTCCGGCTGCACGTGATCAAGCCGGCGGCACCGTTGCCGCTCGACCCTGATTTCTATGCCGGACGCATTGACGCCGCCACCCTCATCGACCGCGGCTACGCCGATGCGAAGCGCTACCTGCGCTGCGCGCGCACGGAAGGCGTACCGCTGCAACCCGAGGCCACCAGCATGCAAGACGGCACGACAGGCATCAGCTTCCGCGAAGCGATGAGCGGCTCCTTCGCGTTGGGCGAGACCGACCCGAGAGCCGGCGCTGCCAAGGGGCAGGTGAGTGGAGTGCGATTGACCATGCATGCAACGATCGATGTCGCGGACATCCGCGGGTTCGTATCCGATCCGCAGCATGGTGGCGGCATCAGCGGCCACATCGATTTCACGCCGTTCGGGCAGAGCATTCCCGCCGACGGTGGCGTGTTCCGGCTGTTCGCGCAGAGCGGCGAACCGAGGCTCACGTGGATGGTGTACGAGCTCGGCTTCGAGCACGGCGGCAGGCCCTATTACCTCGCCGGGAAGAAGGAGGTGCGCGCCGGCTCGGTGCTGCGCATGTGGGCCGATACCACCACACTGTATACGCAGCTGCATGACGGGCGAGATTCGAACGGTCCTGTGGTGGGCGCAGGCGTGCTCACGCTGGGCGTGGGCGATCTGCTCCGGCTTCTGGGAACGTTCCACGCGACCAACGCCGAGTCCTGGACGGCTCGTGCGTGCGCAAGCGCGACGTTCGGCGGCTTCTTCGCAAGGCAGTTGTGGCGCACCTATATTCTCAAGCGGTGAGCGAGCGATCGTGACGACTCCACCGGGCTTGCGCCCCGCCACCCAGAGCGATGTGGAGGTCATCGCGCCGGCTGCGATGACCAACTGGTTCGCGCCGGCGCAGCTGATCCGCACCGGAGTCAAAGCGCTGCTCGGCACGCTGTTCGGCAGCTATCTGGACCGCCGCGAGGTCGAGGCGGCGCTGCTGCAAGGCGATCTCGAGGCCGAGCGCATGCGGCTCGATTACTCGGATCGCGACGAGATCTGGATCGACTATGTGGCGGACCTGGGCGACGGCTGGAACTCGACCTACACGATCGCGCTGCTCCTGTCCCGCGCTCGTCTGCGCGTCGGCGATGCGGACGTGCCTCGTGGCGAACTGCTCGTGATGGGGGGTGACCAGGTTTACCCGACCGCGACCGTGGCGGACTACCAGACCAAGCTCAAGGATCCGTATCGCAGCGCGCTGCCGTGGCTAGCGGAGGAACAGCGTCCGCATGTCTACACCATTCCCGGCAACCACGACTGGTACGACGGGCTGACGGCGTTCCTCAAGGTGTTCTGCCAGCAGCGCTCGATCGGGGCCTGGCTGACGCGGCAGTCGCGCAGCTACTTCGCCCTCAAGCTGCCCCATCGCTGGTGGTTGTGGGCGGTCGACATCCAGCTCGAGACCGATATCGACAAGCCGCAGATCGATTACTTCGATTACTTCGCGGGCGCGCTCGAGCCCGGCGATCGCCTGATCCTGTGCACGCCGACCTCGAGCTGGATCGACGCGGGCGACGACGCCGCCGCGGCGCGGGCCGAGGAACGCTCGCACCAGAATCTCAATTTCCTGGAAGACCGCATCCGTAGGCGCGGCGCCTCCATCGTGCTGAATCTGTCCGGAGACCTGCACCACTACTCGCATTACGTGCGGCGTGACGGAGACCGCCACAAGTTCACCGCCGGCGGCGGCGGGGCTTACCTGTACGGCACCAACGACCTTCCCACGCAACTGCACCTGTACGAGGGCAGGGACGCCAAGGAAGAATACCGCCAGGTGGCGGCTTATCCCGATCCTTCTACCTCACGCCAGCTGCGGTTCGGCGCGCTGGGCTTTTTCTACAAGAACCTCGCTTTCTCGATTTTTCTCGGTGCGTTCTATCTCGTCTATGCCTGGCTGCTGCAGAGCGCCAGCACCGTGCCCCACCGCGCTCTGGACGGCCGCACTCTGATGGAGGCGCTGGCTGCCCTTCCGCTGAGCGCAGGGAGGTCGTGGTGCGAGTTGTTGAGCAGCGGGTATGCCGTGCTCGCGCACAGCCCGGCCGCGACACTGGTGACGCTTGTGATGGTGGGAGGGATGTGGGCCTTTTGCGACCGGCAGCCGGGGCTCAAGGGGATGCTCAAGCGCCTGCTGTTCGGCGGGGGCCACGGCGTGTTGCACGTGCTGCTCGCGCTGGTGCTGTTCTGGGCCGCGGCGCGGCTCAATCTCGGGCCTTTCCAGCGCTGGTCAGGATTGGCGAGTGAGGTGTGGCTGAATCATCCGCTGCAGGCAGCACTACTTGCGCTGGAAGTCGTGGGCGGCGGCATCGTGCTTGGCGGGACGCTGATGGGAGCCTATCTGGTGCTGGCAAACGCGCTCGCAGGGCTCCATAGCCAGTTCGTCTTCGCCGCCCAGGCGATGCCCGACTACAAGAACTTTCTGCGTATGCACTTGACGCGCGACAAGCTGACGATCTATCCGATCGGGGTGCGGAAGGTGCATCGCCGCTGGAGGCGCAGCTCGGCCGCTGCGCCGGCGCAACCGCCTGCGGGCGTAAGCCGCGCGCGCTGGGTATTTTCCGTCCCGCGCGAGGATCCCGGTCCGTGGCTGATGCCCGATGACGGCAACGGACAGCCGCTGCTGATCGAACCCCCGGTCGAGATCGTGAGGCGCATATGAGCGCAAATTGGGATGTGATCGTGGTCGGCAGCGGATTCGGCGGTGCGGTCACCGCGTGCCGCCTGTCGGAAGCCGGCCTCAAGGTGCTCGTGCTCGAGCGCGGCCGGCGCTGGCAGACGAAGGACTATCCGCGCGACCCGGACGATGCGTGGCTGTGGGACCAGGCGCGGCCGCAAGCCCACAACGGCTGGCTCGATCTGCGGATCATGGACGACATGTGGGTTGCCCAGGGAGCGGGCGTCGGCGGCGGGTCGCTGATCTATGCCAACGTCTCGATCGAGGCCGAGCCGCGCGCTTTCGCGAGCGGATGGCCGGGCGAGATCACGTACAACGAGTTGAAGCCCTACTACGACAAGGTGGGGCTCATGCTCAATCTCCAGACCCTGCCGGAGAGCCAGCTCACCGAGCGCTACAGGCTGATGCGCGATGCAGCGGCGGCGCTGGGCTTCGCCGACCGTTTCCGCCCGGTGCCGCTGGCCGTGAGCTTCAATCCGGACTGGAACTACGCGCTGCCCGACGCTTTCAGCGATCGTCACTCCAAGACCTGGATCAACGCGCAGGGACAGCAGCAGGGCACCTGCGTTCACTGCGGCAACTGCGATCTGGGTTGCCAGGTGAAGGCCAAGAACACGCTCGACCTGAACTACATTCCGCAGGCCGAGAAGCACGGCGCGGAGGTGCGCCCGCTGCACTTCGCTTACAACATCTCCCAGGAGCGCGGCCGCTACCTCGTGCACTTCAACCGCATCGCGAACGGTCAGGCGACGCCAGGCTACGAGAGCGCCCAGCGCGTGATCGTCGCCTGCGGCTCGCTCGGCTCCACCGAGCTGCTGTGCCGCGCCCGCGACCAGTACCGGACGCTGCCGGCCATCAGCGCGTTTCTGGGCCACAACTGGAGCTCGAACGGCGACTTCCTCACCCCGGCCATCTATTCCAACCGGCGCGTCTCGCCGACGCAGGGGCCGACGATCACGTGCGCGATCGATTTCCTCGATGGCGCCGTCGGCGGGCGGCAGTTCTTCGTCGAGGACGGCGGCTTTCCCAATCTGCTGCGCGATTTCCTGCAGTCGGGCAGCCCGAGCGCCCGCCGCCATTCAGTCATCGTGCGCTGGTTGAAGCATCTCACCACCGACGACCCGCTGAGCGAAGTGATGCCGTGGTTCGGCCAGTCGATGGATGCGGCCGACGGCCGCCTGTACCTCGGGCGCGTCTGGTACGCGCCCTGGCGGCGCAAGCTCAAGCTCGACTGGGATGTGACGCGCTCGGAGCCGACCATCGACGCGATGGTCGAGATGCACAAGCGCCTGTCCGATGCCACGGGTGGCGACGCGAAAGTCCCGCCGACCTGGACCATCCTCAAGAACCTCATCACGCCGCACCCGCTGGGCGGCTGCAACATGGGGGCCACGCCCAGCAACGGCGTGGTAGACCATCGCGGCCAGGTGTTCGGCTACCCGGGCCTGTACGTGGCGGACGCAGCGATCGTGCCGCGTGCGCTCGGCTTGAACCCGTCGCGCACCATCGCCGCGCTGGCCGAGCGCATCGCGGCGAAGATCGTGTCCGCATAGCGCGGATTGGGCCGGGCGTGTCGCCGGGTTGGTGACCTCAAGAGGGAGGATATATGTTCGGATCGGGAGCCATCGATGTCGCAATTGGCTTGGCCTTCGTCTTCGCGCTGTTGAGCTTGATCTGCTCGTCGGTGACCGAGCTGATTTCTCAGCTGCTGGGCTGGCGCGCGCAGACGTTGGAGCAGGGCATCCGCAACCTGATCACCGATCCAGCGACGCGCGAGGCGTTCTATCGCCATCCGCTCATCCGTTCGCTGGGCAACCCGACCAAGAGCGGCGAGAAGGGGCATCCCTCCTATCTTCCCTCGGACATGTTCGCCCTGGTTCTGCTGGACGTGCTGGCCCCATCTCAGACAGATCAGAAGGCGCCGGCCAAAGATCAGGCGGCGGCGGATGAGCTGCGCCGGGCGTTGCAGGCGCTTGCCGGTACAGCAGGGACCAACCTGGACGCCTTGCGCGGCAAGGTCGAAGGCTGGTTTGACGACGTCATGGATCGCGCGTCCGGCTGGTACAAGCGCAAGGCACAGTGGATGTTGCTCGTCATCGCGGTCGTTGTGACCGTTATCGCGAACGCTGACGCCATCAGCCTCGCTACCAGCCTGTGGCAGAGCCCGTCGCTGCGCGCGTCGGTGGTTGAAGCCGCCAGCGCGTACGCCAACGAGCAGGCGGCCAATGGCGAGGAAGCGACCCTGGATGAACTTCGTCAGCACCTCGATGAGCTGGCGAACCGCGGCTTGCCGCTCGGATGGGGCGCAGACAAAGTGCTGTCCACCCGCGAGGCCGGACCCTGGGCGAGCAAGCTCGCGGGATTGCTGCTCACTGCGCTGGCCGCTTCGCTTGGCGCGCCCTTCTGGTTCGATCTGGTGAACAAGCTGATCAACGTGCGCAGCACGGGCAACGTGCCGCCGCGGTCGAACGCGACCGCCTCTCCCGCAGACGAGGCGAGCAGGTAGTCCGAAGATGGGCCGAGTTTCCCGAACAGGAGACTCGGTCCACGTCTCCTAAGGTCTTTTCTCACTAAGTCCGCCGAAGTCGCTGATCGCGCTGTTTTCCGCGCGCACAGCCTTTTGCGGTCGGCGCCGCGCGGGATCAGACGTGCAGCGCGCCGGTCCCCGCGGCATCTGCTTTTCGCCCGCCGCGTTGTGGTGGTGGGCAGTCGCAATGCGCGCCGCCTATAGGGCGAGTCAGCAGGCTCGCCGCGAGCGCGCACTCGCTTGCGCGCAATGACCGGCAAGAGAACCGTCTGCGGGTGTCAAGATGTTGTCAAAACGCCGCCTCTAATGTGAAAGGCATCGACAATCCGGGGGCTATTGCGAAGGCGGGCGAGAATACGAGCGCATCTGCTTGTCGTAGCGGCGGACTTGTGAGAAATTCTGGCCCATAACCATTCAAGGCGGGTGGTCCGTCGCGCGAGTTCCGGGTGGTGGGACTGGCCACGCGAACGAGACTGCAGCCCGCCAAATGCAGGGACCAGAGCAACAATGAAACCGCTGCGGGCGGCAGATCAGGGAGGCACCATCGATCTGCCGTTCAACGAGCACGTCCTCGCTCGCCTGCTGGCTGCGCTCGATGACAGGACCGCGTCGAATCAGGCGCTGGCGGACCTGCTCCTGTGTGACCCGGCGCTCGCCCTCCATGTTCTGGCGAGCGCAGGCCCACTCCCGGCCGCCGCGGAAGCGGCGCAATCGATCTCCGTTCAAGCCTGCGTAGGCGCGCTCGGCCGCGACATGCTCCGGGCGCTCGGCCTGCTGCAGCTTGGCAAGCAGCTTGGCAATGGGACCCTGCCGTATCCGCGCTCGCTGCTCGCACGCATCTGGGGCCGCTCGGTGCTGTGCGCCGAGCTCGCAGGCCGCCTGGCGCGGGCTTTGAACCAACCCGGCGAGCCCGCACAGCTGGCGGGACTGCTGCATCAGATCGGAAAGCTCGTGCTGCTGCGCTCGCGCGGTGAGGCCTACGCCAGGATGCTCACTTCTCTGCGCAAGGACGCAGACCTCGTGCGCGCAGAACGCGAAGCGCTCGACACCACGCACGCGGCGCTCGGGGCAGCCTGGGTGGAAGCGAGCGGGCTGCCGGGTTTCGTCGCCGATGCCCTGCGCTTCCTGCACGAGCCGGCGGAGCGGCTTGGCGACGCGCCGTGCGTCGTGCGCGCGGTGGCCGTTGGCAGCGCGTTGGCGGAAGACGGCGTCACCGAGCTCACAGTGCGCGTCGCTGGACAGCTCACGGGCCTCGCAGCACCAGCGATCACGCGGTTGTTCGAGGAGGCCGTGGCTGCCGCACGCGCCAACCCGGCAGGCGTCGAGATTGCCGAATCGGCGAGCGGTCAGCCCGCTGAGCTCGAACGCGGTTTGCTGGGCGGCGACTTGAGCCTTCAAGCTTCCGCCAATCCCGCTCCGCGCCCCGCCGCGACGGTTCGCGAACTGGTTGCGTCGGTGGCCCACGCTGGCCTGCACGAGGTCATGCGCGAGGCATTGTCGGGCGCGGAAAATCAGTCCGCGGCGCTCGCGCGCATACGGCGCCTCGCGCGCCTGCTGACCGGGATCCGACGGCAGTTCTTCTTTCTCGCCGCCGTTCACGAGCCGCGCCTGATCGGCGTCACCATGCCTGAAGATCCTGCGAGCCTGGCGAAGCTGGCGGTGTCCCTCGAGGGCTCGCCCAGCATGCTCGCGCAGGCGGTGCGCGAGCGGTGCCCGGCTCGAGCGATGGGCCCCGATCTGGAGCGCAGCGCCGCGATCGACCGCGTGCTGGCGCGCATGATGGCAAGTGGCGGTCTGCTGTGCCTGCCGATGACCGACACCACGGTCGTGCTCGGCGTGCTGGTCGTCGGACTTCCGGCGGACTGGCGCGAGCCGAGCGAAGACGAGGCCCTGCTGGCGCGCGTCGCGGCGCTCGGCGGCGAAACATTGGCTCGGATCGGACGCGACACTGCTCACGCAGAGCGCATCCGCAGCGAGCTCACCGAGCGCTTCAGGGCGCTGGGCAGGCGCGTCGTGCACGAGGCCGGAAACCCGCTTAGTATCGTGAAAAACTATCTGAAGCTGCTGAAAGACAAGATTGGCGACACAGGCCAGTTCGGCGAAGAGCTCACGGTGCTCAACGAAGAGCTCGACCGCGTCGGCCGCATCGTCCATCGCATGGGGGATCCCTTCTCCGTCGCCTCGGAGGAGCCCGCGCGCCTCGATCTCAACAACGCCGTGCAGGAGTTGATGCTGCTGTGCCGGGATACGCTGTTCTCCAAGCGCGGCATCGAGGTCGTGCAGCAGCTCGACCCGCAGCTGCCCCCGCTCCACGGCGATGTCGGTGCCATCAAGCAGGTCGCCCTCAACCTCCTCACCAACGCGGCCGAGGCCATGCCCAGCGGCGGCCGCCTCGGCGTGATGACTGCCGACAACGTCAACTTCGGAGGGGAGCTGTTCGTGCTGCTCCAGATCAGCGATACGGGAGCCGGCGTGCCGGCCGAAGTGATGCAGCGCCTGTTCAAGCCGGGCACCACGACCAAGGGAGACGGACACGAAGGGATCGGTCTCGCCGAGAGCGCCTCGATCCTGCAGCGCCTGGGCGGACGCATCCTGTGCCGCAGCAGCCCCGGCCGCGGCACCATCTTCCTCACCCTGCTCCCGCGCCGGCTCTACGCCGCGAGCGCACCGCAAGAGGTGCCGCGTCCGTCGGCGTCCACGCCCTGACGCCCAGCGCGCCATGCATCTACCGACCGGAGAGTCGTTTGTTGCACGCCCACCGGAGCCCGCGCCTCCGGGCCCCCGCATCCTCGTCGTCGACGACGAAGCGCGGTTGCGCTACAGCCTGAAGCTGCTGCTCGAGAGCAGCGGCCGCCAGATCGACGAGTGCGCCACCGGGGGCGAAGCGGTCGCGGCGTTGAGCCGGCAGCACTACGATCTCGTGCTGCTGGACTTGAGATTGCCCGACATGACCGGCCTGCAGGTCATGGACCGGCTCAAGACGCGCCTCGCCTCGATGACGGTGATCGTCGTGAGCGCCGACGACGTGATCGATTCCGCGATCGGTGCGCTGCGGCTCGGCGCGTACGATTTCGTGCGCAAGCCGTACCAGCCCGAAGAGCTCCTGAATACGGTCAACAACGCGCTCCAGCGCCGAGCGCTCGAGCAGAGCCATGCCCGCATCAGCGCGCGGCTGGAGCAGTCCGAGCGCCTGCACCGCTACCTCGTCGACCACTCGCCCGACATCATCTACACGGTGAACGAGGATGGTCAGTTCACTTATTTGAATCCGACGGTGGCCGCGATGCTGGGCTACCCGAACGAGGAGCTGATCGGGCGCCACTATTCCAGCATCATCCACGAGGACGACCGCGACCGCGCCCGCTACGCGTTCTGCGAACGGCGCACCGGTGAGCGGGCGTCGCGCAACGTTGAGCTGCGTCTCAAGCGCCGGCCGAGTGGCGCAGCCGGGGAAGCGGAGAATGAAGAGCATTTGACCATCGCGCTGAGCGCGACCGGTGTGTACGTCGAGCAAAACCCCGGAGAAGGGCGGCGGCTGCGGTTCCTGGGCAGCTACGGCGTGGCGCGCGACATCACCGAGCGCAAGCGCGCCGAAGAGAGAATCAGCTTCCAGGCCTATCACGATCTGCTCACGCAGCTGCCCAACCGCGCCTTGTTCAAGGATCGCTTGAGCGTGGCGCTGACGCAGGCGCAGCGCAGCGGCCGCCTGGTGGCGGTGCTGTTCATCGACCTCGACCGCTTCAAGCTGATCAACGACAGCCTGGGTCACGCCGAAGGCGACGAGCTGCTGAAGGGCGTGGCCGGCCGGCTGCAAAGCTGTGTCCGACGCAGCGACACGCTGGCGCGCCTCGGCGGGGACGAGTTCACCATCCTGCTTCCCGATCTGTCCGACCCGGAGGACGCCGCGCTCATCTCGCAGAAGGTGATCGACGAGCTGCGGCGGCCGCTCACCGTCGGCGGACAGGAGGTGCGGGCTACCGCGAGCATCGGCATCGCCCTGTACCCGAACGACGGGTCGGAGGCGGAGAGTCTGGTCAAGCATGCCGACATCGCGATGTACCACGTCAAGACCGCGGGCAAGAACGCGTACGCATTCTTTTCCCCGGAGATGAACGCCGCTTTCCACCAGAAGCTCACGCTGGAGACCGAGCTGCGGCGCGCCCTCGATCTGGGCGAGTTCGAGCTCTGGTACCAGCCGCAGGTGAGCGTCAGCCGGCGGCAGGTGGTGGCGATGGAGGCGCTGATCCGCTGGCGTCACCCGCAGCGCGGCGTTCTGGACCCCATGACCTTCGTCCCGGTGGCGGAGGAGGCGGGCCTCATCGGCCGGGTGAGCGACTGGGTTCTGGAGCAGGCCTGTCAGCAGCTCGCCGCATGGCGCGCCGAGGGCTTCGATTATCTGCGCATGAGTGTTAACCTCTCGCCGCGCGACTTCGACCGGCCGGACGTCGTTGAGCGCGTGCTGGCGGCGCTGCATCGCCACCGGGTGCCGCCCCAGGGGTTGGAGATCGAGATTACGGAGACGCTGATGATGCGCGATGCCGAGTCGGTTTCCGCGGCGGTCAAGCGCCTGCGCGACAGCGGGGTGCGCGTGTCCATCGACGATTTCGGAACCCGGTTCGCGTCCTTCGGCTATTTGCAGAAGTTTTCCGTCACGAGTCTCAAGCTCGATCAATCGTTCGTTCGAGACCTGACCGCGGTCCACCCCTACAGCCCGATCATCGTGGCCATCGTGGGGATTGCGCGCGGTTTCGACCTGCACCTCATAGCCGAAGGCGTCGAGAGCGAGCTGCAGCGCGACGTGCTGCTCGGCCTCGGCTGCGACGAGATGCAGGGGTTTCTGTTCGGCTCGGCACTGGAGGCATCCCAGGCCCGCGCGCTGCTGGCGGGCGATCTGGCACGAGGCATTGCGGGCTGAGCGGTGAGCATCCAGCGCTCGCGCCTGCTCGCGCTCATCGAATACCTGCAGCATTCGGTGCGCAGCCGCACCAAGGTCGTGTCCAACGTGACCGACTACGGCCGCTTCCTCGCGCTCGAGCAGCAGCTCGCTGCGCTGGATGGTGTGAAGCTCAACGACGGCGGTGACGACGGCGACGACGAGCTCTGGCTATCCGTGCCACGCCCGCCCAATCCCGAGCCGCCGCCCAAGGCGGACGATCCCTGGCTCGCTCCGTGGCTCGCAGTCGGCGGACCTCTTCTGCAGGAGCCGAGGCTGGCGCCCGCAGTTGATGGGTGGGACCTGATCGCCGCGGGGACGCACCGCGACGCGAGGCATGAGGTGAACAGCATCGCCGACATCGCGCAGCCGGGGGTGAGCCCCGATGAGCGCGTGCGCCTCTCGGACTACGATTTTAGGCACCAGGTCGAAGCTCAGTTCGCCGCGTACCTGGAAGCCGTCTGGCAGCCCTGGGCGGAGGCCGAGCGGCGGCGGCGGCGGCTCTCACGCCTGTATGTTCAGCTGTTCACGCTGCAACAGGAGCTGGCCGGCGCCATCGTGGAGGGCCAGCTCGAGCTGGTGTGGGGCATCGGCCTCGCCGTGTGGAAGGACAAAGACACCAACGTCGCGCATCCGTTGATCAGCCGGCTGGTGGACGTCACCTTCAACCCTGAGACCGGTGCGGCTGAGGTGCGTCCGCGCGATGTGGACCCGCGGCTCGAGCTCGACGCTTTCGCTGCGCAGGACCACCCTGGCGTATCTGAGGCGGAGCGCCGGGCGAAGGAGTTTTTTGCGAAAGCCACCACCACCCTGTCGCCGTTCGACCCCGGCACCTATCAGCCGCTGCTCTCGATGATCAAGGATCGCCTCGAGCACCACGGGGACGAGCCGCTTCCCGGCGACTTGAGCTTGGCGCGTGGCGAGCACCGCTTGACCGTAACCGACACCTGGGTGTTGTTCGCCCGGCCGCGCAGCGCGAATCCGCTGTTGCGCGATCTCGAGCACTTCATGGAGGCCGTGAGCGCGCGGCCCGACGATGCGCCGCTGCCCGGAGCGGTGAGCGCTCTGGTGACCGAACCGAGCGCCGAGGCGACACCCGTGCAGCTGCCGTCCTTCCGCGGCGTGAGCGCGGCCTACCACGAGCGGGGGCAGGGCGTTGCGGCCGACGATCTGTACTTTCCGCAGCCCTTCAACGACGAGCAGCTCAGGATCGCGCAGCTGCTGGAGGCTTCCGACGGCGTGGTCGTGCAGGGACCGCCGGGGACCGGAAAGACGCACACGATCGCCAACGTCATCTGCCATTGGCTCGCCAACGGCAGGCGCGTGCTGGTGACATCGATGAAAGATCCGGCGCTCGCGGTGTTGCGCGACAAGCTGCCGGAGCCGATCCGGCCGCTCGCCATCTCGCTGCTCGCGAGCGAGCAGGAAGGCATGGAGCGCTTCGAGCAGTCGATCCGTACCATCGCCTCCGAAGTGCAGAGCATCGATCCGGTGTCGACCGCACGCGACATCGCGCAGCTCGAGGAGACCATCAACGGGCTGCACGCCCGGCTGCTGCGCATCGACACGGATGCAAGACGCTGGGCGCGTCTCAACCTGTCGCGCATCGAGATGGAAGGCGAGAGCATCGACCCGGCGGATGCGGCGCAGGAGCTGATCACCCAGAGCGGGCGCTTCGAGTGGCTGCCCGATCCGCTCGGCGTGGGGCCGCAGTTTCGCCCGCGCTTTGGCGTGGAGGACGTCAACCGGTTGCGAGAGGCGCGCCGCCGCCTGGGGCGCGACATCGAGTATGCGGGTTGCAGTCTGCCCGCTGCACTGCCCGACGCGCAGCTGCTCTTGCAGGCGCACCGCGACCTGGCACGCTTCAGGATGCTCTCGGCGGAAACGCGTTCGGGCTCGGTGCCCCGGCTCGCCGACGCACGCCAGCAGAGCTTCGCGCTTTTACGCGAGACGAGTGCGGAGATCGAGCGCATCAACGCGCTGCGCGAGGATGTCGCGCGTGCACACCGGCCGTGGACCGCGGCCCTGCGCGAGCGCTTGCGCGGCGGCGGACTCGCGGAGCAATTCGCGCTGCTCGAGAAGCTGGGGCAGGAGCTGGACCTCGCAGCGGTCGAGCGCAGGGCCTTTCTCGGCAAGCCGGTGGAGCTGCCGCCGCAGGCGGAGCTCGATGCCGAGCTCGTCAAGGCGGTGGATAACCTCGCCCAGGGCAAGCGCGCGTTCTCGCTGGCGAGCGCGTTTGGCAAGGGCGGGACGAGAAGGAACCTGGACGCGGTCAGGGTGAACGGTCGCGCCCCGGCCGATGCGCAGGAGTGGCAGCACGTGTCCGACTGCCTGGCGCTAAGGGCGAGATGGGACGAGCTGACGGTGCGCTGGAATACGCTGGCGCCAGAACTGGGCTTCGATCGCGTGCCGGAGACCACCGCGGAACAGAGGATGCCTGGCGGAAGCAGTGCGCCGGGACTGGTGGCGGCAGCGCAATTCGCTCTGTACCGCAAAGTGAAGGCGCTGATTCGCGCAGAGCTGAAGCTCGCCCAGCAGGTGGCCGAACTGTTCCCCGCGTGGCCTGGCAGCCGCGGCGTCGCCGATGATACACAGCTCTTCGGCGATCTCGCGCGCGCGGTGGCGCATCATCTCGCCGTTCATCGCCTGGACGGCGTGTGGAGCGTCAGAGACAGCTTGGGCCAGGCGTTCGAGCGCGCGAGCGGCCCCGTCGTCGATCAGATGCGAAACTTCCTCGCGTCCGTGCTGGGTAACCCTGAGGTGGATGACGCGAGGCTGCTGGAATCGTGGTCCGCGCTCACGGCGGAGCTGTCGCGTGTTCAAGGCCTGTCCGCTGCGCTCGGGTGCGTAGAGGAAGTGTCCCGCCTAGTCGCCGAATCGGGCGCGCCGCAGTATGCGCAGGCGCTGCGCCAACCCGTCGAAGGCGAAATCGATCTGCTGCTCCCAGCCGAATGGGCGCAGGCCTGGCGATTGAGGCGCCTCGCCACCCATCTGGCCGCGATCGATGCGCAGGACGAATTCAAGAAGCTGGCGGTCGCGCGCGCCGATCTGGAGCATGACCTGGCGCGCGGTTATTCGGCGGTGGTCGTGAAGCGCGCGTGGCTGAAGCTCACCGAGAGTGCGACCCCCAGCGTGCGCGCGGCGCTGCAGGCGTATCTGAACGCGGTTCAGAAAATCGGCAAAGGCACGGGGAAACGGGCGGTCCGCTACCGCCAGGACGCGCGCAACGCGGCGGCCGAGGCGATTACCGCCGTTCCCTGCTGGATCATGCCGCACTATCGCGTGTCCGAATCGCTGCCGGCCCAGCTCGGATGCTTCGACCTGGTGGTGATCGACGAGGCTTCGCAGTCCGATCTGTCCGCGCTGCCGACCCTGCTGCGTGCCCGCAAGCTGCTCATCGTCGGCGACGACAAGCAGGTCTCGCCAGAAGGCGTGGGCCTGGAGGAGCAGAAGATCAAGGCGCTCATGCAGCGCTTCCTCGCCGAGCAGGTGCCGATCTACCGCGCGCAGATGTCGCCGGAGCGTTCGATCTACGACCTGGCCAAGGTCGTGTTCGCTCGCAGTGGTGTGGTGTTGAAGGAGCACTTCCGCTGCGTCGCTTCGATCATCGAATACTCCAAGCGCGAGTTCTACGATCACGAGCTGCGGCCGCTCCGGCTGGCGCTTCCGTCCGAGCGGCTCGATCCGGCGCTGGTCGATGTGCTGGTGGACGCCGGAAAACGCGAAGGAGGTGTGAACGTCGCGGAGATCGATTTCATCGTCCAGGAGATCGGGCGCTTGACGGCCGACCCGCGCATGCTTGGGCGCTCGATCGGAGTCGTGTCCCTGCTCGGCGAGGAGCAGGCGCTGGCGATCTGGGACCGCTTGAACGACGAGTTCGGCCCGCAGCTTCTGCAGCGCCATCGCCTCGCTTGCGGCGATGCGCGCACGTTTCAGGGACGGGAACGCGACGTGATCTTCCTGTCGCTGGTCTCGGCGCCAAACGACGTAGGCGCGCCGCTGTCCCGCGACATCTTCGCGCAGAGATTCAACGTCGCTGCCTCGCGGGCGCGCGACCGCATGTACCTGGTGCGATCGGTCGGTCTCGATCATCTGTCGGACGGCGACCGCCTGCGCCGCAGCCTGATCGCTCACTTTGCGCGGCCCTTTGCGCAGGATGAACCTCACTCGGACCCGCGCGAGCGCTGCGAATCGCCGTTCGAGCGCCAGCTGTACGACTGGCTGACTCAGCAAGGCTATCGCGCCACACCTCAAGTGCGCGTCGGTGCCTACCGTGTGGATCTGGTCGTCGAAGGCAGCAACGATGCGCGCCTCGCGGTCGAATGCGATGGCGACAAGCGCGAGGGCCCGGAGAAATGGCTCGACGATATCCGCCGCCAGCGCGTGCTGGAACGGGCCGGGTGGACGTTCTGGCGCTGCTACGCCGCCGCCTTCGTGCGGCGCCGCCAGGCGGTGCTCGAAGACCTGCGTGCCGCGCTGTCAGCGCTCGGTATCGAGCCCGCGAGCGCGCAGCCGGCCGCTCCGCGCGCAGCTCAGACGCCCAGGCGTCGCGCAGGCGAACAGACGGAAGCCCGCACGGTGGTGGTCCAGGCTGCGGCGATCCAGTGGGGCGTGCCCGCGCCGGAGCGCAGGTCACCCGACCACAAGCCGGTGCCTACGGAAACTCCGCGCAGCGGAGCGGGGTCCGAGCCCGGTGGTTAATAAGAAGATCCCGCGGCCCTGACCGTTGCCGCAGGCGCGCTCTCGCGCATTTCCGCCACCGCGTTTTTGGCGGCCGTGGCGAGGAAGGCGTTATCGGCGAGCAGCGTCACGAACTGGAAACCGAGCGCGATCATCTCTTTGGCCATGGCGGTTGAGCCGCAGTGGATGCCGGCGTGGATGCCGTGCCGCTTGGCGCCGGCCAGGATGGTCTTGATCGCGCCGAGCACCACCGCGTCGGTGGGCACCGGCGACGGCGCACAGCCGAGCGTGAGCGCCAGATCGTTCGGGCCGATGTAGAGCGCATCCAGGCCGGGCACGGTCAGGATCTCGTCCAGGTTTTCCACCGCCTGCTTGGTCTCGATCATCGCCATCGCGATGATGGTTTCGTTAGCGTGCTTCCAGTAATCCGCGCCGCTGTACCAGGTGGCGCGCACCGGACCAAAGCTGCGATATCCGAGCGGCGCGTAACGGCAGGTCCGCACCAGCGCTTCGCATTCGGCACGCGTGTTGATCATCGGGCAGATGATGCCGAACGCGCCGGCGTCGAGCAGCTTCATGATGATGCCGGGCTCGAGCCACGGCACGCGCGCGAGCGGCACCGTCGGCGTCGTCGACACCGCTTGCAGCATAGTCACCGCGGTTTGATAGTCCACCAGCCCGTGCTGCAGATCGACGGTCAGCGAATCCCAGTTGGCCTGCGCCATGTTCTCGGCTGCTACCGAGCTCGGAATCCCCAGCCAGCCATTGATCGCCGCACCGCCCCGTTTCCAAAT
Source organism: Burkholderiales bacterium (assembly GCA_035499005.1). Taxonomy (GTDB): domain Bacteria; phylum Pseudomonadota; class Gammaproteobacteria; order Burkholderiales; family SHXO01; genus SHXO01. Next base: position 29,282 of record DATJZQ010000035.1, on the reverse strand, counting down.
CGACTTGAGGTTGTTTTCTCTCACGCTATTTCGCCTGTCATCTTGTCCAAGAAATATTCGGTCGGTTAACGCGCGCTGCAGCGCAGCAGTGTAGTCCGTGGACCGGATGCTCGAACCAGTCTAGGATTGCCGAACGAAGCAGGGATCATAAGCGAAAACGTAAGGAAGTTCTGACCTATTCTCACGCCGGTCGCCGCCACGGGAGGAACCGCAATGACTTCCACCAGGTTAGATCGCCGCCGCTTCCTCGCCGCGTCTGCCGCAGCCGTGGCTGCGCCTTACGTGCGCACCTCTCATGCGGCCGGCAGACTGACAGTAGGCTTCTGGGACCACTGGGTGCCGGGCGCCAACAATGTTCTCACCAAGCTGTGCAACGACTGGGCGGCGAAAGAAAAGGTCGATCTCAAGATCGACTACATCACGTCTCAAGGCAACAAGATCCTTCTGACCGGGACCGCCGAGGCGCAAGCGAAAGCCGGTCACGACATCATGACGTTGCCGACCTGGTACGCCAGCGCACAGGCAAAGAACCTGGAGCCGATGGATGACCTGATGAAGCCGCTGATCGCGGAAAACGGCAATGTGGTCGCCGTCACCGAGTACCTCGGCAAGCAGGACGGGCACTGGGTGGCCATTCCCGCCACACCCGGCAGCCAGGTGAAAAGCCCTTGCGGACGCATCGACGTGTTCAAGCAGCATGTCGGGCTCGACCTCACCAAAATGTATCCGCCTGGAGCGCCCGCCGACAAGGCGCTCACCGACCGATGGACCTGGGATACCTTTCTCGCTGCGGCCGAGAAGTGCTTCAAGGCGGGCTATCCGTTCGGCCTCGGACTGGGCGAAACCACCGACTCGGTGGATTGGGTGGGTGCGCTGTTCGCCTCGTATGGCGCGGAGCTCGTTGACGCGAAGGGCAACATCACGGTGAAGTCCGACGCCACGCGGCAGGCGCTCGAGTACGCGAAGCGGCTGGTGCAATTTCTGCCGCCCGACGTGTTCGCCTGGGATGACGCTTCCAACAACAAGTGGCTGATCGCGGGCAAGGGTGCGCTGATCATGAACCCGCCCAGTGCATGGGCGGTCGCCAAGCGCGACAACCCCAAGGTCGCCGAGCAGTTGTGGACATTTCCGGCTCCGAAAGGCCCAAAGGGGCGCTTCACGCCCGGCCTGCCATTCTTCTGGGGCATCTGGAAGTTCGCCAGCAACAAATCGGCGGGGAAGAGTCTGCTGACCTACCTTTCGCAGCGCGCGGTGGTCGAGCAGCTAGTGACGGCAAGCGGCGGTTACGACATTCCCAGCTTCTCGGGCCTGCGCGATTTCAAGACCTGGGCCGAGGAGGGGCCGCCGAAGGGAACGCTGTACCACTACCCGCCGCGGGGCGACGAGATCGTGTCGATCGCCATGTCGCCGGCGCCGACCGCGATCGCGATGCAGATGTACGCCCAGGCCACGAACACCAAGATGATCGCGAAGATCACGCAGGGCGGCGAGTCGATCGACAAGGCCATCGCGTGGGCCGCGTCCGAGCTCGAAGGCTTCATGCGCGCGTGAACAGGACGGGACACCAATGAGTCAAGCAGTCGCGCGCGACTTACCGGTCGCCGCCGTCCGGCGGGTCGGCAGCGTGAAGGCCTTCGCGCGCCGCAAATCGACCATCGCGTTCGTCATGGCACTGCCGCTCATCCTCACCATCGTGTTGCTGGTGATCTATCCGGCGTTCTATTCCATCTTTCTGTCGATGCTGAACAAGTCGATGGAGCGCTTCGTCGGCTTCGCCAACTACGTCTTCCTGTTCAAGCGCGAGACCTTCTGGATGGTTGTGAAGCAGTCGGTCATCTTCGCGGTGAGCGCGGTCTTCTTCAAGGCCTTGATCGGCTTCTGCGTAGCGCACTTCGTCCACAACGTGCCGACGAAGGGACAGCGCAAGTGGCGCGGCATGCTGCTGGTGCCGTGGGTCATCCCGCCGGCCATGAGCACGCTCGCCTGGCTCTGGCTGTTCGATCCGTCCTACAGCGCGTTCAACTGGGTTCTCGAGCGCATCGGACTGGATGCAGTGCCTTGGCTCGGCAACCCGTACTGGGCGCGCTTCGCGGTGATCCTGGTCAACGTCTGGTTCGGCGCCCCGTTCTTCCTGATCATGTATCTGGCGGCGCTCAAGTCGGTGCCGGAGCAGCTGTACGAGGCCGCCGCCATCGACGGCGCGAACTGGTGGCAGAAGCTGTGGTTCGTCACGCTGCCCATGATGCGCAACATCATCGCGATCACCGTACTGTTCTCGCTCATCGTCACCTTCGCCAATTTCGACATCGTTCGTGTGCTTACTAACGGCGGACCCGTGGATCAGACGCACGTGTTCGCGACCTGGGCTTTCAAGCTCGGCATCGAGAGCGGCGACATCCCGCTCGGGGCGTGCGTGTCGCTGTTCATGTTCCCGATCCTGGCGGTCGCTGCGATCTTCATCCTGCGCGGCATCACGCGGCGCGGCAACGAGGCTTGAGCATGACCGCAGCGGTCGAGACAGCAGTCGGAGCGGTTCGGCCCGCAAAGCAAGGCAGCATCCGGCGCGATCGCCGGCGCGCCCTGTTCTGGTCCTACGTGTTCCTGATGCTGTTCGTCGTGTTCTTCCTGACGCCGCCGGTCTACATGCTGATCACATCGCTCAAGACGAGTGCGGAGATCTCCGCGGCGACCGCGCCGTGGTGGGTCTTCAATCCGACGCTGGGCAACTATATCGAGCTGCTCACGTCGCCAACCTATCTGACGTTTTTCCGCAACTCGGCTCTCGTATCGCTCGCAGTGGTGGCGATCACGATGGTGGTGAGCATCCTAGCGGCATTTTCGCTGTCGAGGATGAAGTTCTGGGGCTCCGCGGCGCTCGCGACCGGTGTGTTCCTGACTTATCTCATTCCCCCCGAGCTGCTCTTCATCCCGCTGTTCAAGACCTTCGCCTTCCTGCGCGACGTCACCGGGATCGAGTTCATCAACCACTGGTGGGTGCTGATCATCATCTATCCCACCCTCACCGTGCCGTTCTGCACCTGGATCATGATCGGCTACTTCGGCAGCATCCCCAAGGAGCTCGATGAGGCGGCGCTGATCGACGGCGCGGGCTACATTCAGCTGCTCACCAGGATTTTCATTCCTGTGGCGCTCCCCGGTATCATCGCTGCGGCCATCTTCGCGTTCACGGCGTCGTGGGCGGCGTTCCTCTATCCGCTGGCATTCACCACCTCGACCGATCAGCTGGTGCTGTCTGTCGGTATCATCACGACGCTCATCAAGGGCGATGTGTTCAACTGGGGACAGATCATGACCGGCGCTCTCCTCGGCGCCGCGCCGCCGCTCATCATCTACGCCTTCCTGATGGACTACTATATTGCCGGACTGACCGCTGGCGCCACCAAGGGTTAGGGAAGCTCTGATCAAGTCTCGCATGCGCGACCGAGGCGATTTGGGCCGAGGGCAAGACGGCGAGGACGCCGTGTAGCCGGTCTACACCAGGAGGAGCCGGTGCAGTCATCGGCCCAAATCGCCCGGTCCCTCGAAAGAGACGAGATGTTATGGGGTTGCGTCAGGTGCGGCGCCTGCTGTGTTGCGGCCGGTGAAACGTGGAGCAGGGGCCCCGCTTGCGGGGATGCGACCGTGGAACCGGACATGAGCGTGTCGTCACCGGCCTTGTGCGTGTCTGCGCGGTCAGATCCCCTGAAGGGGCCCCTCTTCCGCGCTCCGACACGCCTTGCAAAGGTACCTACCTTGGCTGCGTCGCGGCGCCTTGCAGTCATCCGCACTTGACGCAACGCGCGTTGTGAGACTTAATCAGAGCTTCCCTAGGCCCGTCATTTCGGGCGCCGCGAAGCGGTGACCCGGAATCCAGAGTATCGATATGTCTCAACAACCTCGCAAAGTGAAAGCCGGATGAACAACGCACCCGTAGTCGTTCCCGCCACGGCGCTCGAGCGTCTGGTTGCCGATATCTTCGCAGGCGCCGGCTGCTCGATGGCCGAGGCGAAGCGCATCGGACGCTATCTTGTCGCGGCAAACCTGGCCGGCCACGACAGCCACGGGGTCGTGCGCGTGCCGCGCTACATCCCAATGTTGCGCGACGGGCTGGTCGTCGCCGATCAGACGGTCGACATTCTGGTCGATACGCCTGTGCTCGCGGTGGTGGACGGCAAGTTCGGGTTCGGCCAGACCGTGGCGCCGCAGGCGGTCGAGCTGGGCATCGAGAAATGCAGGCGAATGGGGCTTGCGGCCGTGGCGCTGCGCAACTCGGGCCACGTCGGGCGCGTCGGAGACTGGGCTGAGATGGCGGCTCAAGCCGGGCTGATCTCGGTCCACTTCGTCAACGCCACGGGCAGTGTCATCGTCGCGCCATTCGGCAGCACCGAGCGGCGTTTCTCGACCGCGCCGTATTGCGTTGGCGTGCCGGTGTCGGGCCGTGCGCCCCTGGTGCTCGACTTTGCCACCTCCGTGGTGGCCGAAGGCAAAGTGCTGGTCGCGAGCCAGGGCGGCCGCCCCATTCCCGACGATGCTCTGATCGCACCCGACGGGCGTATCAGCGACGATCCGCATGTGCTCTACGGTGACTACGCAGGCAGTGACCGGCGCGATCCGCGCAGGGGCGCCGGTGCGCTGCGTGCCTTCGGTGGACACAAGGGCTCTGGTCTGGCCCTGATGTGCGAAATTCTCGGGGGCGGGCTCACCGGCAACGGCTGCACCTCACCCGATCGACGCATCGCGAACGGGATGTTCTCGCTCTACATCGATCCAGGCCGCGTCGATCCACAGGGCGTCTTCCCCGATGAGGTGCTGCGCTACGTCGACTACGTGAAGCATGCGAAAGCTGCGCGGCCGGGTGAAGAGACGCTCGTGCCGGGCGAGCCCGAGCAGAGAATGCGCGCGCAGCGGCTGGCGCAGGGCGTGCCGCTCTCGCGCGAGACCTGGTTGTCGATCGTAGAAACCGCGCGTGGCGTCGGAATCGATGCCCAACCGGTTCCCTCTCCCCTCGCGGGATAGCCAAACTAACATCCCTTCTCCCTCCGGGAGAGGGTCAGGGTGAGGGGCTTTTGCCGTGCGGCGTTAGTGCTACATCCGAATTCGCATTTTTCAACCTGGAGCACCGTACCGTGAAGACCAAGAAGAAGCTGCTGTTGCCCGTCACCATGTCGCGCGCCGGCTGGGATGTCATCAAGAAACGCGACGACATGGAGGCGATTGGCTACGAAGTCGACATCGCGACACCGGCGTTTCACGCATTGTTGCGCGACGCGGATGGCGTGGCGCTGAGCCTTACGCCGTTCGGCGAGGCCGAAGTGAAAGCCGCGCCCAAGCTGCGCGTCGTCGCACGGCACGGGGTCGGCTACGACGCCGTCGACGTCGCGGCACTCACGCGGCACAACATCCCGCTGATGGTGACTGGAATCGCCAACTCTCCGTCCGTGGCCGAGCAGGCGCTCTATTTCATGCTCGAATTGGCCAAGCGCGGCGCTGCGCTAGACGCCATGGTCAAGCAGTCGCGCTGGGCCGACCGCCTGGCTCAGTTGCCGGTGGATTTGTTCGGCAAGACCGTGCTGATCGTCGGGTTCGGCCGGATCGGCACGCGCGTGTCGAAGTCCTGTCTCGCGATCGGCATGCACGTCCTGGTCTACGACCCCTATGTGCAGGCTGCGGCGGTCACGGCGGCGGGGTGCTCTCCAGTGAGCGAGCTGAACGGCGCGCTGTCCCGGGCGGACTTCGTCACCATCCACTGCCCGAAGACGGACGAAACGCGCGGCATGTTCGACACCGCGCGCCTGCGTCAGATGAAGCCGACGGCCTATCTCGTGAACACCGCGCGCGGCGGCATCATCGATGAAGCTGCGCTGCACGCGGCCCTGACCGGCGGCGCGCTGGCGGGTGCCGGGCTCGACGTGTTCGACCGTGAACCGCCGTCCCCTGACAATCCGCTGCTGAAGTTATCCAGCGTCATCGCCGCGCCGCACATGGCGGGCGTGACCAAGGAATCGTTCGATCGCATGGCCATCTCGGTGGCAACCAACCTGCTCGAAGTGCTGGACGGCAAGCCGAACATGGACCACGTCGTGAACAAAGAGGTGCTGGTTCATCGCTGAGGCCTGCGCCTCGGCGCTCTCGAGGCAGCCCGGACTGCGTTGCCGCCGACATTCGGATCGCCGCGCTATTGATTGATCAGTAACTGGTTAACGGCGCTGCGACGCAGGGCGCCCTCCAGATCCTGCGCGAAACCCTGAATGCGCTCCGCCTGGTCCAGGGCATTGATGATGCGGCGCGCGTTGAAATAGTCGCAGCCGGCGTCTCCGATGTAGTCGGTGAGCTTCCTGCCGGTGAAGGCACCCTTGCGCATGCCGTAGGACATGATGCGGTAGGCGGTCTGCGGTTCGAGCGCCTTGTCGGGATTGTCGATCAGGCCAGTGCCCAAGTTCAGCGCCTGCCCGAGCTTCGAGTAATTTGCGCGTCCAGTGATCTGCACGTAGCCGCGACCGCGAAAACGAAACCCGTCGCCGGGTTGGGTGTTGCCCAGGCGGATCCCCTTGTCGGTCCCCGCGTTGTACTGATCGAAGTAACTGGGCGACCCTTTTTCCGCGACCGGCTGCCACGTGTCGTCGCACTCGTGCTTGATCGTCGCCAGCATGTAAGCGGCCCAGCGCACGTCAGTCACGTCGGCGTCCTGCTCGATGCCCATGAGTAGGGCCTGTAATCCATCTACCTGAGTTTGCTTCAGGAGACCATAAAGACTGCGATATCCGTTGAAGAATGCTGTGCGGTCGAATCTCATTCCGCTCTCCTTCCTTCATGATCGTCAGCCGCCCGGCTGACGCTGCGTCGATACGTTGATCCTGGGCCATGTCTCCGGCATGCCTGCGCCGCGTCCGTCGCAGGCGGTTTTGGCTCGCAGCGTCTTGAGCTCCGGATCGCCGGCGTCGAAGGCATACACGGCCAGCGTTCCGCAATCGCCACCGCCGCGAAACTTATTCATAACGCTGAGCCGCTTGGTCTTCGCCTCGAATTGAGGCGAGCCCCACAGCTCTTCAGTCTGTACGCGCGTGAGTCGCTGGCCTTGCTTGCCCGTCGTTTCATAGGCGGCGAAGCTGAGCGCCCGCACCATCGGCTGCGGTGCGGATTCGTCGAGCAGGTAATAGCGCTGGTAACCCTGATACGCGCCCAGCGTGCAAACGACTTCCACGAGATAGCGGTTGCTCCCCAACGCATGAAAGGAGACGCCGCCTAGAGCAGAATCGGGATAGTCGTAACCTTCCTCGCAGCTGTCCGGCCAGCCCAGCACCTGGCGCCATGCCTTGCGGCCCTCGCGCGTGACGTTCTGCTTGCTCAGCGCTGCAGCGGGCGCAGGCGGAGAAGGCGTTGTATCCGCCCAAACCAAACCCGCGCCGGATACGAGCCAGATCAGCGCGAGCGGGCGCAAAGAGAAAGCTACAGTCACTTCGCGGTTCCTGTCGCAGGCAGGCACGCTAAGCATACTTGATGATGCCTTGAACGTTTGCAGTCTTGTTGTCGCGTCGGAGCTCAAACCTAACAAAACGATAAGTTTGCAAGCGGACAGTGGTGGGTCGCAGCGACAACAGAACGCGCAGGCGGTCATGCGGCACGGCTTGAAGCGAAGGTCTATGATCCCGTTTGCGGAAGAACAACACTGAAAACGAGTTTAGCTTGCCCAGGCGATTGAGCAAGCACACCGAAAGTTATATTGGATCTTCGCGCAGCCTCGGATATACCTCCGACGATTGCGGAATGTCTATGTCCGGATGATGAGGAGGAAGCCTCGATGTTCTCCTTTCTGAGCCCTCGCTTGTGGATGCTGATCGGCCTTGGCGTCGCGCTGCTCGCGGCATTTCTGGCTGGCGTCAAGGTCGAGAGCAATAGACGTGATGCCGCATTGCTCGCTCAGCAGCAGAAGTACCAGAAGGAAGTCGATGCGCTGCGTGAGAAGGAGCGCCTGGTGCAGGAGCAGACCGCCAAAGCGCTGGAAGAGGAGCGCAACAGGAATCAGGAGCTCTCCGCGCAGATCCAGCAAGCGATGAGGCAGACGGAGTCGCGCGCCCCTGCGATTCAGGTGAGAACGAAGTGCCCCGCTCCCGCGCGGCCCGCGGTGCTGCCGGTGAGAGCGGAGACGAACAGCGCCGGCGCTGTCAGCTCGACGCCGGCATCGAGCGCGACCGGAACCGTCGCATCGGCGGCTACGGACAACGCTGCGGCGCCCTCTTCGCCACTCAATTCAGCGGATCCTCAACTGGAGGCAAGCGATGTTACCACCCGTGTTTCTATGGACGATCGTATTTTCTACGCTAGCTTTATCGGCCTGTACAACACAGCCATCACAAGGCAGCCTGAAAGATTGCCCCAAGCCGCCGGCCGAGCTGATGGGGGAGATTCCGCAGCCAGTCCCGTTAGCGGGCGAGACATCATCGAAAACCTCGACGAAAACGGAAAGCGATTCTCCGACTGCCGGGAAAAACTGAAGGCGTGGCAGAACTGGGCGCGCAAGCTGGACCTCGCCCGCTGAAGCCGCGCCGAAACCGGCGTCGGCGAGAATAACCAGGGAGACCCACGATGACCGAGCAAGAATACCTGGATCAGCGGCTGGACAGCCAGGTCCAATGGTACGATCGGCGCGCAGCGACCAATCAGCATTGGTATCGTGCGCTGCGTGTGCTCGAGGTGATCCTGGCGAGCAGCATCCCGCTGTTCAGCAGCCTGGTACAGGGCAGCCCGCCGATCGGCATCCTGGTGAGCGTCATCAGCGTGTCGATCGCCATCGTCTCCGGCCTGCTGGGCCTCTACAAGTTCCAGGAGAACTGGATCGAGTACCGCGCTACCGCCGAGGCGCTGAAGCACGAGAAATTCCTGTTCCTCACGCGGAGCGGTCCATACAGCGTCGAGCCGGCGCTCCCGATTCTCGTGGAGCGGGTAGAGGGCCTTATCTCCAAGGAAGGAACCGCCTGGTCGAGCTCGATGCGTCAGCCGGTTGCACGTGGTGCGCACGAAGAGGTCGCGTCCGCGACGCAGTAGTGCGGGTCGGCTGATCCGCAGCATGGCGGGCTCGGTATTCGACGCCGAAGTCGGTATTGCCTTCGAGCGTGCGCGCTCACCGGTTTTGAATTCGGTGCGGGTGGGCCGCAGGACGGTTCGAGTCGCCTCGCCGTTTCCTTCACCCGAGGACTGGCGCGACCGCTGGATCTACTTCCTTCTGATCGACCGCTTCAACAATCCGGCGGCACCTCCCCGGAGCACGCCTTATGACGCGCAGTGCGGCGTGTTTCAGGGTGGAACCTTCGAAGGCGTGCGCCGCCAGCTCGACTACCTCCAGCGCCTGGGCGCGGGCGCCATCTGGCTGTCGCCCGTGCTGAAGAACTGCCAGTACAACGCCAATACCTATCACGGCTATGGTATCCAGGACTTCCTGAGCATCGAGCCGCGCTTCTGCCGCGACCCGGAGGCAGCCCGGCGCGATCCTGCGCTCGCGCAGCGCGAGCTGCGAGAGCTGGTCGATGCGGCGCATGCTCGCGACATTTGCGTCATCCTCGACGTGGTGCTGAATCACGCTGGTGACGTGTTCGAGTACCTGCTGCCGGACGGCAGCGGCGTGCACGAGGCCGACTGGAGCTGGTTTCCCTACGGCATCCGCTGGCGCGATGCCAAGGGGAACGGCCGCGGCGACTGGGTGCTTGCGCCGGCGGACCCGGAGCCCGACGCAGCGGTGTGGCCGATCGAGCTGCGGCGCAACGAGTTCTTCCGCCGGCAAGGCCGCGGCGGTGAGGGCGGCGGCGATTTCGCTTCGCTGAAGGAGTTCGTGACTGCGTTTCAGGAGGCCGATCCTCAGGGCAGCGTGTGGTTTCCCGTGCGCAGCGCGCTGATCCGCGCCTGTCAGTACCTTATCGCCACCCTCGACGTGGACGGCTTCCGCATCGACACGCTGAAATACGTGGAGTCGGATTTCGCTCTGGTGTTCGGCAACGCCATGCGCGAGTTCGCCCTGTCCATCGGCAAGAGGAACTTTTTCACGTTCGGCGAGGTGTACGACGAGGAGGACAAGATCGCGCGCTTCATCGGACGTCAGGCGACCGAAGACACGGATCTCATGGGCGTGGACGCGGCGCTGGACTTCCCGCTGTTCTTCCGCCTGCCCGCCATGATCAAGGGGTGGCTCCCGCCGAGTGACATCGTGGCTATGTTCGAGCGCCGCAAGGCGGTCGAGCGCGACGTGCTGAGCTCGCACGGCGAGGCGAGCCGCTTCTTTGTCACCTTCCTGGACAATCACGATCAACGCAGCCGGTTCTTCTACAGCGCACCGGATGCTCCCATGCGGTACGCCGATCAGGTGACGCTGGGCTTGGCGCTGCTGTTCACGCTGCAGGGGATTCCGTGTCTGTATTACGGCACGGAGCAGGGACTGTGCGGGCGCGGCGACGAGGATAGCGCGGTGCGCGAAGCACTATGGGGCAAACCGGGCGCGTTTGATCGCCAGCACGCATTCTTCCAAGCGGTCGAAGCGTTGTCTGCAATCCGGCAGGCGCAGCCGAGTCTGCGCTACGGGCGCCAGTACTTCCGTCCGGTGTCGGGAGATGGCGCGCACTTCGCCGTGTCGAGCTTTCGTGGAGGTGTCCTCGCTTTTTCGCGCATCCTGAACGAGGATGAGACCGTGATCGCGGCGAACACCAGCACGCAGGACGCCTGGAGCGGAGAAGTCATCGTCGACACCGTGTTGAATCCGGAGCGCGCGCTGTTCAACGTCGCATTCAGCAACAAATCAGTTGGTGCGACCGTGCCGCCGGCCGGCGGGGGGCCGTCAGTCGTTCTGCGGAAGCCCGCGGGCGCCGTCGAGATCACGGAGGTGGGCGGAGCGCTGACCCGCGGGCCAGCCAAGTCGATCCGCATTGCGCTCGCTCCGATGGAGCTGCAGATCCTCCGGCGCGCAACGCCGCAGGAGCAGCGCGCGGTTTCCGTCCGCGCCGCCGCGGCGCCGCTCAACCGACCTTCACGTCGACGCTGAACGCCGCTTTCGGAGGACCGCTCTCCCACGCCCGTGCGAGCTTGAGCTCGATGCGGCCGCTACCCGTGCTCTTCGCGCCAAAGCGAAACACCCTCAGGCCGCCAGCGCCGACGCCCGTCTGCGCCGAAGCCTGAAATTCGTCGTGCGCGAGGTCGAGCACGTCGCCCTGCGGTGACGCGAGGGCCCAGCGGAATCCAGTGGTCGGGTTCTCGGGCAACTGTACGACGACCGCGTCGCCGACGCGCGCAGCCACCTCGCGACCGAGATCCGCTTCGGTGACTACGATATTGGCCATCGCACGGGAGCCTTCTGACCGTCACACCCGCATTCGGGCAGTGTTCCAATTGTCTCACGCACGGTGACGAGCTGCGATCGGGTTGCCGGCCACACATCTCGGGTACCTCAGTGTGCCATTGATGCGCTTACAGATCGCATACGGATGAAACATGATCTTGCACATGTCATGGGTCCGCGAATCTACCAAAGTGTGAGATTTGACAGCAGCGAAACATGAGACTAAAAAATGCAGTCGTGAATGTGCACCGTCATGTGTCTGCACGCATGACGTGATTCTGAACACGCAAGCAAGAGCAGAGCGCTAACGTTAGATCATGAGCTCCGGATACATGGGTCTCGAGCGCCTGCGCGTCGCCGTCGCGGTCGGAGCCGGCGCGCTCGCCCTGTCCGCGTTGCTTGCGGTGACTGGTATTGCGCCCGCCGACACCGACGCTGGCGGGGGGCCCACAGCGGTCGTGAAAACGCTCACGCGCGCCGATGGCGGCAGCAGCGTCCAGATGAAGGTCGGCGACGTCGTTGCGGTTCGCCTGGCCGAGAATCCCAGCACGGGTTTCGTGTGGTCTACGGACAGCACCGGCGGCGATGCTCTGCAGCTGGTGGACTCGGAGTATTTGCCTGCAGCGGATGGGCGTGTCGGCGGAGCCGGCGAGCGCAGCTTGTCCTTCAGAGCTGTCGCGGCCGGCAACGTCGAGCTGCGCCTGAAGCTGTGGCGCGAGTGGGAAGGAGACAAATCGATCGTCGACCGCTTCGCGGCGACGGTGCGAATCGTGCGCCGGACGCCGCAGGCGAACAGTGACGACAGAAGGTGATGCTGATTGGCACGGAGTTGCAAGACGGCTGGTGCTGGCGGTCAGGGGCCTGAGGAGCGCCGGCACCCAGGGTGAAACTGAGTTGGATAGCCGAGGAGGCATACCATGGCAGACGAACGTGAAGGTACGGCAACAGGTGAAGCGAAAAAGATGGGATGGTTGCGAGACTATCCCGATTTCCGAGATCTCACGCCCGAGGAAAATCAGGTTCCCACTCGCCTTCAGGCGATGGGGCGCAAGGATTCCGTGCGATCCATGCTGGGGAAGATCGGCGTTGCGGAGGCGCCGCGGGCGCTGCCGGCGAGCGTCGATCTGCGCGCCTGGTGCTCGCCGATCGAGGACCAGGGAGCGCTCGGTTCGTGTACCGCCAACGCGGGCGTTGGCCTGGTCGAGTATTTCGAGCGCAGAGCATTCGGCAAGCACATCGACGCGTCCCGGCTGTTTCTCTACAAGGCCACCCGTGACGTGCTGCACTGGGTGGGTGATACGGGAGCCTTCCTGCGCAGCACGATGGGCTCGATGGTGCTGTTCGGTGTTCCGCCCGAGGAGTACTGGCCGTACAAGATTGCAGACTACGACAAGGAGCCGAGCCCGTTCTGCTACGCCTTCGCGCAGAGCTACCAGTCGATCTCCTACTACCGTCTCGACCCGTCGGGCACGGCGACCAGCGCACTGCTGAATCGTATCAAGACCAACCTGGCAGCCGGGCTGCCGTCGATGTTCGGGTTCACGGTGTACAGCTCGTATGGCCAGGCCAGCTCGACCGGCAAATTTCCATTTCCGACCTCGGGCGAGTCGATCGCAGGCGGCCATGCCGTGGATGCGGTCGGCTATGACGACGCCATGAAGATCAAGAACACCAACCCTGGTGCGGTGGAAACGACGGGCGCTCTGCTCATCCGCAACTCATGGGGTACCGGCTGGGGCGCGGCGGGCTATGGCTGGCTGCCGTATGACTACGTGCTCAAGAGGCTGGCGGTGGACTGGTGGTCGCTGCTGAAGAGCGAGTGGGTGGACACGGGCAACTTCAAGATGTGACGGCTTCCTCCCCGCTCCCTCCGGGAGAGAGGTCGTGGGAGTCATCCCCGCCCTCTCTCCCGCAAAGGGGGCGCGACGCGGCGAGCTGAGCGCCGCCCTTCGAGTTCCGGGTGACTCACTGGTTGATTTGGACGCCTTCCACTACGTTGTTCAGAGGCTGCCGGCCAGGAGAAAAAGGCCATGTTTCCTTGAAGATCTCCCAGATCTCATCGAACTTGCTCCGGTATACGCGCTTATCCGTGAACAGGAACGCGTCACCGATCTTCACCGTCCTGCCATTCAGGTACTTGCTGTCGAGGAACATCGTGGCCGCGGGGGTACAGGTCGCCCGATTGGATTTCAAGCAGATCATCACATCACCGATGAAGTCCCATATCTTCTGCGGATCGTAGTTCGAGAATCTCACCAGTCTGTTGAACTTGGCGTTGTTGCCCTTGCTTTCTTCCGTCCACTGATCGCCCATCGTGCCGGCGAGCAGCAGGAAATTCGAGATCCTGCGCTCGTTCCCATTCTCGTCCGTGGTCTTGATGAGGGTGTTTCCTTTGGCGTCCTTGATGTCTGGACCTCCCAGCAAATCCTGCCCGATCTCGAGCTGCAGCTTCCACTTATCCTCCAAGGCCGGGTCCAGCGCGCCGTCTTCGTCCACGAGAATGCCCGCCGCTCGAATGAGAGACACGCCAAATGGAGCGCAACCACCCCCTTCGAATGTCTGGCCGCCGCTCAGATGAGTCAGGTAAGTGTCGAGCGGATCAAAGTTGGTCGAGAAGTAGAGATGGTCCGTGGGCTTGGGCTGCAATACCAGGAATTCCTCATAGGAGATGGTTTGAGAGTAGTGGTAGCTTTCGAAGTGTTGCTCGAACTCCTTGATCCGTTTGCACGCTTCTGCGTCGATGCTAAAGGACATGTACCGTGGGTGCAGCTCCACGGGCTTCCCTCCAGCGCCCTTTCTCTCTCCTCGGTAGAAAGCGAGACGTTGTCGATTTTCCTGGCCCGCGATGATGAACCCGTCCGTGTAGTTGTAGAACAGAACCGATAGTCCAATGTCATCCCGCAGGTTTTGCTCGTCGACCTCACGGAAGTCCTGTCCGGAGAGGCTCGCCCATTTGTCGAAAACTACGGGCTCTCCAGCTGGTTGGCACTGGATGTGGGCGATCGTGTGCCCCATCGTCGAGCGATAGCCGTATGGGAACCCCACCTCTTCTCCCCAATCATTGACAAACTTCTTCTTGCCGGTCGCATTGGCTTCCTTTTCCCGGAGTGCACTTACCGCAAACCGGATCGAGGCCGTCTTGGGACTTTTCCAGTCGAGAGGGTCGCTCGGTGGATATACATAGATCGTCAAGGTTGAGTCGAAAGCCGGGTTTGTCCGATACGGAACCGACTGGTCAAATGTGTAGGTCGGCGTTGCCGGCGGAGAGATCGGCGCCACTGAAGCGGTCGTACAGCCGCCGAGACTAACGAGCAGAAGCAAGGCCCCGGACAGTTGGCGGCCCCGCTCGCTACAACCGATCGTCATGTTCAATTGCATCACGCCCGCCTGGATCTCGTCGCTGCACCGCACTCGAGTCTATGCGGAAGTCCTTTGCATCCGCATATGCTCAAAGTCATAGCATGATGATAATGCAAGCGCGGCGGGGTCTCGACAACAGGCGCAGCACTTGAAGCCGCCGTCATCGGTCAAGCGGGGAAGCCATAAGGTTTCGTAGACCGGAACCTCGCAGATTGGGAGGTTTGGTGTCGCTGAACGACTGTAGCGGAGCGCGGTCCGCGGATCGCGAGGCCGATCGGTAAGCGATCGGTAATAGCGCGCATGCGACAATGGAAAACACCGAAGTGGAGGAAGGAAGATGAGTCGCTCGACGTTTGGACTGTTGTGGTGTCTGGTTGGGTTGTGGCCCTGCCTGACTATCGACGCGTGGGCCGGGATCGTGCAGGGAAGAGTCTTAGGAGCACCGGCTGGCACGGTTCTGCCGGTCTTCAACAATCGCGCTCCGGCGGGAAAGATCACCGTGGGAGCGAACGGTCAGTACAGCATCTTTCTGGCTCCGGGAAGCTACGTAGTGAGGTGCCCGAACAACCGCACGGCGACCGTGCAGGCGTTGAGCGGGCCGGTGACGCAAGACATCAATTGCTGAGCGTGCGCGGGCCATGAGCGAGACGACGCACAGCGGCGCGGATTCCGGGAGCGCCGACGCCCAGCCCGCGTACCGCAAGGACCTGCGCTTCTGGCTGGATGTGGCCATGAAGCTGACGGTGCCGATCGGGGCGCTGGTGGGCGTGTGGCTGGCGCACGGCTTCGAGGAGCGCCAGTCGGTGCGCGCGCTCATGAATCAGCGTGAGCAGTCGGAGAGCAACCTGCGCGCGACCATGTTCGGTCAGCTGATCGGCCCCATCGCCGACAGGAAACAGGGTGAGCCGATGGACCCCGCGCGCTACGCCTTGCTGGTGCAGCTGCTGGCGCTCAACTTCCACGAGCACTTCGAGTTCCGGCCGCTCATGCAGCACGCAGACGACGCGCTGAAGGCAGCACATGGAATGACCCCTGCTCAAGCGCAAGCCATGCGCGATGCGCTGCGATCGGTTGCGCACCGCATCATCGATCGCCAGGTCGCCAATCTGGGAGCCGAGCAAAAGACCAATTGTTCGCCATCCGGTCCCGGGCATGTCACCTTCTGGTTGTTCGCCCGGGATGTCACCGACGAGCAGGTCAAGCTGTTCCGAGGGAACAACCCTGCGGATAATTTCTCACGCCTGCAAGGCGAAACCTTCGAGG
This sequence comes from Burkholderiales bacterium, assembly GCA_035499005.1. Taxonomy (GTDB): domain Bacteria; phylum Pseudomonadota; class Gammaproteobacteria; order Burkholderiales; family SHXO01; genus SHXO01. The sequence goes on along the minus strand of DATJZQ010000035.1, from coordinate 13,342 downwards.
TAAGCGCGCCCAACTGCAAGGATGCGCTCACAGTGGCCTTCGCGAATCTCGAGCCGGGGACGGAAAGCGTCGACGTCTTCATCAACCGGCGCGGCGTCGCGACTCAGGTCAGGCCAGCGGGAGGCGCCGGCGCTACCAGGGGATTCATCTCCGGCGCGCTGGCCAAGGACGGACAAGGCGACGTCGCACAGCAGGACACCTTTCAGTTCACGCTGACACCGTTTTCATTTCCGTTCACCGACAATACGCCGCTCGCCGATGGAAACCGGTTCGCGGTTTTCGTGCGGGACATGACCGGCACGGCGCACCAGTCGATCATGCGAGTCGAGCTGCGCTGGTTCCCGGACAATTACTACCAGCCGACGGAACGGCCGACAGACTACAGGGTGGTGCGCGAGGCGCTGGGCGTCTCTCGCCAGGGAACGAGCCACGCACCGTAGCTGCGGCGAGTGTTACCTGGCACTGGCTTTTGCCGTTGCGGGTTGCGCCAAGTCGCGGAAGATGGCGCGCACTCTTTGCACTCTCTCGCTCACGGGGCCGTGAGCCTCCTCGATCCGAAGGCGGTCCTGGCCTGAGAGCTTGAAGTGCTTTCGCGTCTGGATGAGCTGGATGATCCGCCCGGGGTCGAGCGGCGGGTCCTTCACGAAGTGCAGCACGATGCTTTCCGGGCCCGCATCGACCTTCCAGATCCCGAGCGCCTTGGCTTCGATGCGCAGCCGATGGCTGTCCATCAGCGCTCTGGCGGGCTCCGGCAGCAGCCCGAAGCGGTCGACGAGTTCCTCCTGCAGCAGCTCGACCTCGTCGAGCGTCTCGCAGTTGGCAGCGCGCTTGTAGAGCACGAGGCGCTCGTGGATGTCGGAGCAGTACGTCTCGGGTAGCAGCGCGGGCGCGTGCAGGTTGATCTCGGTGGTTACGGCGAGCGGCTGCGATAGGTCTGGTTCCCGGCCCGCTTTGAGCGACTTGACCGCCGCATTGAGCATCTCTGCGTACAGGTTGAAACCCACCTCCTGCATCTGACCGCTCTGCGACTCGCCCAGCACTTCGCCCGCGCCGCGAATCTCCAGGTCGTGCATGGCGAGATAGAAGCCGGCGCCGAGCTCCTCCATCATCTGGATCGCCTCCAGCCGCTTGCGCGCGTTGGTCGTCATCGCGCCCTCGTCTGGTATCAGCAGATAGGCATAAGCTTGATGGTGCGAGCGCCCGACGCGCCCGCGCAGCTGGTGCAGCTGCGCGAGGCCGAACTTGTCTGCGCGGTCGATGATGATGGTATTGGCGGTCGGGACGTCGATGCCGGTCTCGATGATGGTCGAGCACAGCAGCACGCTGAAGCGCTGCTGATAGAAGTCGCGCATCACCAGCTCCAGCTCGCGCTCCGGCATCTGGCCGTGGGCAATGCGGATGCGCGCTTCCGGCAGCAGTTTGGTCAGCCGCGCTTCGGCGTTCTCGATGGTCTCCACTTGATTGTGCACGTAGTAGACTTGCCCGCCGCGCTTGAGCTCGCGCAGCACGGCCTCGCGCACCAGGCCCTCGGAGAAGCGCGACACGAACGTCTTGATGGCGAGACGTTTCTGCGGTGCTGTCGCGATCACCGAGAAGTCGCGCAGACCCTCGAGCGACATCGCCAGCGTGCGTGGAATGGGCGTGGCCGTCAGGGTCAGCACGTCGACCTCGGCGCGCAGCGCCTTCAGACGCTCCTTGTGGCGCACGCCGAAGCGGTGCTCCTCGTCGATGATGACCAGCCCCAGGTTCTTGAATCGGACTTTGTCCTGAATCAGCTTGTGAGTGCCGATGACGATGTCGATGCTCCCCTGTGCAAGCGAGGACAGCGTGGTCTCTTGCTCTTTGCCTGAGCGGAAGCGTGACAACTCGGCGATCTTGACCGGCCAGTCGGCGAAGCGGTCGCTGAAGGTCTGGAGGTGCTGTTCCGCGAGCAGCGTCGTGGGCACCAGCACGGCGACCTGCTTCCCGTCCAGCACAGCGATGAACGCTGCGCGCAGCGCCACTTCCGTTTTGCCGAACCCGACATCTCCGCACACCAGACGGTCCATGGCCTTGCCGGCCGTCAGGTCGCCGATCACGGCATCGATGGCGGCCGCCTGATCGCGCGTCTCCTCGAACGGGAAGCCGTCGGCGAACGCCTCGTAGTCGTGCGGTTTGAGCGTAAATGCGTGCCCCTTGCGCGCAGCGCGCTGGGCGTAGAGATTGAGCAGCTCCGCCGCGGTGTCACGCACCTGCTCCGCGGCCTTGCGCTTCGCCTTCTCCCACTGACCGCTGCCGAGCTTGTGCAGCGGCGCGGCCTCGGGCGCTGCGCCGCTGTAGCGTCCGATCACCTCCAGGTAAGACACCGGCACGTACAGCTTGTCGCCGCCCTCGTACTCGAGCGCTAGAAACTCGGTCGCGCCTTCCCCCAGATCCAGGGTGACCAGCCCCAAGTAGCGGCCGATGCCGTGCTGTGCGTGCACCACCGGATCGCCGACTTTGACCTCGGACAGATCGCGCAGCATGTGCTCGGCCGCCAGCCTGTTGGCCGGCTCACGGCGGTCGCGGGCGCGCGCCTGGGCCGCGTACAGCTCGTTCTCGGTGACGATCGCGAAGCCGGCGTCCTCGGCGACGAACCCGCTCGCGACCGGGCCGACGCTGAGCATGAGTTTTTCGCTGCGTGCCAGAAACGCGCTGAAACCGTCGCATTGAGTGAGCGGCAGACCGTACTCCGCGAAGTAGTCGAGCATGGTCTCGCGGCGGCCCAGCGTCTCGGCGATGCACAGGATGCGCCCGTCAAAGCGCGTGGCGAAGTCGCGCAGACTGTGAAGCGGGCTGTCTGCACGCCGGTCCACCTGGAGCGGCGGTAACGCCGAGACGGGGGCCTGGTGTGCGTGCGCGTCCTGCCCTTCCGACAGCGAGACGCGTGCAAACGGCTTCAGTGCGCCGAACAACTCGTCCGGCAGAAGGAACAGGTCGTGCGGCGCCAGCAATGGCCGGTCGCGGTCGCCGCGCAGCAGCTCGTAGCGCGCCCGGGTGTCGCGCCAGAAGGCGTCGATCTGACCCTGCAGGTCACCGCGGAGCAGCACGATCGTCTCGGGCGGGAGGTAGTCGGTGATGAGCGCGGTGCCATCGAAGAATAGTGGAAGGTAATACTCGATGCCGGCCGGGAACACGCCATTGCTGACGTCCTTGTACAACTGGCTGCGCGACGGGTCGCCCTCGAACTTTTCGCGGAAGTTCTGACGGAAGCGCGTACGCGCCGCCTCATCGGTGGGGAACTCGCGTGCTGGCAGCAGGCGCACGTCGTTCACCTTGTAGATGGAGCGCTGCGTGTCGACGTCGAAGGTGCGCAGGCTCTCGATGTCGTTGTCGAACAGGTCGATGCGGTAGGGCAGGGCGCTGCCCATCGGGAACAGGTCGATCACACCGCCGCGAAAGCTGTACTCGCCCGGCGAAACGACCTGCGTGACGTGCGTGTAGCCGGCGAGCGTGAGCTGATGGCGCAGCGCGTGCGGCTCGATGCTGTCGCCCTGCTTGAGAAAAAAGCTGTAGGCGGCGAGGAACTGAACGGGCGGCAGGCGCTGCAGCCCAGTGGCGATGGGGACGATGAACACGTCGCAGGCGCCGTGGGTGATCTGGTAGAGCGTCGCCAGCCGCTCCGAAACGAGGTCCTGGTGGGGCGAGAAGCTGTCGTAGGGGAGCGTCTCCCAGTCGGGGAAATAGTGCGCGCGCAGGCCGGGCGCGAAGAACGGGATTTCCTCCGCGAGCCGCTGGCCGTCCAGCGCCTGGCTGGTAAGCACCGCGACAGGGCGCCGCTGCTTGGCGAGCTCGGCGACGGCGAGCGCGTCGCTGGAGCCCTGTAAGCCGCTCGCGCTGTTGCGGGAGCCGGGGACGGGAACCGGGAGATCGAGCATTAAAGTAGATTACAGGAGATGAGCGTGCTTCGGCCGTGCACGACTGGGTGAGTGCCTGGATAATGGCCGCAATAACCGCAACCGAGGCGTGCAATGGCGGGCTATTTCGGCCTGGTCCCGGCAGCAGGAACCGGCGCCCGCATGGGAGAGGCGCTTCCCAAGCAGTATTTGAAGATCGGCGAGCGGCCGCTCCTCTGGTACGCGTTGCGCTGCTTGTGCACCCACCCTCGTGTCCGCCGCACCTTCGTCGTTCTGCATCCCAAGGACCGCCTGTTTCCGGCCTGCGACTGGAGCCACTTTGGCGACGCGCTCGTACCGCTGTTCTGCGGCGGTGCGACCCGGGCCCAGAGCGTCATGCTCGGCCTCGAGAGGATGCGCGGCCAGCTTCAAGCGGACGACTGGGTGCTGGTGCACGATGCCGCCCGGCCTTGCTTGACCGCCGTGTTGATCGATCGGCTGATCGTCGAGCTCTCACACTGCGATGACGGGGGTCTTCTCGCTATTCCGGCGGCGGACACGCTCAAGCGTGCCGATGGCGATGGTCGCGTGCTGTACACCGAATCGCGCGACGAGCTGTGGCAGGCGCAGACGCCTCAGATGTTTCGTTTTGGACCTCTGCTCGCTGCGCTGCGTGCGGCCGATCCCGCCCGCATCACGGACGAAGCCGGGGCCATCGAGCAGCTGGGCCACCGCCCGCGCTTGGTTATGGGCAGCGCCGCGAACATCAAGGTCACCTACCCCGAGGACCTTACTCTGGCTGCGCTGATCCTCAAGGGGCAACTGCCATGAACCCCGGAAACAGGGGGCGAGTTCAAACATGCATTTGAGGATAGGACAGGGGTTTGACGTCCACGCGCTCGTGCCGGGGCGCAAGCTGATCGTAGGCGGAGTCGAAATCCCCTTCGACCGCGGCCTGCTGGGCCACTCCGACGGCGACGTGCTGCTGCACGCGATCTGCGATGCACTGCTGGGTGCCGCCGGCCTGGGCGATATCGGGCGCCACTTTCCCGACACGGACGAAAAGTTGCGCGGCGCCGATAGCCGCGCCCTGCTCAGCGCGACGGCCGCGCGGCTGCGAGAGCAAGGCTTCCGCATCGTCAACGTGGACGCGACAATCATCGCTCAGGCGCCCCGAATGGCTCCGCACATCGAGTTGATGACGGTCTGCATCGCGCAAACGCTGGGCGTCGGCGGAGGGCAGATCAACATCAAGGCCAAGACCAGCGAGCGGCTGGGCTTCACCGGGCGCGGGGAGGGGATTGCGGCGCAGGCTGTCGCGTTGATCGAGTCCCCTTCCGCGCCGGTCGCCCAGTGAGTGCTGGAGAGGCCGAAGGATATGTTCGACAACGGGCGCGCCTCTTCTTCGCGTTGTGGCCCGAGCCACAGGTTCAGGCTGCGCTCGCAGAGCTCGGGCGGGGATTGCGGCACCGGCTGGGCGGCAAACCTGTGCGGCAGGAGTCGATCCATCTCACGCTTGCATTCCTGGGAGACGTTGCCTTGGAGAAAATGAGCGACGTGGAGGCCGCTGCTGCCCGCGCGGCGTTCGAGCCGTTTTCCTTCACTCTGGACGCGGCCGGATGCTGGAAGCACGGCGGGGTGGCTTGGGTCGGGCCGAGCGAGATGCCCCAGCCGCTGCTCCGGTTGGCGGGTAGCTTAGCGGATGCTCTGCTCGACGCTGGATTTCGGATGGACGGGCGTCCATATGCCGCACACGTAACGCTCGTGCGCAAGGCGCGGTGCAGACCGATTGATCTCGCGGTCGTCCCCATGCGGTGGGAGGTTGAGGACTTCGTGCTGGTACGCTCGGAGCTCAATGCAGAGGGCTCGCGCTACAGCGTGATCGGCCGCTGGCCGAGAGCAAAGGACAATTAACCGCAGAGACGCAAGTTGTCTCTGCGTCCTCCGCGTCTCCGGCGGTTCGGACCGAATGGCACTACTGTTCTACAGCGACAGCGACGACCCGGAACCGTGGCGCGAAGCCCTGGCCCGCGAGCTGCCGGAGATGGAATTCCGCGTGTGGCCGGATACGGGAGACCTCTCGCGCGTGAGCTACGCGCTGGTATGGAGGCCGCAACCCGGGCTGTTGCGGAGCCTGCCGAACCTCAAGGCCATCTTGTCGCTTGCGGCCGGCGTGGACCATCTCCTGTCCGATCCGCAGCTCCCGGACAATGTGCCGATCGTGCGCATCGTAGATGCGGGCATGGCGGATCAGATGTCCGAGTACGCGTTGTACGGTGTACTGCATTTCCACCGCAACATGCACCGATATGCGGCGCAGCAACGGCAGGCCGTGTGGCGTCAGCTGCCGGGAGTTCCCGCGTTTCAACGCACCGTCGGGGTCATGGGGCTCGGCGTGATGGGGAGCGATTTCGTCCGCAAGCTCGCTCCGCTCGGCTTCCGGATTCTTGGCTGGAGCCGCACGCCGCGCAGCATTCCCGGCGTGACTACCTTCCACGGGCGCGACGGTCTGGGCGCATTTCTGGCGCAGGCCGAAATCCTCGTGAATCTGCTGCCGTTGACGGCGGAAACCGCAGGCATCCTGAGCGCGCCTGCTCTTGCGCAGCTGCCGCGCGGTGCGTGCATCATCAACATCGCCCGCGGTGGCCATGTCGACGAGCAGGATTTGCTCGCGGCGCTGGAGCAAGGTCAGCTCGGCGCTGCGATGCTCGATGTGTTTCAGAGCGAGCCGCTTCCGCGCGAGCATCCCTTCTGGCACCATCCGCGGGTGATCGCGACGCCGCATATCGCGGCATTGGCCATCGCCCAGTTGATGGTGTCTCAGGTGGCCGACAATATCCGCCACATCGAACGCGGCGAAGCGCCACTCGGCCTCGTGGATCGCCGGCGCGGCTATTGAGCAGGACTGACGAGTGACACAGGAAAAGCCTATGACCGATTTGACTCCCACTGCGCGCTCGCGGGTGAAGCGCCTGCACGAGCGCGGCGCGTACGACTTCGCGACGATCGCGGCGATCCTTGACGCGGGTCTCCTGTGCCACGTAGGCTACATCATCGATGCGCAGCCTTATGTGACGCCGACGGCCTACTGGCGTGAGGGTGAACACCTCTACTGGCACGGATCGAGCGCGAGCCGGATGCTGCGCACCGTGGAGAAAGGTGTGGACGTCTGCTTCACCGTGTCGCATCTGGACGGGCTGGTTCTCGCGCGTTCCGGGTTCAACCACTCGATCAACTACCGCTCGGTGATGCTGTTCGGCCGCGCCCGCAAGATCGAGGACCAGGCCGCCAAGCTGCGGGCGCTGGAGAGCTTCGTCGAACACTTGTTCCCGGGCCGCTGGAAGCAGTTGCGACCTGCAACGACCCAGGAAGTCAAGGCGACCACGGTGCTGAGCATGGCGATCGAGGAGGGCTCGGCGAAAGTGCGCACAGGTTGGCCGCACGACGATGAGGACGACTACAGCTGGCCGGTATGGGCTGGGGTGGTACCGGTGCAGGCCGTGGTGCAAAGCCCCGTGCCGGACGAACGGCTGTCAGACACATGGGAGCCGCCGGCGTACCTCGCCGACTTGCGCCACCTGGGTCTCAGCTCGAAGTAGGAGATGCGGGTGAGGTGGGGTTTCGCGGCATTGATGTTTTGTCTATCTGCTGTGGCGCTCGCCGATGCCGCCACCGAAGCGGAGATCGGGCGGCTGCAGACGCAGCTCGATCAGCTGCAGCACTTGCAGCAATCGGTCTACCAGCAGTTTCAGATGATCCAGGAGCTGCGCCGCACCGAGATCGACGCGCAATATCCGCAGGTGATCCAGAACTCGCCCGACTATGCGATGGGGAATTCGCCACCCAACTACGACGACGTGGTCCGGCAGAGGGCGGAGCGGGACAACCGCATCAAGCAGTACACCGACGACTTGAACCGCTTGTATGCGCAGTACCAGGATCTCGAAAGCCAGAAGCGGTCGCTGGTCGATCGCCTCAATCTATTGGTCCAGCAACGCTGAACGTCCTGGTCAGCGTCAGATGCACGGCATTTTGCCGTACCCTCAAACGACCACAAATGTCCGGAACAGGACGTAGAGGATCATCCCGAGGTTCATGTAGGCGGTGGCCGACATCCCCGGCGCGCGATACAGGGGGTTGACCCGGTAGCCCAGCCAGAATACAAAGCGCGCGACCATGAATACGATCGCGCACGCCCAGACCACCTGCAGACGCGGAAGAGGGATCGTCGTGCTCATGGCGAGCGAGGCCACAGCGAAAACGAAGTTCTGCTGCAGCGTGTTGTCGGCCACGCGTCCATCGATCTGCATCGGCGCGCTTTCCGCTCGACGCGTAGGGTCGATCGCCTCGCTCAGGAAACGCGAATTGCCGATCGTGATCAGCATGACGAAGAACGGCACGAGCGCGAACACGTTGGCGCGAAGCGCGTAACCGAGGCGCTCCGCCAGCGCATCGGGGATCGACGGCGCCGGCAGGACGCTGGCGAGGGCCCACACGCTTACCGCCATCGTCACAACTCCGCTGGCAGCACCCAGTGCGACGATCTTCTGCTCGGATTTCACCGCTGGATTATATCCCCTTCGCCCGAGTGTCCTCCTGCCTGCATGGAGTAAGAAGAAGGTGTTACCCGCTTGGGTTACGGAACACGAATGCACGGTAGACTACCGAGCCATCGCGGAACCTGTCATACAACGCTGTCCCGCGAAGTGCCGCGAACTGCCGAAAGGCGCTTACCAGCGGGCGCGCGACCCGCTGATTGATGAGTCTTCTCTTGCGGTCGTCCTCTACGTCGAGAGCTGCTACTACGCCCGGAGTAATATCGTGCTCCAGAACAAGGTTTAGACCCGTGGACAGGGTACTGCGCCAGGCGTCCAGCTCCGCTCGCGGGCGAAAATCGGCGTACAAAAGATGCCCGTTCGGACGCAGCACTCGCCGCACCTCGCGAACGAAAGCGCTCAGATCGCCGTAACAGTGCGAGGATTCCACATTGACGACCGCATCGAAGGATGCCGCTTCGAATCCTAGGCGCTCGGCGTTGCCGACCTCGAAAGACAGGCCAGGCATTCGATGTCGTGCGCGGCAGAACGCGACGGCGAGGGGCGACAAATCCACGCCAACGACGCGGCTCGGCCGAAGGTAGCGGGCCACAAAAGAAGCGCCGCCGCCACGACCGCTCCCCACCTCCAGAATCTCTTGCCCGGTCAGGTCCATCGCGCCGGCAACGGTCTGATAGAGCTGAATGCACGATCGGTCGGCCTCATCCTCCGCGGCAAGCGCAAGAGGCGCCGCGCCATGCGTCGGACGATGCCCATAATTCATGAACGTCCACTGCCTGTCGGGATACCGACGCGCCAGGAACTGGTACCAACCACGCCACAGGACGCGGCGTACCGTCGGAACCCGGTAGACGGCGCCTGCGACGCTGGAGAATGAAAGCGACATGGCGGGTGTTTTCGAAAACGCGCAACGAGGTCAGGCTCGTCTGCGCATAGAGTTACAACTCTGCGACATCCTTTCCCAGCGTGTCATGAAACCAGCGGGCGACCCACCTGCGATGGCACCAGTTGGTATGGTCGAATGGGGACCGCTCCCAACACAGCAGCACGGGCTCGGCGTCCGCCAGTTCGTGCAGCTCGGTCCAGATCCTCAGCGGATCAAGGGTGCGGAGGTAATGGGTGAACTGCTCCTCGAACTCATCTTTCGAGGCGCCGTTGAACCAGCGGCGAGGCGCAAGCCGCTTGAAAACATGATATCCGCACGGGATACCGCACGGCGCAAAGCGCGCTATCGAGATGCGTCCCGGGCCGTCGCAGGTGAAGAAGCAACTAGTTTTCATCGGCAGTTGTCATGCTCGGCTGCTCATGTAACGCGCATGAAAGCAAGATTGCATGGAATTACGTTCGAGGACAATCGGATATTGTCCAGTTCGTCTGTCGGAATTTTCCGACGATGATGACGATGTAGAATTTGCGCCATACACTTTCGGGGCGAACGTGGATGAGCAGCACAGATGAGACCGGTGTTGGGGTGGACGGGAATGAGCTTGCGATCGTCGACCCCCATCAGCACTTCTGGGATCTTGAACACAACTACTATCCCTGGCTCTGCGATCCCGAGCCGATCGCCTTTCGCTATGGAGACTACGAAGCGTTGCGAAAGAGCTATTCGCCAGCGGATTATAGACGCGATGCGGGACGTAATCGCATCGCGGCGACCGTGCATGTGCAGGCAGACTGGGACCCCGGAGACCCGGTTGGAGAAACCAGATGGCTGGAAGCGCTGCGCCTCACGCATGGTCTGCCTACCGCGTGCGTTGCCCATGCACAGCTGGATCAAGACGACGTCGCCGAGTTGCTTACGGAACATGCCTCACATGCGCTGGTGCGCGGAATCCGGCACAAGCCCCGGGCGGCGCAAAAACCCGATCAGGCAAGGCGTGGGCTTCCCGGCTCGATGGACGATCCGCGCTGGCGACGCGGCTTCGCGCTGCTCGAGCGGTTATCGCTGTCCTTCGATCTCCAAACGCCCTGGTGGCATCTCGATGCCGCTTGCGACCTGGCGCGCGACTTCCCGCGTACGCCGATCATTCTGAACCACACCGGACTGCCCGTGGATCGAACGATGGAGGGCCTTGCAGGCTGGCGCGCAGCGATGACCGCCCTCGCGCGGCACAGCAACGCTTTCGTGAAGATCTCCGGGCTGGGTCAGCGAGACAGGGCCTGGACCCTCGAAGCAAACAGGGCGGTCATCAGAGACACGATTGCCATCTTCGGCGTGGAACGCTGCATGTTCGCCAGCAATTTCCCGGTCGACAAGCTATGCGGCACGCTCGAAACGATCTACGCCGGCTTTCGCGCTGCGGTAGCACACCTGCCGCTCGCAGAGCAGCGCGGGTTGTTCCACGATAACGCGCTGCGCGTCTATCGACTCTAGCATACCCTTGTACTGGGTTGGCGCGCGCCAAGTTTTTGCGTGGCTTGAGCCGTACCGCGACAGGTGATACGGTTCAATTTTTTCCATCCACCGGCCAAAGGGAGTCGATCGCCGTGATAACCATCCTTCATGAACAGCGCGAGACGCGTTTGCCTGACGCAATCGCCGATGGCGACGAACTCTGGCTTGACCACGTGGCCATCGAGCAGGCCACCGGCTGGTCGTGGAAACCCGAAGGGCTGTGCCACGGCGACGTGTGCATTCCATTGCCAAGGGCGCAAGCGGGTCAGGTCACTCGCGGCGGGCGCTTGAATATTGCTGCCATGTGGCGTCACAGCGGCCAGCCTGTGGTGCACGACACCGCGTCGAGCGTGTGGGTTCTCGGTAGCGGCGCTACGCAACGCAGCGCCGCGCTCGCCACGCTGCAGGCGCCCGAGTTCACGTTGCCCGATCTCGACGGCCATCTGCACTCGCTGTCGTCGTACCGGGGCCGCAAGGTCTTCCTCGCGACCTGGGCTTCCTGGTGAGGGTGCCGTCTAGACTTGCCCGTGTGGCAGTCACTGTACGGCGACATGAAGGATCATGGTTTCCTGGTGGTGGCCGTTGCCCTGGACCAGCCCGAGACCGCGCGGCCGTGGATCGAGGCGGCGGCGGCGGCCTACCCGTGCCTTATCGATCGGGTTCACCATCTGGCCGATCTGTACAACATGGTGAACGTGCCTCAGGCCGTATGGATCGACGAGGAAGGCCGCATCGTCCGCCCACCTGAGACAGCAGGGTCGATGGACGCGTTCCGCGCGATGGATCGCAAGACCTTCACGCTTCCCGACGAAGTGATGGCCGAGCGCAACCGCGTCAAGACGCAGTATTTCGATGCCGTTCGCGATTGGGTGCTGCACGGTTCCAGGAGCGTGCATGCGATGAACGCGACCCGTGCCGCGGAAAAACTGAAGCTGCCCGATCCGAGCATCGCCGAGGCACACGCGCGCTTCCACCTCGGGCGCTATCTGCTGCGCGAGGGACGAGAAGCCGAAGCGCAATTTCAGATGGCTGAGGCCAGCCGGCTGCATCCGGATTCATGGGCGATGTGGCGGCAAGCGGCGGCGAAGGACACACGCGGGCTCGCGTCCGGGCCGGAGTTTTGGCGACGGGTGGATGCACTGGGCAGCCGGTATTACTACCCGCCCGCGGAGATTGACGATGCGACCTAATCCAACGGTATGTCGCCGTCCTGCAAGTTATTGCTCCTGGAAGGATCCGAACAGCGAGCCGAGCACGATCACGGCCACCAGGGCGTCGGTAACTCTTGCAAGCGTATCCGGAGAGCTTGCGAGCGCGGTGTCCTCGGCAGCTGCACAGAGATTTGAGGTTTGAGGCGGAACGGCCGCGGGCACGACCGGTCCAATCGGTTTACACAGCGGAGGGTCCCATGCCGAACTACATCGACGCCATAGTCATCCCCGTTCCCCGTGCCAACCTCGATATGTACAAGCGCATGTCTACGGATTGGGGCAACGCCCATCTGCGCTACGGCGCTCTGTATTATTCCGACTCGATCAGCGATGACGCTCAGCCCGGTAAGGTCACATCGTTTCCCCAGGCCGTACAGCTCAAGGATGGCGAGGTGATCGCGTTGGCGTGGGTGGTGTATCGGAACAAGGAGGACCGCGACCGCATCAACAAGGCGGTCATGGAAGATCCACAGATCAAGGAGTCGATGGACCCCTCGAAGATGCCCTTCGACGGCAAGCGCATGTTCTGGGGTGGGTTCGAGACCATCGTCGGGCTCGCGGCCGGCCGCTAAGAGCTCCTGAGAATTGCACCACGCCCGATCGCTGGGCATTCGGACGACGTGGGAATGCGTTACGACAAACTGTCCGATAGGTACTTGGTTTCCTTACTCGAGGAGTAGACCTTCGCAGCCTCTCTTAACGGCCAATTCCGGCCTTTCGATCCTCATCCCAAAATTTCCCCGAACCGGACGTTCGGGTTGGCATGCCATCGTGGCCCCAGACAGCCGACTGCCATGACCATCAATCCCCCCAAAGCTCCTGCCTTGGACGCTCCCGCTTCGCGGGAGTGCATGTTGAACGGTTGCTTTCTGGTCAATCGAAGGGCAATTCAGGGTCGCAAGTGAGCCCTCTAGTCGATAGGTGGTGATCGACCAGAAACGGTCGATTGGCGCTTGGTCGCCGGAGTTTGATTGCGGGCTGCGAGACTGGGCTAGAATCCAGAAGCGCAGTCCACAAAGGGGGCCGCTTTGGAGCCAAGTCGCAAGCTCGCTGCGATTCTTGCCGCCGACGCTGCAGGCTACTCGCGCCTGATGCAGGAGGACGAGCGCGCCACACTCACCACCCTTGATGCGTATCGTCACGTCTTTCGCGAGCAGATCGAAGCCCACCAAGGTCGCGTCGTGGATATGGCAGGTGACAGTGTGCTCGCCGTGTTTGAGAGTGCGACAGAGGCGGTGAGTGCAGCACTCGAGATCCAGAGCGCGCTTGCGACGCGGAACGAGGCCTTCCCGGAGGCACGTCGCATGCGCTTTCGCATCGGCC